>JAFGFN010000002.1 GCA_016931035.1 Candidatus Sumerlaeota bacterium
CAACGGCGGTATCGGTTGGGATGCCACAGGTGCGGGCGGCGGCGCTCTCGGCGCCAACTACGGTACCTGGTACCTCAGCGACGACGGCGCCAATGCCAAGTTCCTCATCCCGGGCGGCGGCATGGACGGCAAGGTCTATCGCGTCCGCGCGGGTCTGATCAGCGATCAGGCGACGCGCGCCGCTACCTGCAGCTGGCGTCTGCTGGCCCTCAGCTACCAGACGGTGGCCTGGCAGGGCGTCCAGGTGTTGACGTCCGGTGCGGATGAAACCGATGCTCCGATCTCGACCGATTCCTCGTTCGAGACCCAGATTCACTTCACGCCACCCTACGAGCTGAGCGAGTGGGCTGACGGCGGAGCGCTGGACGCGACAGACTGGGTCGCAGTGGGAGACGTCAATGCGCCGGCCGACGGTCGCGACTACACCCTGACCTTCGACGGTCTCGATGTCGGCGACTCCGGCCACATGTGGATGGACTACTGTGTGGTCGAGTCCTACGCGCGTCCGGCCGACAAGACGACTCCGGACCTCGAGTGGGGCGCCGGGGCGACCGCGTTCAACGACGCCGCCAACGGGTTCAACTTCCCGACGACGAGCGCCTTCCCGACGTTGGCGCTTCTGCCGACTCCTGACGCCGGCACGAGGACTGCCGATTACGTCACGTTGGCGATGGGAGCGCTGCCCGGCGGGTCGGACACCGGCCTGGCCAGATGGTCTCAGGCGTCGCAGGCCCCCGCTTCGGTGACTCAGAAGTACGCCGAAGTGGCCGGCGACCTGCTGCGCTACACCATCCACTCCTACTCTCCGAGCCCGGACACCGCGCCGGTGGTTCGTTACCAGACGACTCCGTTTAACGCCGCGGGTTCCGCCGCCGATCAGACGATCTGGTTCGACGCCTTCGGACCGTTCGACACGCGTTTGCACCTGACGAACTCGGGCACGGTTGATGCGCCTGGCTCGCCGAAGACGACTGTGGCCGGCGGGTCGGACGTCGACGTGTATCGTTACGTGATGCGAACGACCACGGGACGCTGGCTCCACTTCTACTGGGATGCTTACGGTCTGCCGGTTTCGACCGCGCAAGCAGCCAACGGCTGGGCCTCCCAGACGGGTGCGATCACCGTGACGTCGATTGTCTTGAATGGCGCACTGCCGAATCCGTAAGCGGGTCATCTGTCAATAGATGCCTCACCTGGGGTGAAGGCGCCGTACGGCGCCTTCACCCTTTTTCTTTCCCTTCAAGACAACAAGACGTTGACGGAAACTCGTCGAGACGCTATGAAGCGATTGCCGGAGAAATCCGGCAATCGAGACTCGTCTCGATCCTTTAAAACGGGCTAGGAAGGGAAGTGTGAACGCTATGGCGGTTCAAGCGGGTTTTGTCGCGAATGTCAGGGACTTCGGGGCCGTCGCCGACGGCAAGACGAAAATTACCGACGCGATCCGCGACGCGATCTCTTCGTGCGCCGAGGCCGGCGGAGGCACGGTCGTCGTTCCGGCGGGCGAGTATCTGACCGGGCCGATCGAACTACGCAGCGGCGTCGCCCTTCGCATCGAGGAAGGCGCGCGGATTCGATTCAGCGTCGATTTCGACGACTATCCTCTCGTCCCGGGCCGGTTCGAGGGGATCGAGACCTATGTGCGCTCCCCCCTGATCTACGCCCACGACTGCACGAACATCGCGATCGAGGGTCGAGGTCGGTTCGACGGCAACGGCCAAGCCTGGGCCCGTCCCAAACGTTTCAAACTCACCGAGGACGAATGGCGGGCGCTGGTCGAGGAGGCCCGGTCGGGGCACGGAGTCATCGACGAGAAAAACGGCCGATGGTGGCCCAACCAGGGGGCGATCGACGGGTTGAAACTCCTTCGCGAAATCGCAAGCGAAGGACGCGCGCCCACTCTCGAAGAAGCCGCTCAGGCGGGCGAGGCCCTGCGCCCCACCTTGGTCGGGTTCGTCAACTGCCGCAGGGTCCGTCTCGAAGGGTGCACCTATGGCAACTCGCCCTTCTGGAACCTTCATCTTATCTACTGCGACCGGGTCGAGATTCGCCGCGTCCTGGTCCAATCGACTTGGCACGCGCCCAACGGAGACGGGATCGATCTCGACTCGTGCAGCAACGTTCTGGTCAGCGAGACGGAGATCTTCGCCGGCGACGACGGCCTATGCATCAAATCCGGACGCGACGCCGACGGCCGGCGCGTCGGGCGCCCGTGCGAGAACGTCGCCATCGAGAATTGCGTGGTCCATCACGCGCACGGCGGCATCGTGATCGGAAGCGAGATGTCGGGCAGCGTGCGGAATCTGACGGCGAACAATTGCGAGTTCCTCGGCGCCGACGTGGGATTGCGTTTCAAAACCATGCGCGGACGCGGCGGCACGGTCGAGAACATCGACATCCGCAACATCGCGATGAAAGATATCCGAGGCGAGGCGATCCTCTTCACCACTTTCTACCACAACACCCCCCCCGAACCGGTCTCGGAACGCACCCCCGTTTTCCGCGGGTTCCACATCGCCAACGTCGTCTGTCGCGGCGCGAAACAGGCGATCCACATCCAGGGTTTGCCGGAAATGCCGGTCGAGGACGTCTCGATCGAGAACGCGACGATCGAGGCCGAGTCGGGACTCCGGTGCATCGACACCCGCAACGTCCGCCTTTCACAGGTGAACCTGACGCTCAAGAACGAACCCGCGGTCGAGATCGGCGGAATCGCGGAGAATCTCTCCCTCCGGGGACTGTCGGCGCGAGTCGTGCGGGAGAATGAGAGCGAACCGGAGGCGAGCTGAGAAGCCGGCGAGAGGTCGCCTCCGCATCGCAAGGACGCGGGACCGTCTTCTACTCACGGCCGCGGGCGATGCGCCGAATCCGGTCGAGCGCCGATTGCGCCCGGGCCGAACCGGGTTGGAGCCGCCCAACCGCTTCGTAGTGTGGGATCGCCTCCTCGGCTCGACCGAGTTGAAGCAACACGTTGGCCAAGTTGTACTCGGCGACGGCAAGGCCGGGGTCGATGCGCAGCGCGGCCTCGTAGTGAGCGACGGCCTCATGGAGACGACCGGCGAGAACGAATGCGCCGGCCAAGCCGTTTTCCGCCTCGGCATAGTCGGGTTTCAGGCTCAGCGCCCGCTCGAAACGACGGATGGCTTCCTCGATGCGGCCGAGTCCGACCAAAACGTTGCCGAGCGCGCCTTCGGCCTCGGCATAGTCGGGCTCGATCCGCAACGCCGCCTCGCACCGCCCGCGGGCCTCCTCCAACCGCCCCGTGGCGCCGAACGCGATGGCAAGACGAAGTTGCGCCTGAGCGGATTGGGGGTTCGCCCGGACCTCAAACTCGCAGTGAGGGATCGCTTCGGACCAGCGTCCCGTCCGGACCAACGCGGCGCCCAGCCTGCCGTGGGCCTCGGCGTAGTCGGGCCGGATCTCGATCGCCCTCGAGAACTCCGCAATCGCTCGATCGATCTCCCCCGCGCCGAGGAGGGCAATGCCCAGGTTCCGATGCCCTTCCGCGGAGCTGGGAGCGAGATCGAGCGCGGCTCGCAGGTGAGGAATCGCTCCGTCAAAGTCCCCTTCGCTCCCAAGCACGGCCCCCAGGCCCATGTGCGCCGCCTGATTGTCGCGGGTGACCGCTATCGCATGGCGGAACAGGCTTTTGCTCGTCCGCCAGTGCCCGGCTTGACGGAAGGCGACAATCGAAAGGGCCAGACCGGCGGCCACGTAAACCGCCGTCGCGATCGATCTTGCGGGCGGGCGCAGACGACCGAGAAGAACGGCCGAGAGAACGCCGAACGCCATGAACAGACCCACCGTCGAAATGTAGAGATGTCTGTCGGCCTGGATGCGATGGTGAAGGAACGCCGGACCCAAGACGAGCCAGTACCACGCCAAACCGAACGCCAGGACTTTCCGCAGAGCGGCCCTATCGGACTGATCGGACCCGGACACGCCCCGGCCCCACCCCCAAACAACCAAAAGGGCCGATCCCGCCATCAGCACGATCCCCGCAAACGAGCCGAACGTCCAGTAGGGAGGCTTTGCCACCGGATACACGGGTACAAGCCCCCGGGGGCGGAACAAGTCGAGCGTCTCGCGAGCGCGGGCCGCGAAATGCGCCCCTAACGGCGCATCGCGGTTCGATGTCTCCAGATTGAGATCGCCGGCTCTCTCCCACTGGGCCTTGTCGAGCGCCGAACGAGTCGCACCGAACCACAACGCCAGAAGAAGAAACGGGAGAGCCAAGAGAAACGCCCTGGGGAATCTCACTCGCTCCACAATGGTCAACCATGCCCCGAAAACCAGCGACATGCCGAGACACGTCGCATTCGAAAGCAGCGCCAAACCGTAGCTGAGAACGGCCGAAACGTATCGGAGCCACCCCCCACGCCGCGAGAGGAGCAGAACGAGAGCGGCGAGCGAGAAGAAAAGCGCCAGCTCGACTTTCCGCCCGCTCACCCACGCAACCGGCTCGACGTTGACCGGGTGAACGCCGAACAACGTCGCGCCAACCGCCGCCGCAAGCAGAACCTGAGAATCGGAAAAACGCGAACCGCGCTTCGCCGCCTTACCGCCCCCCCGGCTGGGTCTTGGCGCCTCCTGGCCGAGCGAGCGCAGAAGGAGAAGACGACTGCACTGCCAGACGAAAGCGACGTTGACGAGGTGAAGGACCAGGTTCAAGAGATGACTGAGATGGGGATCGCGACGAAAGACGAGAATGTCGAGAAACCAGGACGCCTGGAACACGGGGTACGCGGCGTTCAGAGGATGGGCTTTCCCCGTGAATATCCACCATAAGGATCTGAACGTCGCCTGGCGTCCGAAAGGGCTCTCAGCCAAGAAAACGTTATCGTCCAGGTACACGTATTGCCCCCACAGGACGGGCGCCATCGTTACGCCCGCTGCGACTAAAGGCACGCCCAGCGAGAGCCATATCCGCTTCCTGGGAGTTCTCTTCCGGGATTCAGGGTTGTCGGGGGGGTTCCGCACGGACCTCTTCCCTTCCGGGAGACTCGCGCGCCAGGGAGAATAGCAGAGGGTCGAAAACCGATCAACCTGAAAGGGGTGTCGAGTCGTCCGGATCGCGGAGAATCTCTCCTTCCGGGAACTGTCGGCCCGCTCGGTTCAAGACGGGCGGAGAATGCCCCGAAGGGACCCAACCCCTCCGTCGGCGACGACCCTCACGGGTTCGGACCGCTTCCGGACGGCCCTTCTTCGGAGGGTCGGACCCTGTTCGATCGCCTGCGATGGAGGAGGAAGTGGTAGGGGAAGTAGGTCAGGCGACGAAGACCCGCGACCGACGACACGTGCCGCGCCGCCTTGCGAACCTCGGCAAAGAACTCGCGCGCGGCCACGTCCTCGTGAACCTCGCCGATCTCGCGGACGCGAACCAGCTGCCTGAGCGCCAGGAGCCCGACCAGAAACGCTAGGATGAAGAGAAAGTCGAGCGCGCGTAGATCGAGCGCGGGAAGCACGTACTCTTTCGTCTCGGCGTAGGACGCCACCCACTTCAGACTCACCGACAGCTCGTGGTGGCTGAACACGTCGGCCAACGAGCCCGCCAGCACCGGCGCGACGCAGGCGGCCAATCCCGACACCAGCGCGTTCACCGCGAGGTAGGAAGTGGCCGCGCCGCGCGGGGCCAGTTTCACCGCGATGTTGCTGCTGCAAAGAATCACGCCCGCCGTCGAGATGCCCGCCAAAACGTGAATAGCCACGAGAAGCGGGATCGTGAGAGCGTACCTCTCGGGCAGGGTCGTGAAGGGCCAGATCAGAATGCAGATGAGAAACTGCGGCCCCGACACGGCCAGGACCGATTTGTTGCTCAACCGGTCGGACAGACCGCCCCAAATCCGCAGAAACACAACGTTCGCAACTTGGCTCAGGACGACGAGGGCCAGAACGAACGTCATGCTCAGTCCGATGCGTCGAAGCATGTAGACGGTGAAGAACGGCGCGGCAAGATTCACGGCGAAGTTCCACCAAGCGAGAAACAGAAGAAGGCGACGGAAATTGGCGTCGGCGAACGGGCGACGCAGAACGTTCAGGACGCCCTGGCCGTCGGCCGGCTGCATGCGCGGCTCGGGCGTGCGCGCGAGGAAGTACACTCCCGTGAACCCGAATGCAATGCCGGCGGTGAAAAGCAGACTGTAGACGGGAATCGCGTTCTCGAAGTGTTTGGCGTACAAATCCACGCCGACCGCGGCGCCCAAACCGATCGCCGAACCGATCGCGATGGCGATCGCCAGGCGTTTGCTGAAGAAGCGCCCCCGGATCTCGTCCGGGATCAGATCGCGCATCCACGAGTTGAACGAACATCCGTAGATCGCGATGAGGCTGAAGTAGATCAAGTACGACACCAGGAACACGGGTATCTTCAGCCGGTCGGGGAAGCACCAAGGGAGCAGGATGATGGGAATCCATAGTACCCGCGCGAAGAACAAACTGACCGTTCCGACCAGCTTGCGTTGCCCCACTTTCTCGACAAGGTAGATGGCGGGGATCTGCATGATCTGCGAAAGCGGCCCGATGGCCGCGATCAGGCCGATCGTGCGGTTCGAGGCCCCGAGAAGAAGAGCGAAGGCGACCAGAAACGCGCCGCCGGTGAAGACGCTCATCATGTGGGTGCAGATGCCCTCGTAGACCAGGATGTGCAGGCCCTTCCGCAAATCCTCCCGATCGATCGTCTCGTAGGGCTTCAACCACGAAAACATGGGTTCCGGTCCTTCCCTCGCCGAACGACCCGCGACGGCCTATATACCGTCTCTCGGTGTCGGACGCGAAAAGCATGACAGAGAAGCCGCCCCGAAAGCAAGACTGGAGAACGAATCCGCCGCGCCTCCCCCGTCGGCCGCGTCCGGCCTCTCCCCCACGGCCCCGGAGGTGTTCAGCCAAGACGTGGGAAATACAGTTGCGTCATATGGTCTTGCTTGCGCGCGAGACGGGGACTGCGGTAGGATTGGGTCGGCATGGTAAACTCGGCTCATATTGTCCTTCTGGAGAGGCTCGAAGAAGCGCTGCAACACGGCAAGGCGACCGCGGCGAGCCATGTCTTCCAGGAACTGGTCGGCGAGGCGCCCGATCTCGAAGAGCTGGGCCGCGATATTGCCCGCGTTCTGGCCGCGCTCTACGAGGATTTCCGGATGGGCGCTTTCGTGTCATTCGCCTCCTGGCTCGGGAACCACCCCGCCGAAGAAGTCGCCGAACCGGCTCTCGCCTCCGTCCAGCCCTACATGGACACGCTCGCCAAGTGGCGCAAGCAGTTGGCCGACATTGCCGGCGAACGCATGGCCCGCGAACTCCGCGAACAAGTGCGCTCGCGCGATCTCGGCGCCGCGACGGCCTCCGCGCAACGCATTATCGAGCGCGGCTCGGGCGACAAAGAACAGATGCAGATGGCATGGCATCTTGGCTCGGTTCTGGGCACTCTGGATCACGACCGTCCGCGCGCGCAGAAAGTGATCGAGAATCTCGAGCGCGCCCTGGGCTCGAACGTCAAACCCGCGCTGTTCCAAGCGATCCGCCAATCGTACCAGACGAGCCAGACCAACCTGACCCTGTCCGAGATGGGTCAGCGCGAGCTGCAGTGGAACATGATCCACACCTCGACGGTGGCCGAGCTCATCCGGTCGTTGCCCGGCCTGGAGGCGACGGGGGAACTGCTCGCCCAAGACCAGGAAAAGGCGTATCGAGCGTTTCACGCTCTGGTGGCGGCCTACTTCAGCGACGAAAAGCGGTTCTCGTTCCTCGACGTCGCCCGCATTCTCCAGGAGTTCTGCCCCGCCGACCCGCGCGAAACGGGCCCGGTCGAAGGAGTCGAGGATGTCGCGTTTCAGAAGATGAACGCGGCGCAAAAACTGGCGTCGGTGCGCACCCTCAGGCGCCTGGGGCAAAAGGACCAGTTGGCCGAGGCCGTGATCGAGGCCATGAAACAGAACCCCTCGGGCAGGGCGGCCCGCATCCTCCTCCAACTCATGGGCGGCCTCTCGAACCCCCGCTTCGCCCCGTACCTGATGGCGGCTCTCAAGTCCGAGAAGAAGGAATCTCCCATTCTAGGCCTGATGATCGACGCTCTCGGGCGCATCGGCGACGACAAGTCGCTCTCGTTTCTCGAAGCGCTCTATGCCGACTTCTGCCGGGCTCGTGTGATCGACCCTCCCACGCGACGCCGAATCGGACATTGCCTCGCGGCCCTCGGACGTATCGCGCGCAATCCGTCCACGCCCCCCGAGCGGCGCGCCGAAATCGTCGTCAAGACCCTGAAGACGCTTCCCGACGACCGCCCGCTGCAGCAAACGGCCGTCATGAGCCTGTGCGCGTACGATCCGGCGAGCTTGCCGCGCGAGGTTCAACGAATAGCGATCCGCCTGATCGTCGGCGGGTTGTGGACCATGGACGCCCGCCATCGCGAGGCCAAGGGAGACCAGAACCAGCGCACCGAACTGGGCTTTCGCGAGGGACTGGTCGACGTTCTCTCCAGTATGGGTTCCGGCGCCCTGCCGATGCTGATCGAGGAAGCGGAGAAGCACGTCATGCACTATTCCGGCGCCTTCATGGCGATCGGCGAGACGCTCTCCAAGATCGGCGACGAACGGGCCGAGCCGCTGATCCGCAAGATGGTGACGAACGCCTTGATCACCGATGAAAGCAAGATCCCCGAGCAAATGCGCGAAACGTTCTACGATTCGACGCAGGACCGCAACCGGCCCCTCTCGCGCGACAAGGTGATTCACTCCCTGCTCTACGCGGCGTACAACGCCTGCGGCGAGGCGGGACGCAATCTCCTCTTCGAGATCGGCGGACGAATCCAGAAGGGGGAATTCGGCCCGATCGGCGGCGAGACCGAAGGCTTCGTCCGCGAGATGCTGATGCGCCGCAAGCTGGCGGCCGACGATTCGCAACGGGAAAAACCCCTCTCCGCCGACGATCTGGCCGCGGCTTTTGCCGCGCGTCCCCGCCAAAAAGACCCGCTCAAGAACCTGATCGCCGACATCCGAGGCAAGGGCTTGTTCGGGGTCAGGGTGTCGCGGCGCATCGCGGCGATCCAGGAGGTCGCGGCGCGCAACTCTCAGGAAGCGGTTCCCGCGCTGGTCGAACAGCTCCATTGCCGCGAGATGGTGATCCGCGCCGCCGCGGAGACCGCGCTGCTCGCGATCCTGCGTTCCAACGAGTCGGAAAGCCTATACGGCGTCATTCTCTACGACATCCTCGAAATGCTTCGCAAGGCCTCCGAGGCCCGCGCCAAAGTCATCGTCTCCTTCCTTGGGCGGCTCCAACCCGAGCGCGAGCCCGTGAAGGCTCTCCTCTTGCGATTCGTTCAAACAGAGTCGAGCGAAAAACTCAAAAACCGGGTCGCGGACGTGTTCCGGGTCGCCAGCGTGCGAGAAATCGCCACGATGGAGGCGTATCACCAGTCGGTTCAGACTCGCGAGAAGCAATTGAGCCAAGAGGGAGCGGAAAACGAAGAACCGGACGCCGTCGGCGAACCCAAAACGCCGGTGCCGCGTCCGTCGGCCGAGCGCTTCAGCGAGACGCAGAAGCTCGCCCTGCGCCAGCAGTACTTCGCCGAGCGCAGAGCGTGGATCGAAAGCGGAAAGCAGGGACCGGAACCCAGACGGCCGCCGGGCGTATGAGAAAAAGGACCCGCCGGCCCTGTTCGACCCTTGGGTCCCTTTGTGTTCTTGGGTCTGCCAGATCCTGCCGTGACCTCATCGGCTCGCTTCACGCCGCTCCGACGAGATCCTTGACCACGTCGACCGCACGGCTGGCGTCGGGCGCATAGCCGTTGGCGCCGATCTCGCGAGCGAACCCGTCGGTGACGGGCGCGCCGCCCACGATGATCTTGATATCGCTCCTAGCCTCGCGAAGGGCGTCGATGGCGGTCTTCATATTGACCATCGTCGTCGTGAGAAGGGCCGAGAGGGCGAAGACGGCGTCGCCGTTTTCGCTCAACGCCTGCTTGAACTTGGCAATGGAGACGTTCACGCCCATATCGATCACTTTGAAGCCCGCCCCTTCGAGCATCATCGCCACCAGGTTCTTGCCGATGTCGTGCATGTCGCCTTCGACCGTGCCAATGACAACCGTGCCAAGCGACTTGGCGCCCGACGCGGCCAGATGAGGCTTGAGAATCTCCGTCCCCGCCTTCATCGCCTTGGCCGAGACCAAAACGTCGGGCACAAACACCTCGTTGTCGCGGAAACGTTTGCCGACGACCGTCATGCCGGCCACCAAACCGTCGTAGAGAATCGTCTGAGGCTCCAGACCCGCGTCCAGAGCTTCCTGCGTCAGCTCGCGCACCCCTGGTTGTCCCTTCATGTCCGGTGGGTAGGAGGCGTTCGCATCGATGTGCCCGCGGATGACGGATTCCGCGAGTCGGGCTAGATCGGCCATGAGACTCCGTCCCTTTCAGAACTCCCGTTTTCGCCCGTTGTGGCGCCCCCCTGCGAGAAGCCGGAAGATCTCTCCCGGCGGAGGGGGAACTCGAGGACGATAATCGTGCAATCATAGGATCGTCGCTCAGAGGCGTCAAGCGAATACTCCCCCGTGCGATGCCCTCATGCGGGGCGACGCGCCTCGCCTTCTCTTGAAGCCGCGCAAGGGCCGTTTGCCCGCATTCGCCGTCTCGGCGCGCAACCGAGGCGAACCGGAAAACAGAGGGCCGAAACGAACGTTTCGGCCCTCTGAACAAATCGGCGAATCGAAGCGGTTGTTACCACCGGTAGTGCGCGAAAGCCTTGTTGGCTTCGGCCATGCGGTGGGTATCCTCGCGCTTTTTAACCGCCGTGCCTTGCTTGTTGAAGGCGTCCATCAGCTCGTTGGCCAGACGCACCGTCATCGTCTTTTCGCCGCGATGGCGGGCCGCGTCGAGAATCCAGCGGAACGCAAGGGCCTCGCGCCGCTCGGGGCGGACTTCGATCGGGACCTGGTAGTTGGCGCCGCCCACGCGCCGGCTCTTGACTTCGAGCATGGGCTTGACGTTCTCGACCGCCTGGGCGAAGACGTCGTAGGGCTGCGAACCGACTCCCTTGGCCTCGATGATCTTCAGGGCGCCGTAGAAGATGTTCTCCGCGACGCTCCTCTTGCCGCGACTCATGATGTTGTTGATGAATTTCGCGGCCAGCTGGCTCCCGAACTGCTTGTCGGGCAGAATGTCGCGATGGGTTGCACTCGATTTCCGGCTCAAGGCTCTCCTCTCCTTCTTCGTGTTCGCCCGCGGGCTGCGTTCCGCTGGCGCGATCCGCTACGAATCCCCGTCTCCCGCGCGGCGGCGCCGCGCGAGGGTCTGAACGCTATTTCGGCCTCTTGGCCCCGTATTTCGAACGGCCCTTCTTGCGAGACGACACGCCCTGCGAATCCAAGACGCCGCGGACGATGTGGTAGCGCACGCCCGGCAGGTCCTTGACGCGGCCGCCGCGGACCAGCACGATCGAGTGCTCGTTGAGGTTGTGTCCTTCTCCCGGAATATAGGCCGTCACCTCGATCCCGTTGGTCAATCTCACGCGGGCCACTTTGCGCAGGGCCGAATTGGGCTTCTTGGGAGTCATCGTGTTGACGCGCGTACACACGCCCCGGCGCTGAGGGGCTCTCATCAGGGCAGGAACCTTGTTCTTCTTCACGAGCTTCTGGCGAGGCTTGCGAATCAACTGATTGGCGGTAGGCATGTCGTTCTTACTCCTTATGGTCCTCAAAAGGAGAATACTCTATCTATCGAAGAACACTCTGTCAAGCGGAATTGGCCCGCCTTTCGGCCGAAATGAGTCCTGAAAGGCCGAGAACGATCGCGCAGAAGGGCGAAGAGGGACGCGCCCCCGGCGGAATTGCCGTAACCTGTTTAGAATCAATCTTGCGGCGTGTCCACTGCGTTCACGGGAGCCTCACCCGAGGCGGGAGGGGTGGGACCCGTTGTCACGGCGAACCAAGTCAAGCCCGGAAGCAAGTGCCCCCTAAGAGGTCGAATCCGGCCGGTTCGCACAAGAGTGCTCACCTGGGCTCTCAGCATCGCGTCGCGCAGATCCAAGGGCACGACCACGCTCACGTCGTACTCGCGAAAGAACCCCTCGGCATTCAGATGAGTCAACGCCGTGGGGAGATACACGGTCGGCCGATCGAGCAGCCAGTTGGCCATGAACGGGGCGTCCGTGGCGACAATCGCGCCCTCGGGCAACAGCGAGTCGATCTGCTCGCGTTCCTGGGCATCGACCGAGTGGAACGAGGGAAGCTGACGAAGAGCCGCGCGCGTCAGGATCAGGTTGCGGACGCCGACCCCGGCCCACGACAGCAATACCGCAAGGACGACGGACCAAACCGTCCACCTGACCGCAACGCTCGGACGACGTCGCGCGGCATGTCGCGCGCCGTCGAACAGGACTCCTACAACGAGCGGGACGAGGAACAAATAGACCGGCTGAAGAAAGCGGTCTCCCTCGTGCGTGGCCCACACCAGCGAGATCAGCAGGAAATGACCCAGGGCGCAAAGCCCCAACAACGTTCCGCGCCCACCCAATCGCCTCAATGTCCAGACGATCGGGACCGCCGCGCCCAGACACGACGATACGAACAACAGCGCGGTTCCGACCCGCCGACTCAACGCGTACCCCTCTCCGATCGGAAGCCCAAGAAAGGGTCGGCCAAGCAGGTCGAGCGTGTATCGCCAGGCGTTTTCCACGACGAGAGATCCGAGCGGGTTGGCGGCGGCGAATTCCTCGCGACTCGGGATCGCGGCACCCCACCCGGCGCGCATGCCCTCCTCGATTCTCAGCACCCGGAAGTGATGTTCCTGGACGGAAAAGAACGGCGATCCTTTTTGCATCCAAACGACGGCGAACCACACACCCAGAATCAGGGCGTTGGGTAGAAGGAAGAGCCCAAGAGTCCGCCATCGCCGCGCGAGCGCGAGGACCCCGAGAACCGCCACGAGAAGAACGACCCCGTTGGGCCGCGCCAGATAAGCGAGAGCGGCGAGGACGCCCGCCGCCAGCGCCAGCCAATCCGGTCGTTCGAGTCGGTCGGGACGAGACGAAGACTGCGCGGCGCTGGAGCCCAGGCGGGACCCTTCGCTTTGTATTCCCGCGATAAGGACGAGAAGCGCGGAGGCGTGAAGCAAGAGAAAAAGCGGCTCGGTCCAAGGAAAGACACACGCCTTGGCCACGCTCGGATTGATCGCGGCCAAGAGCGCCGCGACGAACGCGGGACACCTCCAGTCGAGGACCCGCTCGTAGAGAAGAAAGAGCACAATGATCGCCGCAACGCCCAGAAAGACGTTGACACCATCGATGGCCGCCATCCGTCCTCCCAGTCGCCAGACGACGCCGAGCAGCAGCGGATAGAGCGGAGGCCGTTCGCCCGCGGCGGGGCGAACCACCGGATCGTTCGTGAAGAAATGCCACTTGATGGAGTGGACGAAGCCCCGCCCCTCGGCCAGGTTGCGCGCGATGTTCACGTAGTCCGCCGCGTCGGGCGAAAGGTTCGAATCGGGGTTGAAAAGCGCGAGCCGCGCCCCCAGCGCGACAAGAACGAGGACGACGATTAGGGCGAGACGCTTCCAGGCGTCGGCGGAGGTGCGCGTCATTCCCAGTCCTCGATCTTCAGGCCCACAACGCGAGAGAACTCCCCGATGTTGTGCGTGACCAACACCAGGTCGTGGGCGCGGGCCGTCGCCGCGATCAGAAGGTCGTTCGGTCCGATGAGCCGGCCGCGGTCTGCCAGTTCCGTGCGTATGGCGGCATAGTGTTCGGCGCAGAGATCGTCGAAAGGCAGTGAGATGAACGGGGCGAAGAAACGTTCGAGAAGCCTCAGATTGGCGGCAACCCTCGAGCTATGTCTCGCTCCGAAGAAAAGCTCCGCCTTGGTCACGGAACACAGACGAATCTCAGACGGCGCCTCGCAACGAAGACGAGCCACGAGAGAAGCCGACGTGTTGTTGAGGACCCGGATACACGCGTTGGTGTCGAGCAGGTACATTCAGAGTGTTTCCCGTTTCTCCAACGCGCCCTGCGACGCGCGCCGGAGCGGTTTGCCCTGCCAACCCCCGACCACCTTGTCGAAGTATCCCTTCGGCCAGCCTTCCCCTAGGTCGCGGCGAACGACCGTCGCCAGATAGCGAGACACGGAGAGACCGGCGGCGCGGGCGCGTTCTCGAAGCGCCTTGGCCGTTTCGTCGGGGACGTAGAAGTGAAGCTGCGACACGAGGGTCTCCTCCACATATACCGAACATATGTGCTATATTTGAACCTACACGGAAGAAAAACGCCTGTCAAGAAGCCGATTCCACCGCGCCGAGCTCGGCGCGGGGCCGACCCTCACTCCGGGATTCTTGGTTCCACGCGGTTTTCTTATCCGAAGCGTCCTATTCGAGTTGGGCAAGAGCTTGTTCGACGATATCGCGCGCCATCTGGGACGTGGGCCTTTCCCTGCCGATCTGGACGCGGGCAATCATCTGTTTCAGAGCGCTCTTGAGCTCGCGGACGTTGGTCTCGATGCCCTTGGCGATCTCGGAGAGCATGGCGTCGTCGATGTTCACGTCCACGTGCGCCATCTCGCGGCGAAGGATCGCCATGCGCGTCTCGAAGTCCGGAGCCTGGATATCGACGATGATCCCCGCGCCGAACCGCGACCGCAGTCGCTTTTCGAGGTGCGGCAGATCTTTGGGCGGGCAGTCCGAGGTGAGGACGATCTGGCGATTGGCTTGATAGAGAGCGTTGAAAATCTGGAAGAACTCCTCCTGCGCTCGTTCCTTGCCGGCGAGGAAGTGGACGTCGTCGATCAGGAGAACGTCGGGACTCTTGTGCAAGGTGCGGAATTGCCGAACCGTGTTGTTTTGGATAGCCTCGATCAGGGCGTTGGTGAATTCTTCGCTCGACGTATAGAGAAGGCGCAGCTGGGGATTGGTTTTCACGAGTTCGTTGGCGATCGCCTGGAGAAGGTGCGTCTTGCCCAAACCCACGTCGCCATGCAGGTAGAGCGGGTTGTAGTCGCTGCCCGGATTTCGGGCGATCGCCAGGGCCGTCGCGTAGGCGAAGTTGTTGCGGTCGCCCACGATGAAGTGCTCGAAGGAGTACTCCGCGAGGATCGGAAGCATCTCCAGCCGCTGCAGGCTCCACTCGCTCAGTCCCGCGCCCAGACGGCGGGACGGAACCCCGTCGGAGGGCCCTTGTCCGATGCGCGTAGCGAAGCGGCGGAATTCCTCGAACGCTTTCTGCTCGTCGCCCATGCGTTTCTGGATGTCGACCTGGATGTCGAGCGCCTGAGCGTTCTCGGGCGAGATCCGCAGGATTTCCGAGACGGCGTCGAGCCCGGCGGCGTAGTCGCCTCCCTCGATCTGGATCGTGGCGATGTTGCCGTACTCGGCCACTTGCTCGTCGACCAGATTCAAGGTCTCGAGAACCTGAGCCAAGTGAGTGCGCATCTCCAGATCCATCGGGAACTTGCTGACCGCTTCGGTGATCACGGTGCGGGCCGTTTCGTGCTCGCCCTCGGCCAGATGCCTGCGGAAGACCTGCATATAGCGGTCGCGCAAATGTTCGGGGCTCGCGACGAGTTCTTCGAGCAACAGGAGGCGATCGCGCAATTCGTTGCGTTTGGGTTCGAGCCGCAGGGCCATGTCGAGCATGTCGATGGCCTGGGCGGCCAGCCCTTCGTTCTCCAAAAGATCGGCCAGGTGAAGCGCCAGGTCGGCCGCGCCGTCGCTCTTGCCCGCGTTGAGGCGGAACTCGAGCACCTCGGTCAGGAAATCCACGTCGTCGGGTTGATCCTTGAGCGCCTCGTCATAGTGTTCCGCGGCTTCCTCGTTGTCGCCCCGCGACACGCACACGCGCGCCCATTCCTGCAACGCTTCGAGCGCTTTGCGCGAGAGACCCGACTCGCGAAGGATTTCGATGTGGCGAGCCCGGAGCGGGTTGAAATCGGGGAATTCGTCTTCGAGATCGCGCAACGCCTCGATCACCAACGCCGTCTGAGCCTGTTCCTGGAGTCGCCCGATCAGATACTCGGTTTCCTTCCAGCCGGACTCGATGTTTCCCATCTTGCGGCACAGGTCGAGCCAATAGGGCAGGAGGCGAGCGACCGGGAATTCGGACCGGTGGAGCAGCTGGCGGGCCAATCCCACGGAATCTCCGAGCCGGCTTTCCGCCTCGTTGGCCTGGACCATGCGCTCGAACAGGGAGAAGGCCTGGTCCCACTCCTGGAGATCGCACAGCGCCAGGATCCGCCGTCCCATGATAGACGGATCGTTGGGGAAGTGCGTTTCGAGGAGCCCCAACACCTGATCGGCATGCTCGGAATCGTCGGTCGCCTGACAGGCGTCGAGCATCGCCAGCGCGTCTTCGCGCAATTGCTCGGAGTTGCCCGTGGCGACGTGGATCCGGACGCTGCATTCGAGAGCGAAGAGGTCGGTTGGCTCGATCTTGCGGATCGCGTGACACATCTCGAGCGCCGGCTCGTACTCTTCTTGCTCCAGATGCGTCTGCACGATGCGGTGGCGCATTTCGCGCGCTTCCTGCGGATTGTGCAGCATCTCGTAGAGCGAAAGGATCTGCTGCATCACCTCCACGTCTTCCGGACCGAGTTGCGAGATCTTGAGAAGGATTTCGAGCTGCGTGTCGAGCGACCCCTGTTCGCCGTAAAGGCCGGCCAGAGATTTGTAGCTCTCGAGCGCCTCGGCGGTGCGGCCGCTCTTCATGTGAACGTCGGCCAACGCCTCGACGGCGTCCAGGTTGCTCGGGTCGGAATCGAGAAGGTGGCGCAGAATCTCCGCGGCCTGGTCGTAGTTCTCCTGGTCGGCCAGAACGGCGGCCGAACGAATGAGGGTCTCGCAGGCCTCGTCTTCGCGACCCAGTTTCGAAAGGATCGAGGCGCGGGTCATCAGGAAGTCGGCGTGGAGCGAGGCGTGCCCCACCAGCATATCGACGATGGCCAGCGCTTCGTCGGTCTGACCGGTCTCGGCAAGAATCGGCAGAATCTTCTCGCCCGTCGCGACCATCTCCTCCGCGCGGTCGAGCTCGGCCAGAGCCTGAAGGCGCCGCCGGCGATGGACGAGATTGCCGGGGTCGATCTCGATCACGGAATCGTAGAACGGCAGCGCTTCGAGATAGCGCCCCTCCTTCTCGTTGTGGTCGATAATGCGGATCAACGAATCGAGCGCATCTTCGAGATTCCCCATGTCGCGGCAAATTCGGGCCTTCAGAGACAAAGCGATCTCGACGTCTTTGCCGCGCTGAACGAGCTGTTCCGACCATTTGAGCGCCGCTTCGTAGTTGCCCGCCTCGTGATGCATCTTCGCCAGGTCGAACGCCATCTCGTCGGCCTCGGCGTCGAGCGATTGCTGGCGGTAGAGATCGTATATCTTGATCAGCACGGGCTCGCGATTGGGACAACGGCTTCGCAACTCGGAGAGTATCTTCATCGCGCGCAGAACGGCGTCGCGTTGAACGAAATGATCGACGATCCCCAAACACTCGTTCAGCGCCTCGTCGTCCATCTCGGGCAGACTGACGGCCACCTGGAAGTATTGCTGGCGAATGTCGATGTTCTCGGGCGCCAGCGAGAAGATGTGTTGATAGGAGGCCAGAGCCTCCTCGGGGCGATTGTTGTCGAGCAGTTGACGCGCGTGCGAGGCGAGCCGCTCGACCGCCTCGCCGATTCTTCCCGACGCCACCAGCATGCGCGCCATGCTCTCGGCCGACGTCGCCGTGGGATCGAGCGCCTCGATCCGCTGATGGATCTCGACGGCGCGATCGATGTCCTTGCGCGATTCGCAAATCGACGCGATTCTCTTGAGCTCGGCCAACATCTTGTCCTTGCGGTCGAGCTGGTCCAGACAATCGACGAACCGGAGCCGCACGTTGACGTCCTCGGGGTTGACCTCGAGATACACATGATACGATTCGAGCGCGTCGTCGAACTCGCCCAGATTCGCATGCGTGTTGGCGAGCCGCAGGCTGAAATCGGCGATCAAGTCGTTGCGCTGCTGACGCCGCGCGATCTCGAGCATCGCTTCGAGGGCCTCGATGTTCTCCGGATCGGTCTCGGCGACACGGTTGAAATTCTCGTAGGCCTCCTCGAACGCGCCCTTGGCCATGAACGCGCGCGCGCGCTCCATCCGCTGCTGGATGATCTGCTCGGCCCCCGGAACGTCCACTTTCAAACGGAAGTGCTCGGCCAGCGCCGCCACGGCTTCCTCGCGGGTCCACTTGCGCGAAAGCGCCACCAAGTCGATTAGGTCCACTCCCCGGCTCGCGGCGCAAGGACTGTAGGAGCATTTGGCTCTCTTGGTTCGGTGATCCACCATCAAGGTTCGGAACACTTGCTCGCGGTGGACCGGGCAGAAGCAGCGAATGCCCTTCTCGCCCTCCTGGATCGTCTCGCCACGATAGTCCAAGAATTCCAGGACCCCGCGGATCTCGAGGGCCCGCAGGACTTTCTCAACCGTTTCGCTCGAAAGCTGGCTCATGGTTCCGCCTACGTTGACTTCCCTGGAGTATGTATGCGCCGGAGCGCGCAAACGCCGCAACGGCGCGCCGGGTCAAACGCCCGCCCGCCGTACGCGCAAGGCAATGTCTAAAGCCGGCGCCGAGTGCGTCAGCGCGCCGATCGAAACCCGGTCCACCGGCAACGAAGCGAGGGCCCGGGCACGACGAAGCGAGACGCCGCCCGTCGCCTCGGTTTGCACGCGACCGGCGAGGATCTCGACGGCGCGCCGCATCTGCGAGCGGCGCATGTTGTCGAGCAGCACCAGATCGGCCCCGACCTCGAGCGCCTCGCGCACCTCGGCAATGTTCCGCGTCTCGACCGCGACTCTCAGCCGGCGGCGCGGATTCGACTTCCAGACGCGCCGAAGCGCCTCGCCCACGCCCCCGGCCGCGTCCACATGATTATTCTTGATCAGATACATGTCGTAAAGAGCAAAACGATGATTTATGCCCCCTCCCGCTCTCACGGCATGGCGTTCGAGTTCGCGCCAAAGAGGGGTCGTCTTACGTGTATCGGTCACTCGGACGCCGCTCCCCAGCTCACGAAACAGATCGACATAGCGACGCGTCAGCGTGGCGACACCCGATAAGTGCTGCAGAAAGTTCAGCATGATTCGCTCTGCGGCAAGAATAGACCTCATTTTACCGTATAGTCTTGCAATCTCCACATTTCTACCGATTTCCTCGCCGTCTCGGACCCGAATCTCCACCTTCACGCCGGGATCGACCAGCCTCATGACCGCGCGAGCCACATCGACGCCGCACAGGATGCCCGCCTCTCTGGCAAGAATCGAACCCACGCCTTCCTGAGCGGCCGGAACCGTCGCCTGCGAGGTCACATCGCCCGATCCAACGTCCTCCTTGATCGCCATCGCCAACAACCGTCGAAGGCGCGGAGTGATGCGGAGAGGACGAAGAGCGGTCTGGTCGTTCGACTTCATGGAACTCGGCAGGCACGGCACGCCGCTCTCGGCCACGACCGAGACACATGCGCACACGGAACGCGGGACTCTCCCCCGCATCGTCGGGACGCGGGAACACCCAGTCCTACCGAGAGTATAGAGACGCAGCGGGACCGTGTCAACGAGGAGATTGCAGCTTGTCCGAGCCTATTGAGGTTCCTGCAAAGTCGTCGGGCGAGTTTCGCGTGTCCCGGTAAAGGAACGGTTTGCGCAGAGGTCCGCGGCTACTGAAAGAGCATCCACTGCCGAGCGCCAAGCTCGGGCTCAGCGACGGTGATCTGGACCGCCGAGGTTTCGGGCCCAAACCATTCGACCCACTCCTCGACCATGCGCCACTGGAAGGTGTATGGGCCAGGCTCGGACGGAGCCGTGACAAGGAATCGGAACCTGGCCGTCTCGCCGGGAGAGACAGTCTCGCCCGGGTCGAGCGACACGCGGTTGAACCCCCACCAAACAGGGCAGCCTGAGCACTCGCCGAGCCGATAGTTGTCGTCCCACGACCAGCTCTGAATCCCGGTGTTCTTCATCGCGACCCACGCCACGTATTCCCTTCCCGGCTCCATGACGATAGGAACGTACTGGTCGACGACTTCCGCGCTGTTGAGCGGCTGTTCGAGGTTCGTGTCGCGCAGTTCGCTGGTCAAGCGTTCGCCATAGAACTCATACTGCCCTTCGCACCGGATCATTCCCACTCCCTCGGCGACCCAATAGAAAATGTCGACCTCCTTGAAGTCCAAGCTGTTCATGGCGCGGGGCCGCGCGACCTCGCCGGAGGAGGCGCCGCGGAGCCGGTCGGCGACGATCGTCGCGAGCGGGGCGTCGCCGATATCGATATCGGGAAGCATCGTCGTGCGTTTCACTTTGACAATGTTCCTGTAGAGCGTGCCCAAGACGGTCATGCTGTCGACATGCTCGAGAATCTCCCATCTTTCGGCCGAGGCGACGGGCGCATCGCCCGAAACCTGCTCCCGGGCCCCGTCGATGGTCACGGCAATGGTCCAATGCGCATCGCCCGTGTTCTGGCCTTGTTCGTCGTAGACGTAGCCGATGGGGAGCTCGTCGAGGTCCGAGCGGTCGAGAAACCACTGCACGGGAGGATCGATGTTCGTGACGTCCCACTCCCATTCGAGTCCGACATCGATGTACCCGTACCCAGAAACAAACGCGTCCAGACTCAGGTCGTACGATCCTGTCTGACGAGTGATATAGGTGGATTCGGCGCTGCTCTGGAGCTGCTCCTCGCACTCCACCGTCGCCACGCCGTCGAACTGCACGCGGGTGCTGTCGTAGTCCATCTCGCCAGTCACGGTGCCCGAATAACCCACACGACGTTGAAGACTCTGAGTGATGCTCAGGTTGAGATCGCCGACAATATCGAACACCATGCTCAGACCGCTCTCGTTAACCATGACGGGGTCGGGCTGAACCGTATACTTCCACCATGCGTCCGCCTGAGTGGGATAGAAGGAGAAGTCATTGCCCGCCGAGGCGCGAACGAGCGGCGCGCTCGGGACGGCCTGAGCCGTCTGGGCGACGGACACGGAGGGCGGCGGCTCCGCGAAGGATGGACGCGCGAACGCCGCGACCGACAACGCGAATGCCGAGGTTAGAATGGACATAACATGTTGCTTCAACATCTGCCGACCCCTTTCCCGAATCCGTCGCGGCAACCGAGACAGAGCGTCGTCTCTATTCCCGCCGAGCGTTGTGGGAGCGCTGCGGTGTGGTACCGACTTTGGGAACACGACCCATTCCGTACTGAAGCATATTCTATGAGAGAGAACGCGCAAAAGTGGACTCCTCACCGCTTCTACCAACCTCCCGAATCGTTTTCAAGATCTGTTTTGCGGGAAGATTGCGGCCGAAGGCTCTCCCCAGCCTGTCTCGACGTCAAGAAACGATCCGGCCCGACCGGCGTTCAACAACTCCAGTCGGTCGATACGGAGCGAACAGTGGCCTTCCCGGTCGTCTACGCGACCCTCGACCAGGTACGGCCCGCGGGTCAGCGTCAGGTGGCCGTAGCGTTGATAGGCCTTGTCGAAGAGAACCGCTTCGTAAATGTCGGTTTCGTCTTCGAGGCTGAGGAACTTCATGGTGCTGCCGCGCGAGGTCTTGACGCGTCGGCTCGTGACGAGCCACCCCACAAGACGAGCGCGGCGACCCGCCCGCGTGTCGAGCGCCGAAGCCGGAAGGAGGCCCGCCCTGGCCGGATCGGGAAGAACCGCGCGAAAACGCTCGAGCGGGTGACAGCGGATCGCGACTTCCAGAATGCGAACCTCGTCGTCGTAGAGACGCTCGAACGCGAAGTCGGGAAGATCGGGCGCGGGAAAGTGTGAAGAGTGAGAAGAGGAGGAAGGACGGGAGGCGTCTTCGACGAACAGGTCGATCTGTTCGCCGACCGCCCCGGCGCCGCGCCGTCCTGGTCCCGCGCCGAACCACCGGTCGAGAATCCAGAGGAGCTGAGGGCGAGTGGCATGGGCGTCTCGCCCATGTTCTTCTCCCAGCGTGGCGTGGGCATTTTGCCCGCGTTCTTCTTTCACGGGCGGGACGCCCGCGCCGCTCAGGAGAAGACCGTCGCACGCCCCGCAGAGAATCAGATTCTCCCATTCGCCTTTCTCTATCCCGCCGAGGCGTTCGAGCGCGTCGTGAAACGAGACGAACGGTCCCTTGGCGCGGCGACTGTCGAGGAGAGTCTCGATCGTCTTTTCCTTGAGCCCCTTGACCTGGTCCAGACCGCAGAGAACCCAATCGTCGCGCCCCGTCCACCCCTTTTCGCTCCGATTAACGGAGGGCAAGAGGACCCTGAGCCCCATCCGCCGCGCTTCGCTCACATAGGCGGCGCGGTCGTAGTATCCTCCGCCGTTGGCCAACACCGCGGCCATGAACTCCGCCGGATAGTGCTCCTTGAGATAGGCCGACCGGAAAGAGAGCACGGTGTACGACGCGCTGTGAGCCTTACAGAAAGCGTAACCCGCGAAGGCCCGCATCTGGCGCCATATCTCGCGCGCCGCCTCGATTCGCACTCCCGAGCGCACGGCGCCGTCGAGGAATTCCCTTTCCATCGACGCCAGGGGCCGCTCGGGACGTTTGTCGCTCATCGAGCGGCGCATCTGATCGGCGCGGCCCAGCGACATGCCCCCGACAGCCTGAACCACCTTGAGCACGTCTTCCTGGTAGATCATGATGCCGTGAGTCTCGGACAACACCTCTTCGAGGCGGGGGTGAAGAAACCGGACGGGCTCGCGTCCCAAGTGACGCCGAACCCAGCTCTGGAGCATCCCGCTATCTTTGGGGCCGGGACGAATGACCGAGGAGGCGGCGGTCACCGTCTCGAAATCGCGCGCCTGGACTTTCTTCAAGACCCCGCGCATCGACGGCGACTCGATCTGGAACACCCCCATCGTCCGCCCGGCGGCGATCCGGTCGCGCGTCCCCGGATCCGCTTCAGCGTTCGTGGTCTCGAAGCCGAAGTCGGGATCGCGCTCTTGACGCACCTGCGCCGTCACGTCGGCGATGACCGAGAGCGAACGCTGGCCAAGAAGGTCGATCTTGAGAAGTCCCAGGTCCTCGATCGGGTACATGTCGTACTGCGTCACCACCAGCCCCTTGGTCGCGCGTTCGAGCGGGACCCACCGTTCGAGCGGCTCGGGCGAGACAACGATGCCGCTGGGGTGCAACCCGAGGTGCCACGGGAATCCCTCGATGCGCCGCGCCATCGGGACGACCGATCGCATCGGCTCGCCCTCGAAATCGAGTCCGCGGCTCTCGGGACGTTCGGCCCGAATCTTGTCGAAATCGATGGCGCCCCAATGGGGAAGAAAACGGGTGTAGCGGCCGATCTCGGATTCGCTCAGCCCCATCGCCTTCCCGACTTCGCGCACGCACGAGCGCCCGGCGAACGTCACGTGGGTCGAGATCATCGCCACCCGGTCGGCGCCCCATCGACGATACACGTAGTCCACCGCTTCGTCGCGACGTCGCCAACAGAGATCGATGTCGATGTCGGGCGGGCTGGACCGCTCGCGGTTGAGAAACCGCTCGAAGTACAGATTGTGGGCGATCGGATCGACGTGCGTGAGACCCAGCAGGTACGAGACCAGACTGTCCGCCGCCGAACCTCGACCCGTCGAGGGAATGCCGCGGTCCCGCGCGAACCGGACGACGTCCCACACCACGAGGAAATACGAAGCGTAACCCATTGGACAGATGACATCGAGTTCGTAGTCCAGACGCGCGCGGGTCGCCGGCCGTTTGTCCGCCGCGTAGAGCCGCGGAACGGCCTCTTCGCACAGGCGGCGCAGATACTCTTCGGGCGTACTGCCGTCCTCGGGTTCGAAACGCGGCATACGATTCCGGCCGACGGGCAAGTCGACATGGCACTGCTCGGCGACGTCGTGCGTGGCGCGCACGGCGTCGGGCCGCTCGACGAACCGCCGCTGCATCTCCTCAGCCGAAGCGAAGTGACACGTCGGCGCGACGCTGTCGGCCTCGGCCAGCGTATCGAGGGTCTTGCGCGTGCGGATCGCCGACAGGGTGCGATGCACCTCGTAATCCGAGGGAGAAAGGAAATGCACGCGGTTCGTCGCCACGCCCCGAAGCCCTAGGTGACTGGCCACATCGACCAGCTGGCGAAGGAGGCGGCGCGATGACGGCCTATCGCACTGGAAATACTCGACATAAAGCGATTCCGGGCCCATATCTGGGCGAAGCGATTCGAGAATGTCCGGATCGGATGTCAGAACGATGACACCCGCCTGGTTCCCCCGAATCAGATCTGCCAAGTAGGCTGGATCGTTCTTCCAGGGTCCTTCCTTGGGCGGAAAACGACCCTCTCGGCCAGGTGTCTCCTCGTCCTCTTCGTTGCCATTGGCGCCGAGATGCCAGCGTGTGATGAGACGACACAGACCGGCGTACCCCGTCGCGTCGCGCGCCAGAACCACAAGCGCGGAGCCCGGGGCCGGGGTGGGGAACGACGCGCCGTAGATGGGCCGCACGCCCGATTCTCGCGCCAGAGTGTGAAACGCCCCCGCCCCGTAGAGCCCGCCGAAGTCGGTGAGCGCGACGGCCGGTGCATCCGCCCGACGGGCGGCGTCGATCAGCCCGCCCGGGCTGAAAGTCCCCCGCAGGAGAGAGTAGAAGGAAGCACAATGGAGGTGGATGAAGGTGTCCATGACGCCGAACACGCAGTCTGTGCCGCCGAGGCGGAAAAGAAGTCAAACCTTTGACAAAACATCGAGTCTCCAGAGCCCCCTATGGACGTGGCGAGGGAGCGTCCATACGGGGATACACCACTCATAAAACAAGAGATACACCGCATCGCCCTTTTGGCATGGACAGGAGACTCCCAATGGCATCCTCTTTGCGCTCCCACCCGTCACTATGAAACGATCACCTGCCACAAACCAATGGATGCTCAGTCTGCTTGTGAACGGCTTTCACCCCTCGAGGGGCAACTCTCCGTCTGAGAGGGTCCGGACGTTCCGCCATGATCGGCTGAAACGCATGGCGCTGCGTTCGACCTTCGGCGACCTGGACGATTCAGACTACCGCGATCGAGCCAGCCGCTCAAGGAGCGTTTGAGTATCGCCGGTTCTCGTCTGGCCGCCGCGCGACGGGCTGAGTCAAAGAAGCTTAAGCGCTTTTTCCGCGGGGCCGATAACGCTTTATGGAGACGATTCGAACACCCGCCGTCCGCAGGGAGCGCTCATGGGTCGGAAAGAGAGCGAAAGAGTCCGGGGCGTCCCTCGTGCGGTGGATTGGATGTTTGACTTCCATGGAAGCGAGGTGACATAATCGTGGCAGACGACAAGGGCCAGACGGGAGCCGCCGGCGGGGGAGATGCCGCCCCGTCGTCGGGTTCTTCTTCGATGAAACGCATTCTATTCATTCTGATCGGCTTGGTGCTTGTGTGCGGGGCGGGAGCGGGAGGCTTCCTGGCATCGAGGATGTTGACGCCGCAAAAGGAGGCGAGCGCGACCGGCGACGAGACCGTGGATCGCCTAATCGAGGATGCCGAAAAGGGCGGTTCCCACGCCAAGCCCGAAGATTCCGCGAAACCCGAAGGCAAGGAGAAGGAAGGCCGCGGCGAGGAAAGCAAAACCGAGGGTTCGCTCAGCTTCGCCCTCCAACCGATCGGGACGAACCTCAACGAGGACAGCGTCCGAAGAGCCGTTCAGGTCGCCTTTGTCCTGCAAGCGAGCGACGAAGCGGCGCTCGAGGAGATCAAGGAGAACGAGCCCCGCATCCGCAGCGCCATCATCATTCTGCTGGGAAGCAAGACGGTGGCCGAACTGCGCCTTGTCGACGGCAAGGAGCTCCTGGCCGAAGAAGTCAAGGCCCGCGCCAACCAGATTGTGGGACAAGGCAAGATCAAGGAAGTCCTGTACGAAGGTTTCGTGCTCCAGTGAATCCGGGTTCGCGGGCAACCCGCTCTGGGATTGAGAGGAGAGGTTTCAAAGATGGGAGAGGTCCTTTCCCAAGACGAAGTCGATGCCCTGCTGTCCGGATTGACGGGCGGCGAGATTCCGGTCGGAGCCGAGGCGCCGTCGGACGACAGGAGATACACGCTTTTCGATTTCATGAATCAGGATCGAATCGTGCGAGGCCGCCTGCCCACGCTCGAGATGGTCCACGAGCGTTTCTCGCGGCTGTTCAGACAATCGATCAGTTCCGCGATGCAGCGCATTATCGACGTGAACATGGTGAGCGCCGAGATGACCAAGTTCGGCGAGTTCATCCGTTCGCAGCCGATTCCGTCGAGTTTCCATGTCCTGCGGATCGAACCCCTCAAGGGCACCCTTCTCCTCTCGCTCGATGGGAAACTGATTTTCACGATGGTCAACGTCTTCTTCGGCGGCCGGGGAGCCTCCTTTTTCAAGCAGGAGGGACGCGACTTCACCGCGATCGAGAACCGCCTGATCCGCAGTTTCATCGAGGTGCTGTTGAAGGACTACAATTCGGCGTGGCAGCCGGTTCAGAAACTCAACATCACCCACATGCGCAGCGAAGTGAATCCTCAGTTCGTGTCGATCGTTCCTCCGAGCGACGCCGTCTGGGTCGTCGAGATCGAGATGAGCTTCGAGGACGTCGCCGAGCGATTCCATTTCTGCCTCCCCTACTCGTCTCTCGAACCGATGAAGGAAAAACTCAAGGCCCGCTACCAGAGCGAGAGCATGGAGAGCGAGAATACCTGGGCCGATCGAATCGCCAAGAACCTTCACGACATACCCATCGAGGTGTCCGCGCGGTTGGGCACGGCGGAGCTCACGGGTCGTCAGATCCTCAATCTGCGCGTGGGCGACGTGATCCAGCTCGACGAACGGTGCGACGCGCCTCTGGCGATCTTCCTCGAAGGCGTACTGAAACTCGAGGGGGCCGCCGGTTCCTTGAAAGGCTACAAGGCAGTGCGAATCCGAAACCGGACGGACAGGGAAAGAGGACGACGATGGCTGACGAAATGAAACCGGGCAACGCGGCCGGGGTCCCTGAAGGCGCAAAGGAGGAGGTCTCCTGGGAGGCCGCGTTCAACGAAGTCGCCTCCGTAGGGGGGGCAAAAGCGATGGGCAAACCCGCGAGTGGCGCCGGCTTGAGCCTCGAGAAGTCCGCCTCCGGCGTCGAAGGCGCCGGGCGCGAAGGACCTCTCGACATCAACTTCCTCCTGGATATCCCGCTCAACGTGACGGTCGAGATCGGTCGAACGCGGATGGTCGTCAACGACCTTCTCCAGCTCGGCCAAGGCTCGGTGATTCCTCTCGACAAGCTCGTCGGCGAGCCGTTCGAGGTGCTCGTCAACCAGAAGTTGATGGCCCGAGGCGAAATCGTCGTCGTCAACGAGAAGTTCGGAGTTCGCTTGACCGACGTCATCGATCCCAAAGAACGCATTCAACAACTGGGCTAGAGCGGTCGCCGTCTGGCGCGGTCGGCCGCCGAATCCACAGGAGCGACTTCGTCCGGTGGACACATCTTCCCGCTCTTTCCTTCCTCCTTCTCTCGCGTCCAGACCGGCGCTGACGGTCCTGATGACGCTTCTGCTCCTGGCGTCGGGAAGTCCGTTCTCTCGGGCGCAGGCCCCACAGATGGGGGTGAGCGACCGCGACATTCAATCGCTCCAAACCGATGCGGGGGGGACCGACAACACTGAAGAGGAACAGCCCGACGCGTTCGCCTCGCTCGTGCGGATGCTTGGCGCGTTGGCGGCCGTCCTGGTTCTGATCGCCTTGTGCGCCTACCTGGCCAAACGCTTCTTGCCGCGGACGGTCCTGGGAAGCGCCGCCCGCTCCGACGCCATTCGCATCGTGGCCACGCGAATGCTCGGCGGCAGACGCAGCCTCGTGCTTGTCCGAGTCCGCGGTCAGACTCTCCTTCTCGGCGTGACCCCCCAATCGATCGCGTGCCTCACCGAGATTCACGACATGGAGGGGGAGTGGGCGCAGCCTCCGGAGCAGGAGTCCTCGCCCAAGACCTCGCCCTTCAGCCGCCAATTGGGCCGAATCGTCAACGAGACCGTCGACGACTGATCCGATAGAGGATCGACGAGCCAGAATCGAGGTCCGGGAACCCGCCGTCGCAGGTCCCCATTCTGGAACCTCGAGATTCCTGTCCCCAATCCCCAATCCCCAATCCCCAATCCGCAATCCGCAATCCGCAATCCGAAGATGGGTACGATTCTTGTAACGATCCGTCATCGGAACGTGAAGCGTTTGTTTTTTGGCGCTTTTCGCGCGACCGGTCTCGGCGGCCGGATCGCGCCGAGGAAACGGCCGATGCAATCCAGAGCGGAAAAACTTGCCGGGAGAGTTCTCCTTCTCGTTCTCTTCCTTCTCCTGCCGGTCCTCACGGCAGAGGCACAGCCCTTCGTTCCTTCGCCACCGCCCTCGCCTGTATCTCCCCTGGGACAAGGCCTGCTGACGCCGGGCGGCATCGCCGGCCTGGCCAGTCCCGGCCAGGTTTCCGTCGGGCTTCAGATTCTCGCTCTGCTCACCATCCTCAGCCTCGCCCCGGCCATCCTGATGATGCTGACAAGCTTCGTCCGGATCGTGGTCGTGCTGGGGTTTGTCCGCCGCGCGATGGGGACCCAGGAGGTTCCTCCAAACCAGGTGATCCTCGGCTTGGCGCTGTTTCTGACGTTCTTCGTCATGGCGCCGACGTTCGAGCGGGTAAACAGCGAGGCGCTGCAACCTTACCTCGCCGGGCAGCTCACCCCACGCGAGGCCTACGACGCCACGATGCACCCCGTTCGCGAGTTCCTGTTCGCCCACTGCCGCAAGACCGATTTGGCTCTCTTTGTCCGTCTGGGCCATGTCGACAAGCCGCGCGGCAAGGACGATATTCCTTCGCACGTTCTCATACCGGCGTTTCTGATCAGCGAGCTCAAGACGGCGTTCACCATCGGCTTTCTGATCTACGTCCCGTTTCTCATCATCGACATGGTCATTGCGAGCATTCTTCTGTCGATGGGCATGATGATGCTGCCCCCGATCATCATCTCGCTCCCCTTCAAGGTCCTCCTGTTCGTTCTCGTGGACGGGTGGAACCTGGTTGTCGGATCGCTCATGAGGAGTTTCTGAGATGGACGCCCAAGTCGTCGTCGACATCATGCAGGACTCGTTTCAGGTGGCGCTCTTCCTCGCCCTGCCCGCGCTTTTGGCCGCGTTGACCGTCGGCGTCCTGGTCTCCGTCTTTCAGTCGGTCACCTCGATTCAGGAACAAACGCTCGTTTTCGTCCCGAAGATGCTGGCGGTGATGCTCGTGCTCATCGCCTCCTTCTCGTGGATGCTCCACATGGTGATCGGCTTCACCCGACGCCTTCTGGAGAGCATTCCGCAGTATCTTCAATAGCGACCGGCGCCATGATCCAGATCCCGCTCCTACCCATCCTCGCCTATATCCTGGTTTTCATGCGGGTGCTCTTCTTCGTCGCTTTCCTGCCCGTGTTCGGCGAATTGTTCGTGCCCGTCCGCGTGCGCGTCCTGCTGGCGGCGGCAATCGCGCTGGTTTTCGCCCCGGTCGCGGCCGTCGACGTCCGCGTGTTTCCGGAGAGTCTCGCCGGAATGATGGCCTTGATGCTTCCCGAGGTGGCGCTGGGCATGGCGTTCGGACTGATCGGACGACTGGCGTTTGCCGCCGTGCAGTTCGGGGGTCAGGTCATCGGCGAGCAGATCGGATTCGGCATGGCCAACTTGGTCGACCCTTCTCAAATGCGCGAGGTGCCGATCGTCGCCGAGATGCTCTATGTCGTGTCGCTTCTTGTGTTCTTTTCGTCTAACGCGCACCACGCGTTCTTCGCCGCGCTGGCGCGCTCGTTCGAGCTCGCGCCGCCCGGTTTCGTCCGATGGAGTTCCGACCTGACGTTGTTTCTGTCCGTCAAGACGGGACAGATGTTCGTGATCGGCGTGCAGATGAGTCTACCGATCGTCGCCGCGATTTTCGCCTCGAACGTCGCGATGGGGATGGTGGCCAAGGGCGTTCCGCAACTCAACGTCTTCATCGAGAGCTTTCCCGTCCGCATCATCCTCGGTCTCATCCTCCTCACTCTTGCGGCCGGGTTCCTGGTGCGCATCATGACCCAGGGCTTCGACACTCTGAGCCGAGATCTCGGCGAGATTCTTCGGATGATGGGAGTCTGACCGATGCCGCCCGCTGGAGGAGAAGACTCCGCCCAAGAGAAAACGCTCGATCCGACTCAGAGGAAGCTCGACGAGGCCCAGGACCGCGGCGAGTTTGCGCGCAGTCGCGAAATCACCACCGTGGCGGTCTTCTTCGTCGCCCTGTGCTTCCTCGCCCTAGGGCGGGAATACATGACCGGGCGAATCCTGCGCACCGGAGCGTTCTTTCTGAGTTTCGATCGATTCATCGATCTGTCGGTCGGCACGACGCCCGAATTCTTCTTCTTGGTGCTTCGCCACACGCTGCCTCTCGTTCTGCCTATTCTCCTCCTTGTGTTTTTCGCCGCCATCGGCGCCGAAACGGCCCAGATCGGCATTCGCTTCGTCAAGGACCCGTTCGAGCCCAAATGGAACCGTCTGAACCCGGCTGTCGGCTTCAAGCGCATGTTCAGCCTCCGCCAGTTCGTCGAAGGTCTCAAGTCGATTATCAAGATCTCGATCTTCGTCTATGTGTCCTACCTCACCATCGCGGGCGCAATGCCCGAGATCCTGAAACTCCCGCTCAACACGCCCGCCCAGGGCGCGCATCTCATGCTCTCGATCGGGCTGCGCCTCGGTTTCCGCTCGTGCCTGGTTCTCGTGTTCTTCGCGGGGTTCGACTACTGGTTCCAGCGATGGAGCTACCGCAAGGGGCTGCGAATGACCCATCAGGAACTCAAGGACGAGATCAAGGAGCGCGAAGGCGATCCGGTTCTCAAGGCGCGGATCCGGAGCATCCAGATGGAAATCGCCCGCAAACGCATGATGACCGCCGTTCCCGATTCCGACGTGGTGGTGGTCAACCCGACGCGCTACGCCGTCGCTCTCAGCTACGATCCGGAAAAGAACAGCGCTCCGGTCGTCGTGGCCAAGGGACAGAACTTCATCGCGGCGCGAATCCGCGAGATCGCCCTGCGCGAGGGCGTTCCGGTGGTCGAGAACGCTCCCCTGGCCCGCGCGCTGTACAGGAAGGCGCCTGTCGGCTCGACGATTCCCGCCGAGCTGTTCAAGGCCGTCGCGCAGATCCTCGCCTCGATCTGGAAGCTGGCGCAGCGTCGGGGCCGCGCTTGGACCGGCGACAACGTTCGCCGCGCGGCTTGAGGCGGCGCGGCGGCCGACCCTGGGGTCCCCGCGCCCCTCTAACCTGTTGCCTTGGCGTTCGCCGTGGTTTAGGATGCGCCCATGACTCCCGTCCTCCCGCCGCGTCTCAAACACTGGATGGCCTCGCACGGTCGGCCGCTCCTCGAAACCGCCGCGTTGGGCTTCTGCGCCGCCGGAGCGTCGCGCCGCGCCTTCTCTCGCGCGCCTGACGGAGCGTTTCGCGTGCTGGCTTACCATCAGACCGAGCGGCGCCGCGCCGAGCGGTTCCGCCGACAGATGGAATGGCTCGCGTCGAACCGGAGGGTTGTGAGCCTGGGCGGTCTGGTCGAGACGATCGGTCGAGGCGAAGAACCGACCCGAGGCTCGGTCGCCGTCACATTCGACGACGGATTCGCCAACAACTTCGAAACTGCGGCGCCGATTCTCAAGCAGCTCGGCCTGCCGGCTTGCTTCTTCGTCGCGACCGACTTCATCGACTTGGCCGGACAAGGCAACAGCGCGCTGAAGAAATGGGGCGAGCGCGTATACCGGTTCACGCGGGTTGCGGAACCGATGACCTGGGGCCAGGTGCGTTCGCTCGTCGAAGCGGGATTCGAAATCGGCGTTCACACTCGGAGCCATGCGGACCTGGGCAAGCTAAGCGACGAGGCCGTTCGCGAGGAGATCTCCCAATCGTTCGAGCGGATTTCCCAGGAAATCGGCGTCGCCCCGAACCTCTTCGCCTATCCCTACGGCAAGACCCCGATGGCGCCGCCCGCGGCGCGCCGCGTCGCCATGCGCAGCGCGCCGTTTCGCGCGGCGTTCTCGACCGAGCGGGGGTGGAACACCTCTTCGACCCCGCGCGACTGGCTGCGGCGCGACAGCATGGAACCGGCGTTCTCGCCGCGTCTTCTCGAAGCGTTTCTCTCGGGCATGTTCGACCATTGACCCGGGGGGATGAACGCGCAACCTTCCGCACTTTCACGTCGAGATGTCTTTCTTCTTCTTTCTCGATTCGCAAAAGCATGGAAACGACGAAGCCGTTGGCCAACCGAAGTTGGAACAACGAACGGAGAATCGAAATCGCTAGCGGGATCGGGATCGGTTCTTTCCGGCCTCTCGATAGCGATCCCGATCCCGCTAGCGATTTCGATCCGAATTCGGCAAAAGACATGCGAGGGACGCACCCCAACACTCACCTCGATCCTTCATCCCATAAGGTCGTTTTTTCTCATTTTCCCATAGCTTTTTGAAAACACTTGTGTTAGGTGTTTGCCAACTTC
>JAFGFN010000184.1 GCA_016931035.1 Candidatus Sumerlaeota bacterium
GCGAGCCCGTCTTTGATCGTTACGATCGTTGAGGGTGATCCTATCACACCTCGAAAGGAGACCAGCCTTCTCATCCTACCTTTGCGCCTTGGCGTTTCCATCTTCTTTGCTGTTTCAGCGTCCTGTCAGTCGGCGATCGCCAGTCCGTATCACCCTTTGACGATCGTGTGCGCGAAGTGAGGACGGTTCGAGGCGAGGTGAATCGCATCGCCGATAGCGGGATGGTGAAGGAAAAGCGGACCGAAATCGGGATCGAGAACGAAATGGCGTTCGACGAGACCGAGCGCGGCGCCGACCGTGTCGGACCGGCCCAGAGGTTTCAGCGCGGCGGCGTACCACTCCACTAAGCCGTGGACGAGAATCAGAAAGCAGAAACCGAGATGGAGATCGGTGTGGAGAATCGGGTCCTTTCGGAATAGCGAGTGACGAAAGTAGCGCCGCAGGAGACGTTGCGGCTCTTCGGGCGCGAGGTCCGCCGGATTGGGCTCGAACTCGCGCCAGGGGACGCGATCGTCGATCCCGGGAAAGCGGAGCGCGCCCAGGCGCATCCAGTGCCGGAGGTTTTCGACCGTCGCGCGCAGGGTCGCCGTCATCCGCCACTGGCGCGGACGAAGCGTCCGCCGAAACCCGATGAGCGTTCCGAGAAGCATCCGCTTCACCGTCGGGCGGGCGGCCGCCCGCTCCGCCAGGGAAAAGACACGGGCGTATCCATCCTGGCCGGTGCGTTCGACATAATAGCGAATCGTCTCTTTGGCTGAAGGGCCGGCGCCCGCTTTCCGAGCGGCGCGGAGCATCCCCGACAACATACCGAGCCAGATGTGGCCGGCGATCAGGCATTCCCCGACAGGACGATCGGCGCGAGCGAGAATCGCGTCGAGGACGCGCTCGACGGCCTCATAATCTTCCCACTCGATTTCGGTGACGGCGTTCAGGCGGACGGGAATCTCGACCCCGGCGTTCGCGCCCGTCCGCGCGAGGAGTTCGCGCAACGCCCTTTCGTACGACTCGATCCGCTCCCCGGCGTCGCTTCTCGTGTCTTCGCACGCAAAGGACGCACCGACGAAGACCCCCGCCGGGGTCTCGACGAATCGATAGGAGCCTGGGGAGACCGAGGGATCGGGTCCGCGAAGTCCCGGGGGAAGATGGAATCCGGCGCCGTCGCGCTCCATGGGAGGCCTTCAATCTTCAACCTGGAGACTGAAAGTCCCAACCCGTGCGTCTACTCGTGTCGAAGCGCCTCGATCGGATCCATCAGGGCGGCGCGGCGCGCGGGATAGATCCCAAACACGAGCCCCACGGCCACCGAGACGCCGAACGCGACGACGAACGACAGGGGGGTGAGGACGGTCTTCACGTTTGTGAGGAGAGTGATGATCTTGGGAATGAGCGCGCCGCCGAAGAGGCCGATCAATCCGCCCGTGATCGACAGGATCACGGTCTCGATGAGAAACTGCATGACGATGTCGCGCTGACGGGCGCCCAGGGCGCGTCGGATTCCGATCTCGCGGGTCCGCTCGCTCACTGTGGCGAGCATGATGTTCATGATGCCGATGCCGCCGACAATGAGAGAAATGGCGGCGATGGCGCCCAGAACGATATTGAAAAGCCGCCGTGTCGCTTTGCTCTGTTCGAGCAGCTCGAGCGGAACGACGATCTGATAGTCTTCGCGCTTGTGGTAGGTGCGGAGAGTGTCGCGCGCCGCCGCGTAGGCCGGCATGACGTGCTCCTCGCCGTCGACGGTCAGAATCAATTGATGGAGCTCGACCTTCTCAAACGTGGAACTCCCCTCGGTGCGGTGCATGAACAAGTCGCCGCTGCGCTTGAAATAGCTGATCAAAGGCAAATAGACGTCCTGGTTTTCGCCGACGAACCACAGCGGCTTGTTCGTCAGCTCGGGGCTTTTCGCCGTGTAGACGTCCCCCATCACCCCGATCACGCGGTACACCTCGTCGTTGCCCAGCTTAATCGTCTGGTCGATCGGGTCGTGCGCGGCGAACAACGTCCGCGCCAGGCGCGCGCCGATCACGCACACGGGCGCCGCCTTGTCCATATCGGTCTTCGTGAAGAAACGCCCCGCCAGCATCCGGTGGTTCGTGATCTCTGGATACTGGGGAACCGTGGCGACGAGGGTCGTCTCGACTTGGCGGTCGCGGAATCGGACCGTCTGTTGGATTACCTTGGCGGGACAAGAGGAGACGAGATAGGGAACACGGACGGCCAACCGGTTCGCGTCCTCGTAGGTGAGTCCGTAAGCCGCGATCTGACTGGTGCCGCCCGACTGACCTCCGGAGAACTGCTCCTGAGGAAGCTTCTGGCTCGATATGAGGATGTTGTTGCTGCCCAGGCGGCGTATCTGCTCCTGCACTTCGCGTCCGGCTCCCTCGGCCACGCTCAGCATGGCGATAACCGAGCTCACGCCGAACACCATGCCCAGAATCGTCAGGCCCGCGCGCATTTTGTATTGCCAGAGGTTCTTCGCGCCCATCCGCACCGCGCGTTCGAAACGGACCACGTTCATCGGTTCGTTCCTCCCGCGACGGGCTTGGCGCGACCGCCGGCAGAGGGTTCGCTCAACTCGTTCGAGACGATTTCGCCGTCTTTGAGACGGACGATTCGATGGGCGCGGTGCGCAATCTCATCGTCGTGGGTGACCATGACGATCGTCTTGCCCTCGGCGTTGAGTTCGTCGATCACATGGAGGATCTCGTCCCCCGTCGCCGAGTCCAGGTTGCCGGTCGGCTCGTCGGCCAAGATCATCAGAGGCGACGAGACCAGGGAGCGCGCGATCGCCACGCGTTGCTGTTGGCCCCCCGAGAGTTCCGAAGGCTTGTGGCGAAGCCGCGCCCCGAGTCCCAACCGGTCGGCGATCTCCGTGGCGCGGATGCGCGCCTGGCGCTCCGAGACGTTCTGATAGAAGAGGGGCACCTCGATGTTTTCGAGAACGTTGAGTTGAGGAATCAGGTTATAGGACTGGAAAATGAAGCCGATCCGCCGCGATCGGATGGCCGAGAGGGCGTCGTCGTCCAGGCCCGAGACGTCCTCGCCTCCCAGGAAGTACCGCCCGCTCGAAATCCGGTCCAGGCACCCTAGGATGTTGAGCAACGTGGACTTACCCGAGCCCGACGGGCCCATGATGACCGCGTACTCCCCCTCCTCGATCCGCAGATCGGCGCTCTTCAGAGCCGCCACCTGCAACTGCTCGTTGGAGTAGACCTTCGAGACTTCCCGGAGTTCGAGAATCGGATCGTTCAATGCCGCTTCTTCCTGCTCGACGTCGCGCTCGCGGCGCATCGATCATGTTATGACATGCGGGACTCTCGGGATTCCCACTGTCGCAATCGGGCTCGCGGCGAACGGCTCACGGATTTTCTTGCCGCTCGGTCCTGGGGCGTCTCTGCGCCCGGAGTTTGGCTTTCTCTTCGTCGCTCAACGAATCCCAGTTCGCCGGCCGAGGAGGACGAGCGCGATTCTCGGTCGACGCCTCTCCTCCAGCCGGCTCGGCGTCGGGCGCCCCCCCGCCGGAAACCTGGGGAGTTGGTGCGGCTTCGCGTTGGGGCTCGGTCGAATTCGACGAGTCCTTTTGTGTCGACTCGCCGCCCTGATTCCCGTTTCGAACACCGTTTTCGCGCGACTTCTCGAGGGGACGATCCCGAACCGTCGTGCGCGTTTCCTTGTCCACGGGAGCATAGAGGAGGAGTTCCTGACCTTCCTGCAAACCGGCAAGAATCTCGATGTGGTTCTCGTCGAACTTCCCGGTCTCGACCTCCAGGGTCTCCAACTTCTTGCCGCGGACCTGGTAGACGAAACGCTTGTCGTCTCGAGCGGAGACGGCCTGAATCGGGACATAGAGTACGTCCTTGAGCTCGTCGACGATGATGTCCACCATCACGGACATCCCGGGCCGGAGATCCAGGTTGGGCGGAACCGTGACGTTCAGAGTCACCGTGTAGGTCTTGCCGCTGGGGTCGTACCACCGCTGGCGATCGGGCGCCACGCCGATGTTGTCGACCAGGGCGTCGAGCACGACATCGGGCATGGCGTCGATCGACACGAGCGCCTTCTGCCCTAGCCGAATCCGTTCGATGATCGTCTCGGGCACTCCCGCCTTGACGACCCATTCCGACAGATCGGGGAATTCCAGGATCTGTTGGCGGTTGTAGACCTGTCCGCCCTTTTCGATCACGCGGTCCGAACGACGCCCGAAATCGGGGTAGAAAACCTGGCCGTCGTATTCGGAGTAGATCTTCCCCTTCGTCACTTGTTCGTGCAGCCTTTCGACGCGGTTGCGCGAGATCCCCAGTTCGGTTTTCTTCGACTCGATAGCCGACCGCCGGCGTTGGCTTTCGGACTCGTAGGTGCGCATGAGATTCTCGACGTCGGCCCGAGCGTTGGCTAGATCGTTTTGGCGCTGTTTGAGGTCCTTGGGATTCGTGTATTCCTGGAGTATTCTCAGATCCTCGCTCTTGGATTTCACGTCGTTCTTGAGGCGCCGGACCTCGAGTTGAGCGGTTTCCAGGTCCTGCTGGCTGGCAAACTCCCTGGCCACCAACTTCTGTGTGTTCTCGAGTTTCGTTTCGGCTCGGCGCAGCTCTTCCTCGGCCAGCTGAATGCCCATCTCGGCCTTGAGGATCTGGTTCGGGTACTCCGCTTCCGTGTACTTCTCCAGATCCAGTTTGGCCACGTTGACCTTGAGATTCGCCGTCTCGAGATCGCTCTTGTACTTGAACTCGGCTATCTCCAATTCCTTTTCGGCCGACAGCAGACTCGCCTCGGACTGGGCGAGCTGCGACTCGGCGCTCAGCGCCCGGTCCTGGATCTCGCCCACGTCGAGCTCGACCAGGAGGTCGCCCTTCTTGACCTTGGCCCCGTCGGGGACCACGTCGAGGATCTTCGTCGTGGTGTCGGTCTCGTTCGTGATCTGCTTGCTCTTCTTCGCCGACAGTTCACCCGCTTGGAGAACCGTCACGGTCAGGTCGCCGCGTTCCACCTTGCATCGCGCGACGGTCGAGTAATCGAAACCGTCGGTTCCGCGGCGTCTGGCGAAGCCGACAATCGCGATCACCGCAACCACGGCCACGCCGATCAGTACGCGCCGCTTCGCGAGACGGTTCATGATGGGTCCGATGTTCGTCATCCTCTACTCCTATTCATCGTCTATCGACTGTCGGTTGTCGCTTCGTCGTTTCCCCACTCGTACCACATCCCCTTCGGATCGATCTCGAGCCGCTCGATCGCGTTGTAGAACTGGAGTCGCTCGATCGTGTGGGCGACCAGCGTGGCGCCGAGCTGGTTGCGCGCGTTGAGTAGATCGTCCTGCGCGTCGAGCAGGTCGCGGGTTCGAGCGTCTCCCGTGGCCAGAAGGAGTTCGAGACGCTCGACGCTTCGTTCCGCCAGATGCACACTTTGCAGTTGGATTTCGTAGCTCTTTCGCGCGCGCTGGAGTTCGCGCCACGAGTCGATGACTTCGAGAAGGATGGAATCGCGTCGGGTCTCGAGCGCCCGTTCGGCCTGGGCGAGATCGATCAGCGCGAAGCGGTAGTCGTTGCGCCGGGGCGTCCAATCGAGCGGAAGGCCGAGATCGAGTTCCCACGACTGGCTGTTGTCGCGGAAGTCCACGCCGACGCGCGCCTTGTCGTAGCTCTTGGTCGTCGAGTAGTTGTACGAGAAATCGAGATTGGGGAGGAAATCGCGTAATGCGATTCGCGCCTGGCGTTGTCGGTCCTCGAGCCGTTCCTCGACGGTTTTCAGATCGAGACGGCCTGCCAAGGCCGTTTCGATCGCCGCCGACAAGTCGAAGGCGGGCTCCACCAGTCCTTTCTCGGAGAGAAAGCGGAAGTCCTCCGGGTTGGGACCGATGTCCATATCGATCGGGAGTCCCAAATCGAACTTGAAACGGTCGAGCTGAGACAGGTAGCGGGTCTTAGCGTTGGAGTAGCGGTCCTCGGACTCGAGTTCGCGCTGCTGGGCCTGATCGGTCGAGAACATGGGGAGCAAACCGGCTTCGGCGCGCAACTGCGTCTCCTCGCGGCTCAACATCGCTCCCTCGTAGTTCTTGCGCTCGTTCTCCAACTGGTCGCGCGCCTGAAGAAGGTTGTAGTAGGAGGAGGCGATGTCGATTACGAACGACTGTTGGTAGCGCTTGAAGTCGCGCACCTCGTAGATCATGGAACGCTCGGCCTGGCGAAGCGGCTCGCGCGCGACCAAGGGGCCCGCGCCGTTGAGAAGCGGCTGCACGATACCCATCGAGAGCTCGTTCGACGCCGACTGGGTCGAGTTCTGGCCGAACGTCTGCGCGAACTGATGAGCGAAGCGCAGCGTGATCCGCGCACCCGTGAACAACGTCTTCTGGACCCCGGCGGCGAAGGACCGGCCGCCGAACCATTCCGTCCCCGCGCCCGCCGGGGTGCCATGGCCCGATTCCTCCCGGTTCAGCTCCGCGTGTCCCGATGCGTCCCAAATCAAGCCGAAGTCGCGCCGGTCTTCGGTCAGGCTCAGGGCCTGTTGGAACAGCGATTCCTTGCGGCTCTGATAGTCGCGATTCCGGGCCATGGCGATGCACAGGGCGTCGGCCAACGCGATCCGCTGCGCCGGCGTCGTGACCTCGTCGTTCGTCAGATCGACGCGCGGCGTCATGACCAAGAGACGGCTCGTCAGTTCGTCGCGCACGGGATCGATCGTGATCGGGGACGGTTTCCCCAAGGCCTGTTGCTGCTTGGACTCGATGATCTTGTACGCCGCCTTGTCCGCCCGTTTCTTGACGAACGAGCCGAATCCGTTTCCGATGCGGGCGCACGAGGTCCCCCACAACGCCACGGCCAGAAGGGCGATCCAACAGAATCCCGAGTAAACACGGGCGGAGAGAGAACGTCCCGAATCGCACGAACGGAAAACTCGAGCATCAGACGACGCTCCGGCCTTCACCCAATTCTCGGACGGCGACGCGTTCGCGTCGGTTTGGAGTGCGCGGACATGTCCGCGCTTTGAAAGCGGCGACATGTCGCCGCACTCCAGAACGCGAGTGGAGGGGGTATTCTCGTCTTGCGCGAACGAGGACGGCGCGACGCGGCGATTGGGACCGAATAGACTAAGAGGCAATATGGCTTACCTCCTGCATGGTTCCCCGAAAGGGGGCGCACTCTCGTATCGACCTGGAACGGACGGGCTTGAATGGCTTGACACGAAACACGGCGACGCGAGATACGATCTCCTCAACCGCTTCATCATTAGTAGGACGCAAAATGGGAGGCACGGTTTGCAGAATACTCTTCTCCGACATCGGGCAGGGCAGGTGGGACAGAAGATCCCTGCGGACAACCCACACGGAACCATATTCCTACGTTTTTGAGGAAATATCAAGCCGGAAAGAACGGGAGGATGCGGGAACCTACGTCATTTCGCGTAAGATCGCCGAGACGAATCCCGCCGAGACAACCGACCAGTCGTAGAGCTCGCGCGCCAGATCGCGCCCTCGCGACCCGATTTCGGCGCACAGGGCCGGGTCGGCGACGAGACACGCGATCTCGTCCGCCATGGCGTCGGTCGCGCAGACGACGCCGTTGACGCCGCTCTCGATCGCCACGCCCCTCGCCCCCTTGTCGGTCGCCACGACGGCGGCGCCCGCCGCCATGCAGTCGAGCATCTTGAGACTCGTGCCCGAGCCCGACGTGAGGGGATTGAGGGCGATGTCCGAAATCGCCAACAGCCGGTTCTTCACGATTTCGTCCTGCTCGAACATCAGGACGACGTTGGAGGAGCGCGGCTCGAACTGGAGAGGCCAACAGACGCCTCCCACCAGGAGAAACAGCATGTCGGGCAGCCGGGGCGCGAGCGAGTCGATGATGAATCGCGCCGCCTCGACGTTCGGCGGGTGGCCGCTCCCGAGAAACGCGGCCATCGCCGCGGCGTTCGGCAAACCGGACCGTCGGCGCAGTCCCCGCTTCTCGTCCAGGGAATAGACGAAATGCCGCGAGTAATCCACCCCGTTTGGAACCACGACGAGACGCTCGGGCGGACAGACGTCGGCGTAGAGCTCGCGAAACCGTCGACGGTCTTCTTCGCTGCACGCGGCCACGACTCGCGCGCGGCGGATCGCCTCGCGTTCGCACCGCCGGACCGCCGCGAGGGCGCGTCGAGCCAGGAATCCGTTTCCGTAGAGTTCTTTCTTGAGAAGCGCCGCGACGTCGTGACTCTCGTAGACCACCGGAACGTCGCTCAACCCGCGAACAAGAGGAACCAGGAAGGGTTGGCTGAGGACGACGCATCCCGCGAAACGACTCTCGCGACGAAAGGCGCGGCGGAACGACCGATCGAATCGGACGGTCAATCGAGCCACGAGGTCGTCGGCGGCGACCCCGAGGAACGCGGCGGCCGCTTTCTTGGCGATGCGTTTGAGTCCGTTCTCGGGAATGTTGATCTCTTCGACGCCGGGCGCGATCGCCAGCCGGCGGCATTGAGCGTCCGGAGTCTGCGTCAGGACGGTCACGTTCGTTTCCCGTCCCAAGGCGCCGTAGAGATGGCGCATCCGAACCTTTCCGCCGAACGAGGCGGGGGTGACCGGGTACTCGCTCAAGACGAGGACGCGCCGGTGCGTCTTGTGGTGGAGAATCTCGGCGGCGTCCTCGGAAATCCGCGCCCAATCGTATCGAGTCTCGGCCAGGTCCCGCGCGGCCCGCCCCATTTCTTCGCGCCGCGTGGGATTCTCGACCAGATCGACGACGCGGTCCGCGAACGACTCGGGGTCGGCGAGACTCACGTGCCGTCCGTCCTCGACGGCAAGGCCGCGCGCGCCCATTGGAGTCGCGACGACCGGAAGCGCCGAGGCGAAGAATTCGAGCATCTTGAGATTCGTGCCCGAACCCGAGAATATGGGGTTGACGGCGACGGTCGCCGCGCGGAAAAGCCGCGTCTTCTCCGCGTCGTCGAACGGGCCGTAGACCCTGAGGTTTTCGGCCCCGGCGTCGCCCAAAGCGCCGCAAACCGAGCCGGCGACGACGAATTGGACGCTGGCAGCCCGAGGCGCGACACGCTCGATCAGGAATCGCGCCGCCTCGATGTTCGGCGGGTGCTGACTGCCTAGGAAAAGCGCCATCGGCCGCGCCCGATCGAGACCGAGCGAAGCCCGCGCCTCGCGCGCGCCGCCTTCGTCGCCGGGATCCATCGCGGCGATTTCACGGACGTCGACCCCGTTGGGAACGATGTAGATCTTGGACGGGTCCAAGTTGTAGAGCGCCGTCATCCGATCGGCGTCGTCGTGGCTGCACGCGAACACTACGTCGGCGCGACGACAAAGATCCTCTTCATGACGAGCGATCCACCGCGCGATCGCTCGCCCGGCCAGACCCGGCAGAGCGCGCCGCGCGAGAAGACTCTCGACGTTGTAGGAATTGTAGACGAGCAGCGGCCGATTGCGCCGCATCGCCCCCTTCAACGGTCCGAGCGGGAGAGGATAGTCGAAAACGACGACGCGGCTCGCGGCCAAGACCTCGCGGGCGCGAGTCAGAAACGCCTTGTGACGCCCGAGCGCCATCGCCACGACGGCGGCGCTGCACTCGGCCTGGCCCAGAAGGCGCCCCATGGCCTGGTGCAGCCGATGGTGGATCGTCGTCTTGGGGATGCGCCACTCGGTGCACCGCGGCGTGTGTTCGATCGTCTCCGGTTCGACGAACGGATGCGTCGGGCCGACCATTCGGACGCGAAACCCGAGTCGCGAAAGACGGGTGTAGAGATGCCAGTAACGCATCTCCCCGCCCGAACGCGGCGGCGCGAACGCGGGAAAGAAATTCAGGGCCGCCAAATCGACGGGCTCGACGGGTCGGACGCCGGGAGAACGTCCGGAGAGTGTTTCGGTTTCGCATGTCATCGCGTCGTATCCGGTAGTGAGCCCCGAAGGGGCGGTTCTCAGTAGTGTCCAAAACAGGTTCCCCGGAGGGGAACAACTTGAATAGCCCTGGGTGAAACCCAGGGAAAAGACGTTCCCGTTTTGTGCCGACTCCGAAGGAGTCGAACGACTCCGAAGGAGTCGAA
>JAFGFN010000018.1 GCA_016931035.1 Candidatus Sumerlaeota bacterium
GGAACGTCTTTTCCCTGGGTTTCACCCAGGGCTATTCAAATTGTTCCCCTCCGGGGAACCTGTTTTGGACACTACTGACACGGAGAGTGTGTTTCGCCGTTCACCTGCACGCCCCGTCTTCACGCTATCGATGGAGCATCCAGTCGTGCGCGCCGGTCGGTTCCGGCGGCACGTACGGTCCCCAGAAGCCGCCGGTGAGCGTGAAGACGCCGCCGGTGAGCGTTCCGGCGTCGGGCTGGCCGACGGTGGCGCTGAGGCCGAAATCTCCGCCACTCAATTCCGGCGAACCGCCGCCGTCGACCGTCCACCGAAGGATTTCGGCGCCGAGGACGCCGGAGACGACGGCGGCCAGCAGTAGTGTCAGGAGAACGATGCGTTTTCTGTTTGAACGGTTTCTCATGGCAGAACGCTCCTCTTGTCCTTTAGTGCAACGTGACCAGAACGGGAATTGCGCCGACGCCGAAGTCGAGAGATCCCATCGCCTTGCCGACGACCGTACCGGGAGCCGGGGCGACGGTCTTCATGGCGAATCCGGCGTGCGAGGAAGGCGTCAGGCGGTCGCCCGGGCGAATCGCGCCCGAAGAGGCGTCGACCTTGATTGTCTTGAACGAGCCCAGCGTGACGATCGAGCAATACCCGCCGGGAGGAATGGGAGTCGCGCTGTACATTGGCGCGGCTGAGGAGTTTGCATCCTGGGCGGCTTCGCCCTTTGCCGCGCCGGGGGCGTCGGGCGGTGGGCTTTGGGGCTCGGGATGGAACGCCCGGTCGACCACGCCCACCACGGCGCCCGCTTCGGAGGCTGTGGCGCGTCGGACCTTGACGATGGGAATTCCGCCCAGCACGGGGGGGCCCGACCCGCAGACGGCCACCACGTCGCCTGCTTCGAGCGCGACGGTGTCGTCGTTCTGGGCGATATCGACGACGTAGCCGGCCTTGCTGCCGCCGGCCGTGAGATTTCCCCCGATGGAGAGATCTCCCGGAACCGAAACATTGCCGCTCTCAAAGACAGTGAAGGCGATGCCATCGGCCCCATTGAGGACACGAAACATACTGTCGCCGTCGTTGTTGTCATCGTCCAAATCCACGAGGACATTGCTCTGGGAAAAGAGATTTATAGGGCCGTTCTCGGCGAAGATTTCGCCGCGGATGCCGCCGAGAACCAAGTCGCCAAACGCGTCGTAGAGGCTGCCGTCATTGCCCCCGGCTCTGACGCCGAAACCGCTCGTGCTTTCTCCCTCCACGCCGTAGGTGGTCCCGCTTATCCCCCACACGCCTTTTCCGGCCGAGGAATAACCATAGACGCAGGTTCCCGTACCGGTATTAGCTCCGTAGAATGACGCATAGACAGCCGATGCGGTCTTGGTGATCGACCGTATCCCGTCACCGGCGGCGTCGTTCTGCACGCAAACGCCGTAGGCGGTGTTGCTGGTGATCATCTCGGACGGGCCGGCTCCGGAGAGCCCGGACCAGAGGGTCGACAGGGCATGGGGAACGGGGCGGAGTTCCTGGCGGGGGTCCAGGCCCGTAAAAGTGGTCGTGCCGTGGGGCCGGACCTGGACCCGAAGGAAACGGGCCGAGCCGTCGAACGCGTCGGGTCCGAAGTCGAGCGTCACGGTGAAGACGCCGCCGGTCACGGAGACCGCGTCGATTGTCAGAGTGGAGCCGATTTGTGTGCCTGCCGAGGGGGCGTCGAAGAGGCGAAAGCGGAAGTCGTAGGAGCCGTTTGCGGGAATTCCCCCTTCGGTCAGCTGGCCCTGGTAGGTGAAAGCCGAACCGAGAGGGTCGGCCAGCGAAGGCGCCGCAATGAAGCAGAGAAGAAGGATCAGGGCGCAAACGAAGATCCGCGCGGAGAGATTTCGTTCATTCATGGCCGTAGTGTTCTCCTTTGATGTGGGTGTGGCGACACGCCGCCCGGCGGCCGGGCCGCGTTGCCGAGACAGAACCGCGGAGCCCGCACTTCGTTTCCCGCTTCGCGCGAGGCGTTTCAGAGCGGACGTCCGTTCCTCCGATTCACAAGCCCAGGGCCCAACCCGTGAGGGCGCTTTTCGGACAAACTACTTGAGAAGATCTCTGACCGGGACAGTATCCAGCGTTCGCCCGCCGAATGCAAGCCCGAACTCCCAACCGGGCACAAACACGGCCCCAACATCCGTTCTGCTCCAGATCAATCTGCGCGCGACCTTGCACGGCCCTATTGCCTCTTCTTGACTAAGTGGGTGGATTCGGCGATGACGTCGCGCGAGATCGGGCCGGCGAAACGCTTGACGAAGGGCGCGAGCCGCGCGGGGAGAATCGAGAGCATCGCACTCCCGATGGTTTGCCGCGCGAGACCGAGCGCGTGGTCGAGAGTGAAGCGATATCCGAGGGCCGACTCGATCGCGTCGGCCAGCTCCTCGTCACCCGCCTCGCGCGCCTCGCGAAGCATCTCGACGTAGAACGCGTAGTGGATGTCGGGCGGAACGTAGAGCCGTCGGAGACGGCGGAGATCGAGCGGCTCGGGGAAGGTGGGGGCTTTGTCCAAGACGCCGGCGAGGCGCAGACTCACCATGGTGCGTCCGCACTTCTCGCAACGGCAACAGTTGAGCTTCCCCGGTCGGTTCTCGAGGCAGACGCGGAGGTTTTCGAGCGCGACGGGCGAGTCGGCCAGCTGCGAACGAATCTTGCCCGTGCGGTTCGGATCGTCGGCGGCGTGGACGATGTCGAGGTTCTCGGTCGACCAGAGCGGATCGAGATCGGGGTGCGAGCCGAACGGGTAGAACAGAGACGGATGGACCGACGAGGGGAAATGGAGACGCTCGATCGTCCCCTGGAGCCCGAGCGCGGTCGACGCGAACCCGCTGCCGTGGGCGACGCGCCAGAAGCGCCCCGGATAGCGCCGTCCCCAGGGGCACGCCTTCTTGCCCAAGTCGATGTACTTCTTGGCGTTGGTCGTGACGGTGACGGCCCGCATCCCGAGCGCGTCGGCGGCCTTGTCGAGAATTCCTCTCGTCGTTTCCCAGAGGTCCGATTCCTCGCGCGTGATGTCGAAACCCCGGATCAAGAGGAGGTGGGTGACCGTCTGGCGGTGTTTGAGAAGGGTGTACCACGAATCGACGCCGCCCGAGAAGAAGCAGGCGGTTCCGGGCGGGTCGATCGCGAACTCGCGTTCGTGCGCCTCGGCGGCGGAGACTTCGATTTCCGAGAAGCCTTTGTACCAGTTCCGGATGGTTTGTTGGATTCGGGGGACGGCGGCGAGGAGACGTTTCGAGACGGGCGCGTCGATATGGAGATTCTCACGCGAATACATGCATGGGATCAAGAAGAGCGCGAGAAACGCGTCGCCCCACGGCGTGAGGGTCTCGACGCCCGTGTATCGGAACCAGGGGCGGAAACTCTCGCGCCGAGCCCCGGGCGCCGAGACGCGGGCGGAGAGTTCGAGAGACTCTCCCTCGGCGGCGCGGACCTGGATGTCGGAGACGGTCAGGGTCATGGCGCGGTTTCCTTGTCGTCCGCGACGCCGGGGGGGACATTGGCGGATTTGAGCACGGGGCCGAACGCCCAACGCACCCAGGGAACCAGATGCGGAGGCGTTCGTTTGAGGATGTTTTCTCCAATGCGTTGATGCGTCAGTCCCCATACGTGGCTGAGCGAGAACTTGTCGCCGAGCACGATAGCGATCGCCTCGGCGAGCTCCGTGTCGCCCATTCGGCGAGCCTCGTCCATCATATACCGATAGGGTGGGCGCAGCTTTTTTGCGACGACCGTTCGACGAACTCTCGAGAGCGTGAGAGGCTTGTGAAAGGCCGCGGCGCGTTCCAGGACGCCGCAGATCCGCAGCGCGATCATCGTTCGGACGCATTTTTCGCACCGGCAGCAGTTGAGGACGTTCGGTATGTTCTGCCAGCAGACGCGCAGGGTTTCGAGGGCGACGGCAGATTGGGCGACCACGGCGCGCGTCTTCTCCAGGCGGTGTTCCTCGCACCCGTCGTGGACGACCTGGACATTATCGGTCGACCAGAGCGGATCGAGGTCGGGATGCGTGCCGTGACGGAAGAGCTCGCTCGTGTGGTAGGAGGACGGGATGTAGGTTCTCGCAACGATGTCCTGAAGGCACATGGCGACGGTCGACAGGGCGCCGCCCAGACAGGTCGACCAGAAGAACCCGGGGAAGGGTCTTCCCCATGTGCAGTTTCTGTGACTGATGTCGGCGCGCCTCTTTAAGTTGGTCTCGACGAAGACGGCCGTCGTGCCCGTCGACTCGGCCGCCCGCCGGACGCAGGCCGCCGCCTTTTCCCACAGGACGTCGTCGTCGTTCTTCACGTCGAATCCGCGGATCAGGAGGAGGTGCGTGATGTCCGAGCGGTGTTCGAGCAGCGTGAACCACGAGTCGAGTCCGCCCGAGAATAGAGTCACGGCGCCGGGCGAGACGGTCGAGCGGCGCTCGCCGTGCGTCTCGGCGCAGGTGACCGGGATCTCGTCGAATCCCGCGAACCAGTCGCGATAGGTCTCCTGAATCTTCGGGACCGTGTCGAGCAGACGCTGCGAGACCGGCGCGTCGATATGGAGTTTCTCGCGCGAATACATGCACGCGGGCAGCAGCGCGGCGAGAAACGGATCGCCCCAAAGCGGGACGTCCAACTCGACGCCGTGGACGCGAAACCGGATGCGGAACTCGCGGCGCTTCTTTCCCGGCCGCGTCGTCTCGGGTGAGATCCGAGCGGAGAGCTTGGTGAAATCGTCGGTTCTGTCTACGGCCACGTCGGAGACGATCATTCGACTACCTCATGCGCCCGGAAGGGGCGGGCTTGGGCTGTCCGTTGTCTTGGCGCCACGCGACTCCGTCCCCCCGATTCCGACCCGACTTCAACCGCTCTTACGTCCTGCGGGTTCCGCTCTTCCTGGCGCCCTTCGCCCTTTTTCCTCCCCTTGGGCTCGGGCCCGGTTCGCGAAGTTCGAGGTCCATCTCGCCCTGGATTTCGCTCACGCGAACGATGACCACCTTGACGCGCTGGCCGATGCGATATACGCGCCGCGTGTGGCGACCGATCGTCCGAGTCTGGTTGTCGTCGGGTTTGAACGTGTCGCCGGGAATCGAGTCCGACCGCACGAATCCCTCGACGGGGAAATCGACGAGCTCGACGAAGAATCCGCGTTTCATGATCGACGAGATCCAACCTTCGAACGCGCCGCCGACGTGGTCCTTCATGAACTCCATCGATTTGACGTTCGTCGCCTCGCGTTCGACCTCGAACGCCTTTCCCTCGGTCAGGTTGCTCTGGTTCGCGATGCGGTCGAGGGCGGCACGCGCTTCGTCGTCCGCCGCAGGAGACTGCTCGTGCGCTGTCACGCTTCTTGCGTGCGCGGCTGCCGTCGCGCCGCAAGAATCCGCGCCAGCGCTGTCGGAGGCTCGTTTGCTACCCAGGGCGTCGGTCGCGTCCGCCTTCGCCAAGGCTTCGGCGGACAAGTCGCTCCCTTGCCCTGGGCTAGAATAGATCGCGCCTTCAGCGCTCAGGAGGTTTCTCGGTTGCGCGTCTTTCCGCATCCACGCGCGAAGAACGCGATGGACCAGGAGATCGGGGTATCGCCGGATGGGCGAGGTGAAATGACAGTACGCCTTCGACGCGAGGCCGAAGTGGCCGCGGTTGACCGCCGAGTATTCCGCCCTCTTGAGCGTGCGCAACAAGAGCCGCCGCGCGATGTGGCCGCCGTCTTTGCGATTCAGGCGATCGACGATCGGTTGATAGAACTCGGGCGTGGGTTGGATCGCGCCTTCGATGTGAACGCCGAACATGGCGAGGACGGGCGCGATCTTCTCGAGCGCCATCGGGTTCGGCAGATCGTGGATGCGATAGAGAAACGGGACCTTTTCGCGCCGAAGATGTTGAGCGACCGTTTCGTTGGCGATGAGCATGCACTCCTCGACGAGGCGATGGCTCTCGAGCCGCTCGCGCCGGTGGAGACCGATGGTGTCGCCCTCGGGATTGCACTCGACCTCCGTTTCGCCCAGGTCGAGATCGAGCGCGCCGCGCTGGATTCGCGTCTTGGCGAGGGCGCGCGCGAGATCGCGCAGCGCCAGAAGGTCGTCGCCGATGTCCGACGCGAATCGCACCTCCGACGTCTTGTCGGGATGCACGTCGTGAAGATCGAAGAACTCTTGGACCTCTTCGTAGTTCAGGCGATGGCACGAGCGGATCACCGATTCGGCGAACTCGCGACGCACGACGTATCCCTCGGACGATATGTCCATGAAAACGGTCATCGCGTACCGGTCTGCGTCCGGGTTGAGACTGCACAGATCGTTGCTCAGGCGCTCGGGAAGCATCGGGACCACGCGGTCGACCGGGTAGATGCTGGTTCCGCGCCGGAGAGCCTCGGCGTCGAGCGCGGAGTCGGTCTCGACGTAGTGCGACACATCGGCGATATGGACCCCGAGCCGCCAACCGTGGCACGGGCGTCCCGCCCGTGATTCTTCGACATCATGGGCAAGATGCCCATGCCACGATTCCCCGTCGAGGCGCTCGACCGACAGGGCGTCGTCGAAATCCTTGGCCGTCGCCGGGTCGATGGTGAAGATGCGCCGGTCGCGCAGGTCGAGCCGCCGCGCGATCTCGTCGGGCGTGGCGGGCGCTTCGAGCGCGTCGGTCTGGCGCCGGACCTCCTCAGGAAACTCGATTTCGATTCCCATGTCGCGCAGGAGCGCGAGGACCGAGATGCCTCGTTCCCCCGCGCGCCCAAGGACTTCTTCGATCTCGCCGCCGAGCGGTTCGTCGATCCCGTGCGACCACTCGACGATGCGCACTCGCACCCAGGCGCCGTCGGGCGCTTCGGACTCGGGCGGGAGATCGGAAACCGCGATCCAGCGGTTGATGCGGGTGTTGCGCGGCGTGACGATTCCACGTCCCCGCCCTCCCCTGTCGAGTTGGCCGACGATCGATTCGTGCGCGCGTCGGACGATCCGAACGACCCGTCCCTCTTCGCCCGCGCGATCGGGCAAGATCTCGGCTTCGACCGTGTCGCCGTTGAGCGCGGTGTCGAGGTTCGAGCGATGGATGTAGAGATCCGAGCCGTCCGACGCCGCCCCATCCAGGAATCCCGCGCCTCGGAGCGAGACTTGGAGGACGCCGGTCACGGTGCGTGTCGCGGCGGGGAGGATGTAGTGCTTGTTGCGCAGACGCACGAGGCGGCCGTCGTGCACGAGGGCCAGAAGCATCTGCTGGATCAAGCGCTTCTGATAGGCGGGCGCGCCGACCTGCTCCATCAGGTAGCGAAGCGCCACGGGCTGGCCGGGGCGTTTCTCGAAGATCGAGAGGAGGCTTTCGGGGGAGATCTTCATAGCAGTCTCACATGATTCTTCGGTTCACCCAATGGAGATGAAAACGCGAGCTCGCCGAAGTCGGGCAGGTTGTCACGCTTCCTGCGAACAGCGGCAGGAACCGCGCCAACCCTTCGTTCTTTTGCCCCGCTTACCCCGCGCTAAAGCACGGGGCAAAGGAGGAGCCTGCTGAAGCAGGCTAAACGGAAGACTCGCACCCGAGCGATCTCTCTCCATACGACGAGGCCATCGTGTCCATGACGAGACCTTTTCAAAACAGGGACGCGAGGGCCTCGTCGAGTTTGCGGATCAGACCCTCGGTCTCTTCCCATCCGAGGCACTTGTCGGTGATCGACAGGCCGTATTTGAGTCCGCTCGGAGGTTGGCAGAGGGGTTGGTTGCCTTCTTCGAGGAAACTCTCGAGCATCGTTCCGACGATGGAGCGGTTTCCCGCGCGTAGCTGCTCCACGACATCCAGGAAGACGGTCGCCTGGCGTTTGGGGTCCTTGCGCGAGTTGTCGTGACTGCAATCGATCAGAATGCGGGCGGGGAGTCCCGCCTTGCGCATCAGAACTTCGGTGAAGGCGACGTACTCCGCCGCGTAGTTGGGTCCCGCCACGCCCCCGCGATGCACCAGGTGGCCGTATCGATTGCCGCGCGTGGTGGCCTTAGCGACCCGGCCCTCGCCCGTGATCCCTAGAAAAGCGTGCGGGCTCCGCGCGGCTCGAATCCCGTCGATGGCCGAGGCCAGGGTGCCGTCGGTGCTGTTCTTGAAGCCGATGGGCATCGAGAGCCCGCTCGCCATCTGGCGATGGATCTGCGATTCGGTCGTCCGCGCGCCAATGGCGGCCCACGAGACGAGATCGCACAGGTACTGGGGCACGATCGGGTCGAGAAGCTCGGTCGCGGACGGAAGTCCGAGTTCGGCGACGGCGAGGAGGAGTCTGCGCGCGCGGCGGAAACCTTCCTGCATGTCGTCGGAATTGTCGAGATAGGGATCGTAGAGCATCCCTTTCCACCCGACGGAGGTCCGCGGCTTCTCGAAATAGGCCCTCATGACGAGGACGACGCGTTCGCCGACCTGGTCCTGCAGCCGGCGCAGTCGGCGCGCGAACTCGAGCGCGGCGTCGGGGTCGTGAACCGAGCACGGCCCGACGATCGCCATTCGCCGCGCGTCGTCGCCCGCGAGGATGCGCTGAATCGAGCGGCGTCCTTCGAGAACGACGCGCGTGTGACTTTCGCTCATCGGGAGCTCGGCTTTGAGCGCCTCGGGAGCGATGAGCGGCTCGATTTCGACGATGTTGACATTGTCGGTGAGTTCCATGTCCGGACTTCCCTTCGTTCGTTCGTCGATGCGCGGAACATCCTCATCATATATCAAGAGACGAGAAGAGATCCGAGTTTTTTCTGGATTTTGCGGCGAAGAACGGACCAGAATCACAAGACACGAAAGACCGGCATCCGATGAAACCGCGCGCCCTCCACCTCTTTCTCCTCGTTTTCGCCCTCGCTTTCGTCGTGCGGGCGGCATGGATCGACCGGTTTCCTCCGGGATTGTGGATGGACGAAGGGCTGAACGGGGTGAATGCCTGGCGCACGATCCATGGCGACGGATTCCGGCTGATTTACCCCGACATCTTCCCGCAGATGCCGCTCCTCATGTGGGTGCTGGCTGTGGTCTTCGCGGGGACGGGACCGAGCGTTCTCGTTATGCGCCTGGTCATGGTGGCGATGGGGAGTGTCACTTGCGCCTTGTTCTTGGGAGCGGTTCTGTCCGTAGAGTCGCGCCGCGGGCGGGCGATAGCCCTGTGCGCCGCGTTCGTCCTGTCCACGCTTCATTGGCACTCGCACTTCAGCCGTCTCGTCTTCCCGACCGTCTGCGTTCCGCCGGTCGCCTGCGCCCTAGTGTGGGCGATGGCGGCGGCCGCACGCCGCGCCCCGCAATCCATGGGCCGGAAGGGAGCGTGGGGCGCGGCCGGGATTCTGGTGGGCCTGGGGTTCTACACCTACTACTCCTGGTACTTCTTCCTCCCGGTCGTTGCGGTCTGGTTCTGGGCGCTGCGATCGGAACCGCTGGATTCTCCCGACCCATCCGCGTCGCGGTCCTGGCGGGGCGACCTCCTATACTTGGCCGCTGGAGGGGGGCTGGCGGCCCTGCCTCTCCTGATCCACTATGTCCTGGTCCCCGGCGACCTGACCAGGCGGGTCGAGGCGCTGTCTCTGTTCGACAACGGTCTTCGCGCGGGATTTCATTCCATGGCCGTCAATCTGCGCGACGTCGCACTGATGTTCTTCCTTCGAGGCGACCACGTGACCAAACACAACGTGGCCATTCCGCTTTCGCCCGGCGCTCCACTCTACGGCAAGACGGGCACGCCCGTCTTCGACCCCGTCTGGGCGCTCTTCTTCGTGGTGGGACTCGTGCGCGCGATCCTCGACCTCGGGTTGCGCGACGGGCGGGCGCGACGCTCGGCGGCGTGGCTGGCGTGGCTGGTGTGCATGTCGATGCCCTCCGTGGTCTCGAAGACCGATTCGGCGAATACGTTGCGCAACCTCGGGGCGACGCCCGCCGTGGCATGGTTCGTCGCTCTCGGGTGGTTCTGGGGATGCGACGTCGCGCGAAAGCGCTTCGCTCCCGAGCGGCGGCGCTTGGCTCAGGGCGCGCTGATCGCCGCGCTCGTCTGGGGGGGCGGATACCAGGTATACAAGGCGTGGTGGCTCCACCCTCGCGTCCCGGGCATCGCACGCGATTTCAGCTCGCTCCAGGCCCGCTTTGTCCGCCTGTGCGAGCCCGATCCTCAAGGGGCGGTCTACTTCGTCCCGACCTATTTCTACGGCCACAAGACGTTCGAGTTTTTCACTCTGGAGAGGAAGGACATTCGCCCGCTCGATCCCGTCGCTCTTTTGTCGCGCGAGCCCGGCGGATCCGAGCGGGATCATATCGCCGTTTGCACTCTCTTGAGTCCGAACTGTGCGGTCCTCGAGGAGCGCTTTCCGGCCGGCACGGTGGGCCCGGCGGCCGTCGTCGACCCCTCCCTGGACAAGACCCCTTTCGGATGGACTTTCCGGATTCCGGCGCAGAGCCTTCTCCCCCCGGACGAAGCTCGGACCGAGGCGCGTCTGCTCGGGCTGACCGTGGAGCGATGATCGAATGAGAATCGAGTGGGACGAGCACAGCCCCGTCGTCCGATCCGCCCGCCGGATCGTCGAGCGTTTGGCCCAGGCGGACCACGCGGCCCTCTGGGTCGGCGGGTGCGTGCGCGACGCGCTCCTGGGTCTCGCGCCGGGCGACATCGACGTGGCGACCGACGCGCCGCCCGAGGTCGTTCAATCGCTTTTCCCGCGCCACGTCGCCGTCGGCGCCCAATTCGGCGTCATCCTCGTGATCGACGACGACGTCGAGACCGAAGTCGCCACTTTCCGGAGCGAGGGCGAGTACCTCGACGCGCGCCATCCCTCTCGGGTGCGTTTCTCGACCCCGGAAGAAGACGCGCGGCGACGCGACTTCACGATCAACGCTCTTTTCTACGATCCCCGGCGCGAATGCCTGTTGGACCACGTGGGAGGCCGGGCCGACCTCGAAGCGCGGATTCTGCGCGCCATCGGCGAGCCGCGCGAGCGATTCGCCGAAGACGCGCTGCGCCTCCTGCGCGCCGTCCGCTTCGCCGTCCGCTTCGAACTCGAAATCGAGCCGCGGACGTTCGAGGCGTTGCGCGAGGCCGCGCCGCGCATTCTCAAGGTCAGCGCGGAACGCATCCGCGACGAGCTCGGGCGAATCTTCACCGGCCCTCGCCGGGGCGAGGCCTTGAGACTGCTCGACCGCACGGGTCTGCTCGACCCGGTTCTGCCCGAGGTGGCGGCCCTGCGCGGGATTCCCCAACCCGAGGAGTTTCATCCCGAGGGCGACGTGTTCATGCACACCGTTCTCGCGCTCGACCATCTGCCCGCGAACCCGAGCGCGACCCTCGCCTTCGCCACGCTCCTGCACGACGTCGGGAAACCCGAGACGATCGTTCACGCCGATCGCATCCGGTTCGACGAACACAACGTCGTCGGCGCCGAAGCGGCGAGACGGGTCTGCCGACGCCTCAAGTTCTCGAACGCCGATCGCAAACAAATCGTCGAGCTCGTGGACCGCCACATGGACTTCATGAACGTCCAGAAGATGCGTCCCGCGCGTCTGCGCCGATTTCTGGGGATGGAGGGCTTCGACGAACACCTGGAACTGCATCGCGCAGACTGCCTCGCCAGCCACGGCAACACGGAGAACTACGAGTTCTGCAAGGAGAAGATCGCCGAGTTCTCGCGCGAGGATTCCGAGGGCGTCCTCCCCGCGCCGCTCCTCACCGGACACGACCTGATCCGCGCCGGATACCCTCCGGGCCCGCGGATGGGCAAGATCCTCGCCGCCGTCCGCGAGGCCCAACTCGAAGGAGAGATCGCATCCGCCGACGAGGCCCTGCGTTGGGCGCTCGAACGCTATCCGTTGACGGAAACGCCTGGAACGGAAGACTCAAGTGCGACCGGTTTCCGGACGAAATAGTATTGACAACGGAACGACGCGGGAATCAGAATAGAGTGTCGATTCAATGGCCCTGACAAAAACGCGATACGGTCGAACGCCCTAGCAAGGCGGCGCGGAGGAAACGCGACCATGCCAAACGCGCAAGCGGAAACCGGAGCCGAGGGCGGGCTGTTTCAGCCCGGCGTGCTCATCGCCGTCGAGGGGCTCGACGGTTCGGGCAAGTCCACCCAAATCTATCTTCTCAAGCGTTGGCTCGAGTTCGAGGGCTACCGGGTCTTCTTCACGGAATGGAACTCGTCGATCCTCGTGAAGGCCGCGACCAAGAAGGGCAAGGCGTCGCAGCTCCTCACCCCCACGACGTTCTCGCTCATCCACTGCACCGATTTCGCCGACCGATACGAACGCCAGGTCAAGCCGCTCTTGCGAGCGGGCTACATCGTCCTGGCCGACCGATACATCTACACGGCGTTCGCGCGCGACGCCGTGCGCCGCTGCGACCCCCGATGGCTGCGCAACCTCTACAGCTTCGCCGTTCAGCCCGATATCACGTTCTTCTTCAAAGTCCCGCTCGAAACCGCCCTGGGCCGAATCCTCGCCGGACGGCCCAAACTCAAGTATCACGAGGCCGGGATGGACCTGAATCTCTCGAACGACCCGTACGAGAGTTTCCGCATTTTTCAGGGACGCATCAACCGAGAGTACGCGAGACTGGCGAAGGAGTACGGCTTCGAGATCATCGACGCGGCTCGATCCATCGAAGCGCAGCAGCAGGCCGTGCGCCGGATCGTCCGCCGGCAAATCGATCTGTCCCTCTACAAGATGGGGGTGAAACCGTCATGAGCCCCACGCGTTTCTACGGCAACCCGCCGCCCGGCGTCAAGGCCTCGGAACTCAAAGGCAAACTCATCGTCCTCGAAGGCGCCGACGGCTCGGGACGCTCCACTCAGATCCGATCGCTCACCGAATGGCTCGAACGCGCCGGCCACGCCACGGTCAACATCGGCCTGAAGCGTTCGACCCTGGTGTCCAGGGAACTCGAGAGAGCGAAACGCGGCAACATCCTGGGCAACACGACGATGAGTCTGTTCTATGCCACGGATTTCGCCGATCAACTCGAGAACGTGATGATCCCCGCGTTGCGCGCCGGATACGTTGTCCTGGCCGACCGCTACATCTACACCCTCATGGTCCGCGACATCGTGCGGGGCGCGGATCGCGCCTGGGTGGAATCGATCTACGGCATCGCGCCGGCGCCCGACCTCATCTTCTATCTGCGGGTATCGCCGCGCAACCTGGTGGAACGCAATCTGGAAAAGAACCAGACGCTCGACTACTGGGAATCGGGGATGGATATCGCCCTCTCGCGCGACATGTTCGAGAGCTTTATCGCCTACCAGAAAATGGTCCGGCGCGAATTCCTGATTCTCGAGAAGCAGTTCGGTTTCCAGTCGATCGACGCCAATCGCTCGCCGAGCGCGGTAACGGGCACGATCCGCAAACAGGTGGCCGCGTTGTTCGGCGGCAAGATGAACGTCGACGCGCCGTGACGCCGTGGCGTTCGATCCCGGAATGCGGCACGGCGAATGCCGATTCCGAACGCCGTTTCGACCCGCCTCGCTCTCCGATCCGAAATCCACCGCCGGGTAAATGGCCGTGACTCCCACCAAACGCGTCAAGATCCACGGTCGTCGCAGCCATGAAATCGTTCCGTTCGTTCGCGGCCTCGGACTCGAGATCGTCGACGAGAATCCCGAGGTCGTCGTCTCCTACGGCGGCGACGGCACGCTGCTCGCCGCGGAGAAGCTCTGGCCGGGCGTTCCCAAGGTCGCGCTGCGCGACAGCGAACGCTGCCGGACGTGCTCGAACGAATCGAACGAGCTGATTCTTCGCCACCTGGCCGAGGATCGCCTCAAGCGGTGCGAGTTCTTGAAACTCCAGGCGACCGCGGCGGGACGAACCCTGGGCGGCCTCAACAACATCATCTTGCGCAACGCGAATCTCACGGCGGGCGTCCGTTTCATCGTCCGGATCGACGGCGATCTCTACGGCGAAGGACAAATCGTCGGCGACGGCCTGGTCGTCTCGACCCCCTTCGGATCTTCCGCCTACTATCGAAGCATCACGCACAGCACGTTCCGCGTCGGGATCGGACTGGCGTTCAACAACACCATCGAGCCGATCAATCATCTCGTTTTGAGCGAAGAAAGCGAGATCCGCATCCGCGTCACGCGTGGCCCGGCGCTCCTGGCGGGCGATCAGCTCCCCGACCAAATCGACCTGGACCGCGACGACGAGGTTCTCATCCGCAAGGCCGAGCAAAACGCCGTCATTCTCGCCTACGACCATGTGAAGTATCCCGCCCACCAATTCATCTACCACGACGGGGACGACAGGTCTCGCTAGTCTGGATGTCTCGGTCTGTTTGGCGATACGGTCCGCAAGCGGTATCTATCGACATCGCGATCGGGATCGGGATCGGTATCGAAAAGGCGGAGAGAATCGATCCCGATTTCGATCCCGATCGCGATTGCGATGGACGGCGTTTGCGGGCTGGATTGCCGGGTACTCCTCTCGATCCCTGCCACGGGCCGCCCCCGGGATTCCGCTGGCGGCTTTTTGCCGGGTATGCTAGGGTTCGTTTTCGGCGAATCGACCTGTGGCCCACCCGATCCGCACGAAAGAGACCCCGCGAGGAGATCCTCGAGAAATGACCCCGAACGACGCGCCCAACGCTCTCCCCGCCGGAACGGACTTCATCCGAACCGTCGTGGCCGAGGACATGAAGACCGGCAAATGGGGCGGCAAAGTAGTCACCCGCTTCCCTCCCGAGCCCAACGGCCCGGCGACCCTCGGTCAGGCCAAGGCCATCGGGATCGACTTCGGGATCGCCGAAGAGTTCGGAGGCGAATGCCACCTGCGCATGGACGACACCAACCCCGAACGCGAGGAAGAGGAATACGTCGAGGCGATCAAAGAAGACATCCGATGGCTCGGCTACGATTGGGGCGAGCATTTCTATTACGCCTCGGACTATTTCGATCAGATGCACCGATACGCCGTCGAGCTCATCCGACAGGGCAAGGCGTTCGTCTGCGACCTCAGCGCCGACCAAGTCCGCGAGTATCGAGGCACCCTGACCGAACCGGGACGCGAGAGCCCTTATCGCAACCGCTCGATCGAGGAGAACCTCGACTTGTTCGAGCGGATGCGCCTCGGCGAGTTCGAGAACGGATCGCGCACGCTCCGCGCCAAGATCGACATGGCCTCGGGCAACGTGAACATGCGCGACCCGATCATGTACCGCATCGTCAAGGTCGCCCATCATCGCCAAGGCGACAAGTGGTGCATCTACCCCTCCTACGACTGGGCGCACGGAATCGAGGACTCGATCGAGGGAATCACCCATTCCTTGTGCTCGCTCGAATTCCAGGATCATCGTCCGCTCTACGATTGGTTCCTCGATCAACTCGGCGTCCACCATCCGCGCCAGTACGAATTCTCGCGCCTCAACCTGACCTACACGGTGATGAGCACGCGGCGGTTCCGCGTGATGGTCGAGCAGGGACTCGTAAGCGGATGGGACGACCCGCGTCTGTCCACGCTGCGCGGACTGCGTCGCCGCGGCTACACGCCCGAGGCGCTTCGCGATTTCTGCCGGCGCATCGGCGTCGCCAAGACCGACAGCATGGTCGACTACGCGTTCCTCGAACACTGTTTGCGCGAAGACCTCAACAAGCGCGCCCCGCGCGTCATGGCGGTCCTGAATCCGCTGCGCGTCGTCGTCGAGAACTACCCCGAGGGGCAGGTCGAGGAGATGGAAGCGATCAACAACCCTGAAGATCCCGAAGGGGGCGGCACGCGCAAGGTATCCTTCTCGCGCGTCCTCTATATCGAGCGCGACGATTTCATGGAAGACCCGCCCAAGAAGTTCTTTCGCCTCGCGCCCGGACGCGAGGTGCGGCTGCGCTACGCCTACTTCATCCAGTGCGAGAAGGCGATCAAAGACGAAAACACGGGCGAAATCGTCGAACTGCGCTGCACCTACGATCCCGAGACGAAAGGGGGCAACGCCCCCGACGGACGCAAGGTCAAGGCCACTCTCCACTGGGTCTCGGCCGACCACGCGCTCCCCGCCGAGGTGCGTCTGTTCTCGCACCTCTTCACCAGGGAGAACCCCCTCGACGTGGGGCCGGACGAGGATTGGAAAGACAGCGTGGACCCCAACTCGATCGAGACGCTCACCGGGTGCCGGGTCGAGCCGAGTCTCAAGAACGCCCAGGCCGAAGACCGATTCCAGTTCGAGCGACTCGGGTATTTCTGCGTCGATCCCGACTCGACGCCCGAGCGCCTCGTCTTCAACCGCACCGTGACCCTGCGCGACGACTGGGCAAAGATTCAGAGTTCTCAGAAGAAATGAAGCGGCATCGTGCCTCTTCTCTCTCGCGCCGAACGGCAGTGATTTCAAACCGCTCTTTACCTGGTCTCTTCCACGGTTTCAGGCGGGTCGTCGGTTCCACCGACGACGGTTCGGACGGCGAAGTCGGCGTATAGCGCGTGTTCGAGTTGGTTCTCCCACTCGCCCTCGCCCCAGGGGTACTTGTAGTCGGCGGGGTAGTCGGGATAGCGGTCGCGGTTCCATCCGGCGTCGGCCGCGACGTGGAGATCGCGCACGAGCCACACTTCGCCGGACATAATGTTCTTGCCCCAACCGCCGCCCTCGCCCGTGGCGGTCGGGTGCGGGCCGCTGTAGGCGTAGCGGAAATTGTGATACCGGGCGTAGTCGCCTCGGAGTGTCTTGCCTCCCTGATAGCGTCGCAGGTACTTGGGACAAAACATCGTTTTCGGATTCGCAATATACCCCTGCTCGACGAGCAGCCAGGGAAGTCCGTCCGACGATCCGCCTCCGGCGGGTCCGTTGCCGACGTTCTGATAGTCCGGCGTGTGGGAGGGGAACGGACCCGCCTCGCGGTCGGCGGGAGGGAGGGTGTTGTAATCCGCGTAGTAGCTTTGGAGAGCGGTAGCGATCGTGTGCAAGTTGGCCGCGTCGGACGACTTGAGCGCGCGCTCGGTCGCCTGGCGCAGGTTCAGGGTGCCGATCGCGGCCAAGATGCCGATGATGGCGACGACGATCAGGAGCTCGATCAGCGTGAACGCCCGAACGGCCTTCATGTAGACCCTGAAGAACCGTGTGCTAATCATAGCGCATCCAACGATCCATACTCACCGCCGCCGGGGGCGGAATGTCCCGGACGAACCAGATGTCGCCCGTCAGGGTCCCCGTGTTCTCTTCGAACAGCACGGCGATCCGGCCCCTCTCGGAAATCGCGAGCGTCGGCCTCTCCCACGATCCCGTCTCCGGCGTCAACGGGATCTCCTCGACGAGTCGGCCCGCCGTCGGGCTGTACCGGCCGTAATAGACTTGCCGTCCCGCGCGACGGTCGATCCAGACGAGATGAACGACGCCGTCCGAGTCCACTGCGATATCGGGTGCGTATTGCCGACTCACGGTTTCGCTGATTTCGATCGGCGCGTCGAAGGCGCTCTGACCCGCTCGTTTGCGCAGGAGGACGACGCGTTCGTTCGTGTTGGTCGAGCCGCTCTCCTTGCCGTAGGCGATCCAAACGTCGCCCGAGGGCGAGACGGCGATGTGGGCGGGGTCGAAGAAATCCCAACCGGCCGAGTCCAGAAGTTCCTCGCCGACCGACACGGACCCGCGCGCCGCCTGGGCGTAGTAGAGCCCGCCGACGCCGAACCCGCCGCCCCAAGCCAGGTGGCGCGCGCCCGCCGAGTCGATCGCCAAGTCGGGAAGCGCGAAGGCGGGAGTCGAGGGCAACGAGCCGCCCCGATCGTTCAGGTTCGTCAGGCGCATCGCGTCCATCGTCTCCGACAAGTTGAACGTCCCATCCGTGTCCGACGTTTTGAGGAACAGGTCGGATATTTGCGAGTCGTAGTGGAAATCGTACCACGCGAGGACGAGCGCGCCGTTCGGATCGAGCGCGATCTTGGGAGTGTAACCATTTTCGGCGGTCCCGCCGCCGGGCGGCGTGTCGGTGAAACGCACGTCGGTCGACGAGAACGCGCCGCCCGCCGGTTTGAAGTCGCCGTAGATCTCGGTGTTGTCCTGGTAGCTGCCGCCGGGCGAACAGTCGCGATGGTCGTGCCACACGACCCAGACGCCGTCGTCGTGCGTGACGGCAAGGCCGGGATGTCGGCCACCGACGTGCTGACCCGCCACCTCCGAGTCGTCGATCGCCTCCTGCGCGCCCCATCCCGCGGTGGGAGACCAGGCACGATAATAGATGTGCGAGGGCGCGGACGGGTTGGTCTCCTCGTAGCCCGACCAGTAGGTCGCGTGAAGCGTTCCCGACGAATCGAACGCCGCGACGTGACCGGCCAGACGACTCAGGCGATACTTGGCCGCGCCGTCGGCGATCTTCTCGGGCGCGGCGAAATCCGTCGCGCGAGCGACCGACCCGCAGACAAGAAACGTCGCGAACAAGACGGCGGCGGGGTGGGGGAGTGTGCGTTTCATTCGTACAACCTCCACGCCTCGCGCGCGGACGCCGCGAAGGTTTCGAGCCTCACGTTGTCGATGGTCCCTCGCACGCGCCACGCCCCCGGCACCCAGGCGTAGGTGTTGTGGTACGAGACCGGACCGAAGCGGTTCACGCGGAAGTGTTTGTCTTCGGGAACGACGATCGTATAGGTCGCGTCGGCGTTCGAGACCGGCGAGCCGTCCGCCGTCATCGTCTGGGTAAACTCGCGCGAATAGGGATCGTATTCCTGACGCACACGATACACGACGCCCGTGGACAGGGCGGTCTTGGGCGAGGCCAGGGTCTGGTGGTTGAGAAAGTCGCCGTAGCCGACGCCCGGTTCGACGACGATCGTGGACATGACGCACGACTCGGGTCCGAAACCGAAATCGTACTCGGGATAGTAGGCCCAATCGACGACGTCGCTCGCCGAAATCGGAGAGCCCGGATCGCTCCACGGCGGGCCGCCGCGGTCGAAGTTATGCAGCGCGCCGTTGTGCATCCCGAGGGCGATCTGGAAGAAATCGCCGTTCACGTCGATCTCCGTGAGTTCCAGATCGAACTCGAAGGCGAAGCGCGATGCGTCGGTCAGGTCCGTCGCGAGAGCATGGCTCAGGGCGGTGCAACTGCGCGCGGCGTCCCACGTGAATGCGACGCGGCCTTCGCTCGCGTGGTACGCGACGAGCGACGCATCGGGCGGGTTGTAGTCGCGCAATCCGGCGCAGACCCACCGCGCCGACGGATCGGTCGAGAAATCCTCGTTCACGACGGTCTCGCCGTGGATCGTGACGACGATGTTGTCGATCGTCCCTTCGACGCGCCAACCGCCGAGCGACCACTCGTCGTAGTACGACTTGACGGCGAAGCGATCCACGGCGAACGTGTCGGCGGGATACAGGGAAACGGTCGTCGTCACGTCTTCCGTCGTCATTGTGGTGCCGTCGTCGGTCATCTTGAGCGAGAACTCGCGACGCACCCCGTCGTAGGTCTGCTCGACGCGATAGGTGTGCGCGGTCCGCAATTCGGTGTTGCCGGTGAAGAGATAGTTGTTGCGGAACGTGTCGCCCGGTTGGGGACAGATCGTCGGAAAAACCCGGTGCCCCCAGGTGTTGGGCGGAACGTAGCTCCAGTCGGCGATGTTGACGCAGCGGCGCGTGTCCGCCGGGTCGCCGAAGGTCGCGCCCTGGCGGTTGAAGGCGCGCGTTCGCGTCGCCGTCGAGTCGTCCATCCCGACGGCGATCTGGAAGAAGTCGTCGTTGGGGTTCGAGACGCTCGACAGCACGAGATCGAACGAGAACGAAAACGAGTCGGACTCGGTGAGCGTGCGGCCGAGCGGGACGGCGTAGAGGCTGCTCTGGTTGGAGGAGTCCCATCGCGCGTTCAGGCAGTGCTCGGGGGCGCTCCACGAGAAGAGCGCGGGCGAGGCGGGCGTGTCGTCGATGGAGTTCAGACGTTTCAGAGTCCACTGAGCGGAAGTCAGGGGATTGGACGAGAAGTCGTCCTCAAAAAGCGGTTCCCAGGAAGCCTGGGCGCGTGGAGCGGTCAGAGCAAGCACTAGAAAGAGCGTGAGTGAAGCGAGTGTCCTGTCCCGGAAGTTCTTTGCGCGATTCCCAGCCCGCACAGCGGGCGGCATAGGGTTAGCCACGGGCGTCAGCCCGTGGGAAACGGCGTCTTCTCTCAGAAGAGCCCCCGCAGGGAGCGGCATAGAGTATTGTCGATTGTCTCCGGGACATGATACTAGGCGCGCCGCGACCTGAGCGGTTCGCCTTACCGCCCCCGGCCTGAACACCAACGGATCGCCCGCACGCTCTTGAGCGCCGTAGGCGCGCCCTATTACAGCCCGGGGCAAGCGAGCCGGCGACCGCAGGGCGCGGCGAGCGACGCCCCGGGTCGGCAGAGGCCCGATCATCGCGCCGGCGGGCTTCTTGCCGCTTTTCACAAGAAGCATGACGGCGCAACCGTCCGAATCGGATGGCGGGGAGATTGTAGAAGGTCGGCGCAAGCAATCTTGCGCCGTTGAAAGCGGAACCAAGGTTCCGCACTCCACACAAGAATCCTCAGAACGACGTACGCAATTGTATATGGCTGCGATCATTTCTCGGTTCCTTTCGTTTTTCCCATTTCCCCATCGCGTGCGAGGGGCGTCGAAGTTCGCGGGGCGCGAGGCGCCCTCGGTGCGGCGTCGGTCCGGATCAGGTTCGCATCGGCGTCTCCTCCTTGTGTCTCGATGTGCGCGAGAGGGCCGGCGCTCGCCGTTCAACGCTCTCCACGCGCTGTCATCGAGGAGGAGAAGACCCAACCGTTTCCTTCCAGCCGCCGCGCCGGGCGGGGAATGGGGAAAAACGAAAGAGAAGCATCCGCGAGCGACCGAGGGGACAGGGGAGGTTCTCGGCCCCGGCCGGTCCGTCGCTCGCTTCTCCCCGAAAACGAAACGCCCCAATCGCTTGGAAACGCGAACGGGGCGCAGGGAGCCTTCTCTAGCGTACACGAGCTGCCTTCACCTTCTCATTCGCGGAGAAGTTGATTGCGAAGCCTGCCGGCGGCCGTCTTCTGGCTTCCGGATCGTCCTACTCCCTGCTTCCTTCCCATCGCCACTCGGTGGGCGACAGTGGACTGCTCATGCAGGTTTCGTCACCGGTTACAGCGGCGCATCCGCGAGGGATTTTCACCCTACTTCCGACACCGCCGGCAAAGCCCGTATCAATATGTCGCCTTCCATCGTGGGCGAGCCCGACCGGATAGTCAAGCGAAAGTTCCGCGCGAAAAGTCTTCTGGGCAGGGCGAGAAAAGCGCTTGACATGGAGCGCCCAATTGTATTACTGTCCTAATACAGCAGTTCGGGCGGGGCCGGGGCGAAGCCCCGCTCCACACACGACACTCGGACGGATCGACACCATGGACATCCGGATCTCCCTCAGCGACGGCGTCCCGGTCTATCTCCAGATCGTCAATCAGGTCAAGTACCTGGTCGCGTCGGGACGCCTGCGTCCGAGCGAGCAGCTGCCGCCCGTCCGCAAGCTGGCCGAAACGCTCGTCATCAACCCGAATACGGTCGCCAAGGCGTATCGCGAGCTCGAGTCCGCCGGAATTCTCACGACGCGGCGCGGCGCGGGGGTCTACGTGTCGGAGGAGATCGCCTCGCCGCTCCGGCGCCGCGAGTGCAAGCGGATCCTTTCGGAGCGCATCGACATGTTGTTGGCCGAGGCCCGGCAGATGAACGTCAAGACGGAAGAAGTGCTCGATCTGGTTCGCGAGCGAAGCCGGCGGATCGAGCCCCAGGAGGGAGACACCCGATCATGAGCGAGTCGATCATCGAAATACGAGGCGTCACCAGGCGGTTCGGAAGGAAGGCGGCGTTGGACACCGTGGATCTGGATGTCGCGCGAGGACTCGTCTTCGGCCTCGTGGGGGAGAACGGCGCGGGGAAGACCACCCTCATCAAGCACGTTCTCGGACTTCTCAAGGCCCAGACGGGAACCGTGCGCACGTTCGAACTCGACCCGAAGCGGAAGATCAAGCGCCTGTCGCGGGGCGAACGGGCGAAGACGGGTCTGCTCGTCGCCTTGGCCCATCGGCCCGATCTTCTGCTGCTCGACGAACCGTCGTCGGGCCTCGATCCGGTCGTGCGGCGCGATATCCTCGGGGCCCGGTCTCGATATCGCCACGGGAACCTCGGCGTTTCCCCTACGGACCTACGTTCTCCCGATCCCCACGCGAAAACTCGTGGCGTGGTGGACGGGCCTGGGGATCGGGTTGTCGCTGGCGCTTCATTTCTGCTCGAGGGGATTCCTGCGTCTCGTGGCGATCGTCACGCCGCTCTGCGTGATCTGCAAGACCGTCGACCTGAAGAGTTGGGGACAGAGACCGTCCTGCCGATCCTGCTCGCCATAGTGTGGGCGGGTTCGATCGTCGTCACCCTGTGGGCGTTCGTCACGGCGTTCCGGCGGAAGCACATCGGCGTCGGAACGGTGGCTGTGAGCGTCGGGATCTGGATTGTCCTCGTCGTCTCGACCTTTTGTCTCTTTCCCGACACCCTCGAATGGTTCGTGACCGTCGATCGGCAGGACGCGGTTCTCCTGAGCCTTGGGTCTCTGGCGCCGGTTCCCGCGCCGCCGGCCCTGGCCCCGCTCGCGGTCTCGTGGAACCGGCACCGATAACGACAGTTCATTTCTCCCGCGGCATCCCCACTCAGAAATCTCGCAGCTTGTTCGGATGGCAGAGAGAGTGGTATCCTCTTTCTGCCGGCTTGTCCGGCAACATCTGCCGCACAGCCAACGACATCTGCCATCCAAGGCGGGGGAACCCATCGCATGGTCAACATCACTCTCAGCACCGGCCTGCCGGGACTCGACCGGGTCCTGCGCGGCCTGATTCCGGGCGACAACATCGTTTGGCAGGTGGACTCGATCGAGGATTACGTCCCGTTCGTCCGGCCCTATTGCGACGCGGCGCTCCGGACGGGTCACACGCTCGTCTATTTCCGTTTCGCCCGTCACGCTCCTCTCCTAGGGCCCGAGTCGGGCGCTCGGATCCACGCGCTTCCCATCCACGAGGGATACGAGCGGTTCTTGAGCGAACTGCACCAGGCGATCGAGCAGGCGGGTCGCGGCGCGTACTATGTGTTCGATTGTCTGTCGGACCTGGCCGACTATTGGCACAGCGACCAGATGCTGGCCAACTTCTTCCTGCTCACGTGTCCGTATCTCTACGACCTGGAGACGATCGCGTATTTCGCCCTGATCCGCGACGCGCATTCGACCCACGCCACGACCCCGATTGCCGAGACGACGCAGCTGTTTCTCGACGTGTATCGCCATAAGGGAACGGTCCACGTGCAGCCCGTCAAGGTCCAACAGCGCTATTCGACGACGATGTACATGCTCCACGCCTGGAAGGGAGACGAGTTCGTCCCGGTGACCGAGAGCATCACGATCGCCGAGATCCTGACTTCCGCGCCGCAGTCGGCTTTGCGCGCGCCGGACGCGCAGGTGGGTTTCTGGAGTCGGATGTTCCTTCGAGCGCAGGAGATCATCGCCGAGATGGCGAAAGGGCGCCCGCTCAGCGGCGAGGCCGACGTCCTGTTCGAGCGGCTCCTGAGAATGGTGGTCTCGCGCGACGACCGAGTTCTGGCGCTCGCGCGAAAGCGCCTGACGATCCAAGACATTCTCGACGTGGGCAAACGCATGATCGGGTCGGGACTGATCGGAGGCAAAGCGGTGGGCGTTTTGCTCGCCCGCGCGATTCTCAAACGCGACAATCCTCGCTGGAGCGAGTTGCTCGAGGTGCACGATTCGTTCTTCATCGCTTCCGACGTTTTCTACACCTACCTGGTGCTCAACAACTGCTGGTGGGGTCGCCAGCGCCAGCGCGACCCGGACAACTATCTCGACGGCGCGGAGCGCATGCGCCAGCGCATCCTGCGCGGCCAGTTCCCCGATCGTCTGGTCAAGCAGTTCTCGGACATGCTCGACTATTTCGGCCAGTCGCCTCTGATCGTCCGGTCGAGCAGTCTGCTCGAAGACAATTTCGGCAACGCCTTCGCGGGCAAGTACGAAAGCGTCTTCTGCGTCAACCAGGGATCGCGCGAGAAGCGCCTCCAGGACTTCCTCTCGGCCGTGCGGACGATCTACGCGAGCACGAGCAGCGAGAAGGCCCTGGCCTACCGGGCGCGGCGAGGACTTCTGGACCGGGACGAGCAGATGGCGCTCCTCGTGCAGCGCGTCTCGGGCGCCCTGTACGGCAATCTGTTCTATCCCCAGGCCGCGGGCGTCGGGTTCTCGTTCAATCCGTACGTCTGGAACGAGAACATCGACCCCGAGGCGGGCGTTCTGAGGCTGGTGTACGGGTTGGGAACGCGGGCCGTGGACCGCGCCGACGACGACTACACGCGCGTGGTCGCTCTCAACGCCCCGGAGCGCCGTCCCGAGACGGAGGCCGAGAAGGCGCGTCAATACGCGCAGCGCAAGGTGGACGTTCTCGATCTGGAGGCCAACCAGCTCGTCACCATGGACTTCGAGGAGGTCGGGCGGCAGGACCCTCCGGCGTCGATCGACATGTTCGCCTCGATCGACGAACGCCAAGCCGAGTTCGCCCGCGAGCGAGGACGCCGCGAGGCGCTGACCCGCTATCTGACCTTCGAGAACTTGTTGTCCAAGACCGATTTCGTCAAGGACATGCGCGAGATGCTGAGCGTTCTCCAGGACGCCTACGATTATCCCGTCGATATCGAGTTCACGGCCAACTTTCTCGAGGCCGACAACGAGTACAAGATCAATCTTCTCCAGTGCCGCCCGCTCCAGGTGCGCGGCGGCGGCGTCATCACCGAGCCTCCGGCGAAAATCCTAGCCGACGACCTCGCGCTCGAAGCCAGCGGCGCCGTCATCGGCCAGAGCCGGGTCGCCACGATCGACCGCATCGTCTACGTCGTCCCCTCCGTCTACGGCCAGATGCCTCTGAACGAACGCTACGCCGTGGCGCGCCTCATCGGGCGCGTGTCGCATCACGAGAACCGCCCGGAGACCGTCATGCTCCTGGGCCCGGGGCGGTGGGGGACGACGACGCCGTCGCTCGGCGTCCCCGTGTCGTTCGCCGAGATCAACACCGTGTCGGTACTGTGCGAGATCGTCGCCATGCGCGACGACCTGGTGCCCGACGTGTCGCTCGGCACGCACTTCTTCTCGGAGATGGTCGAGCTCGACATCCTCTATATGGCGCTGTTCCCGTCGGAGGAAGGCAACTCGCTCAATCCGAAGATTCTCGAGGATCTGCCCAACAAACTGACCGATCTCCTGCCCGACGCCGAGAACCTGGCCCATGCCGTTCGCGTGATCGACGTCGCCGACGTCCGGCCGAACACCCGCCTCACCCTGAACGCCGACGCGCTCAAACAGCGGGTGGTGTGTTACTTCGAGGGAGACGCCGATTCGACGCCGACGGGGAAGGGCAAGGCGAAATCCAAAGGCAAATCGGCGTGAGCGCGGCGGGATGACCGCGGGCCTTCGTATATGTTTAGCGCCGACAAGGCGCTTCAAGTCAGCCTGCTTCAGCAGGCTCCGCGTTTGCCCCGGCTTTCAGGCCGGGGGCGGGCGAGGAAGAGAATATCGAGGGCTGGCGTGTTTCCCGCCGCCTTTCGCAGGAAACATGACAGCCCTCGACAGTACGACGGCGCTAAACACATACGACCCGCCGGGTCGTGTCCCTTACACCCCCAGGTAGGCCTCCACCACGCGTGGGTCTTCGAGGAGATCGCGCGACTCGCCCGAGAGAATGATCGACCCGGTTTCGAGAACGTAGGAGCGATGCGAGACCTGGAGCGCCTCGTAGGCGTTCTGCTCGACGAGGAGAATCGTCACGCCGTCGCGGTTGATGCGTTGGACGATCTCGAAGATCTGTTCGACGATCCGAGGCGCGAGACCGAGCGAAGGCTCGTCGAGGAGGAGAAGGCGCGGCCGCGACATCAGAGCGCGGGCGACGCCCAGCATCTGCTGCTCGCCGCCGCTGAGCGTCGCGCCGAGCTGACGCCGGCGCTCCTTGAGACGCGGAAAGTACTCGAAGACGCGCTCGATGTTCTCGCGCACGGCGGCGCGCGACCCGAGCGTGTAGCCTCCCATTTCGAGATTCTCGAGCACGGTGCATTCGGGAAAGACGCGGCGGCCTTCGGGACAGTGGGTGACTCCGCGCTCGACGATCCGGTGCGGCGCGACGCCGCCGAGATCCTCGTCTCCGAAGACGATCCGCCCCTCGGCGAGCGGGACGAGGCCCGAGATCGCGCGCAAGACGGTGGATTTCCCCGCGCCGTTGGCCCCGAGAATGCCGACGATCTCGCCCGTCTCGACGCGAAACGAAACCCCCTTGAGGGCGCGGACCGGGCCGTAGTGGACGATGACGTTTTCGAGTTCGAGCATGATTCGACTAGGTTCCAGGTTCGCAGGTTCAAGAACCGGAGTTCCAGGTTCGCAAGTTCGCATGTTCAAGGTTCACGAGTCGAAGAAACACCTTCCGAGTCGAAGAACCTGCGAACCTGGAACCTGTGAACCTGGAACTATCTATCCTTCATCCTTCCGAGGTACGCCTCGATCACCGCCGGGTCGGTCCGGATCTCGTCGGGCGTTCCGCGCGCGATGACGCGCCCGGCGTCGAGAACGACGATCCGTTGACAGACGTTCATCACCATCTTCATGTCGTGTTCGATCAGGAGGATCGAGAGGTCGAACTCCCGTTGAATGCGGCGGACGAGATCCATCAGCTCGGCCGTCTCGCGCGGGTTCATCCCCGCCGCCGGCTCGTCGAGCAACAGAACGCGCGATTCGGTCGCGAGCGCGCGGGCGATCTCGAGTTTGCGTTGGAGACCGTAGGGGAGACTTCCCGCCAGGCGTTCGCGCGCGTCGGCCAGGCCGAACAGACCGAGGAAGTCGACCGATTTGCGTTCGATTTCCGCCTCTTCGAGCCGGTAGCGTCGCGTTTTCAGGAGCGCGTCGCCCAGATTGTAGCGGATGTGCTGGTGATAGGCGATCTTGACGTTCTCGAGCACGTTCAGGTTCTTGAGAAGGCGGATGTTCTGAAACGTGCGCGCCAGACCTCGATGCGAGATGCGATGGGCGGGAAGACCGTCGATCCGATAGTTGTTGAAGCGGATTTCGCCCGCGTCGGGTCGTTCGAGCCCCGTGAGGAGGTTGAACACGGTCGTCTTGCCCGCGCCATTGGGGCCGATCAGGCCGATCAATTCGTTGGCGCGGAGGCTGATGCCGAAATCGTCGACGGCGCGCAGTCCGCCGAAGCTCTTGACCAGCCCCTCGGCGTGGAGCAGGGCGAATTCCTCTCGCAGAGCCGTTTCCGTCGCACGGAATATGTTCTCTTCGGTCATCCCGTCTGCTCCGTCCATTCTTCACCGCCGCCTCACCCGTTCCCCGTCGTGGGGCCGGAGAACGCTTGACAAGGGGCAGACAAGGGAAGAGCCTCTCGCAGCCATGGGGCGTTCATATAACACCGAACCCTCTGCGTCAAGCGACAAGACAGAGGGCCGATGCTGTGGGGGCGTCGCCAACAATAGACTGCAGCCCGCAAGCCAGCTTTCGTCTGGACACCCGAGGCCACTTCAGAGTATCCTGTCTCCGGTTTAGCCTGCTCGGGCAAGCGATTCCGTCTGCGACTCTTGGTTTGCGGAGGACTTAGGCCTATGCGAGCTCTCGGACCCTTCGCCACCTTCGAATCCCCAATGGACGCGAAACGTCAACTTGGGACGGAGAGTTTGCGCTCCAAGATTCCCCCCCTGTTCGCGGTGCAAGGCGGCGATTGACGCACACGGGTATGATTTCGCTGCGACCCTAGAGATGCGGGGACTCGACGCACGAAGCGGGAGCGCTGTTCTGTGTCCTACTTGTTACATGGAGTTCGCCAAGCTGAACTATTCCATGAACACCGCAAGGCAGGTGGCCACATTGACCCTTCTTCCCGGAGCCGCCTTGGTGCTTATTGTCTTGTTCGTTTCTCAGGCGGCGTCGACTTCCATGACGCTTCTTGTGTCTCTCGTCGTTGGTGCCGGACTATGCCTTGGCGGTGGCCTAGTTGCCAACGAGAAGAGTCGCTTCCTCGAGCAAAGGAGAGCAAAAACGTTTGGTTTGCTCTGCCAGGCAATAACGGGCGTGCCTTCTGGCAGTCTTCGCGACGGTGGGGAACACCAGATTGAGAATCTTGTCGTCCACGGCGGCACGCCTTGGCTCTACTCTTCCCGGAATCAAGTGGTCCCCGTTCCGGTCGCAGTGCTTGTACATTCGGACAATCCGATAGACAGTCTGTCAATTGAGGAGTTGAAGGAGGTTTTCGCGGCGTGCCCGGGTAACACCTGGGAACGATTCGGATGGGACAACACGCAGCTAGTGACGATCGCTCCCAAAGAACCGTGCCGAGAGACAGCCGTTTTCCGGCGCGTTGTACTGGGAGGTGCTGGACTGTCGCCGCGCGAGTGGGCTCCCGCAAGTCTTGTCGTCGGGCCCATGGTCGAGGAGCGCCGCGGCGGAGTTGGTTTCGCCCTGTACTCGCACTGTGACGGTTGGAGGACGTTCCGGGTCAAACGTGTCAAGGTCGACGGCCAAGCCTGCTCCTGGGAGAACACCGACCACCCACTCTGGGCCACCGCAGGCGACTGGCTGGGATTTCTGGACGCGTCGGTCACCCATGCCCCTTGTACCCCGGGTATGGTGACCAGTACCGCTTGCGGGGGACAGACTCCTTGTGCCCCAGGTATGGTGATCTGTGCCGCCTGCGGGGAACAGACTCCTGAGACTACGGCTGAAATATCGGGCGGTATCTGTCTGCAATGCTACATGAAGAGTCGAGAAAAATCGCAAGACAAGGTACCTTGTGCCGCCTGCGGATCTATGATCTTGCCTTCCACCGCCGAGAAGACGAGCGGTCTCTGTATGCGTTGTTCAAGAAAACGGCGATTGGTCCTGTGGAAATGGGTGGCAGGAGCCCTTTTCAGTGATGGGGGAGACTGGGGCAAGCCTCGGGCTTCGATCTGACGTAGTCAATCCGGCGTGGATCGGTGGGCTCTCCAAGATACAAGTCTCCCTGCAGACCGCAATTCGTGAATTCGACCGGCCGTGTGGCACCACAGATGGAGGCACCACGGGTGGCAGGCCGTGCTGCCGGCGGCGTGGAGTGAATCGCAAGACCAAAGTCAGACTCGCCAGTCTTGATTTGGCTTTGACATCTCCCTCGCCGCGCCTTATCGTGTCGCTATCGTACCTTGAATCGTCAATCGAGGAGGAAGCCATGAAAGCAGGCAATCTATATGTGACGCTGCTGATCATCGCGGTTTCGATGGTCGTCGGATGTCTTGCCCAAGCGCAGGACAACGTGACGAGCGGCGCCGAGCCGATCGTCCAGTCGATCGACGTGGCGACGCTGGCCTACGATTTTCTGGTCGATGGCAACCTCGCGCAGGACGACCCGGCGAACAAGAAGTTCAAGACGTTGCAGGCCGCCTACGAGGCCGCGCCCGCCGGGACGGAAGAGAAGCCGACCGTCATCGGCATCCGGCCCAATGTCTATCCGCTTCCGAGCACGGCTCCGCGCACGCCCAGCCTGCGCATCGCGAAAGACTACATCACGTTTCTCGGCCTGACCGACAATCGCCGGTCGGTGGTGCTGGCGGACAATCGCGGATTCATGCAGGGCGGCGACGACAACGGCTACATCCTCGACGTCGACGCCACCGGGTTTACCTGCAAGAATCTGACCGTCCTCAATTACTGCAACGTCGACTACGAGTATCCCGGCGATCCGGGCAAGAACTTGACCAAGCGATCGGATGTCATCACCCAGGCCGTGGCCTTGCAGGCCTCGGGCGACAAGCACGTCTACGAAAATGTCGCCGTCCTCAGCCGACTCGATACGATGTTCCTGCGGACCAGGCGTTCCTACTTCAAGAACGTCTATATCGAGGGGACCGACGACTGGATCGGCGGCGGTCAGATCAGCGTCTGGGAGGATTGCACGCTGGTTTTCCCGACCGGGCAGGGTGTGATGCTGGCCGTGAACGTCGTGTTCCATCGTTGCCGGTTCGAGGCAACCGACGGCATGCGGTTCTACAAAGTCGGTTTCGGAAGCCACCAACGGCCCTCGGCGTTGATCGACTGCGTCGTGCCGGTGAATACACCCGAAAAGCGGGTTGCATGGATGCGGGAATCCGCGCCACCCAGGCCCACCTTCTATTCGTTGACCCATAATGTCAGGGACATCAATGGCGATCCCACGAGAATCTATGACAGCGCGGTGGGTGAACCCACCTTCGATCACTCTCGGGAATTGTCCGATCGCGAGCTTTCGGCCTTCAATCCATGGAACCTCTTGAGGGCCGTGCCGGGCATGGAGCCCGACGATTGGGACCCGGCCGGAGTGAAGGACAAATACGAAGCGGCCGGACAGGGAAACCTCCCCTTCCGAATCGAGCTGAACGACGGTTCCAATCCGAGCCGCTCGGGGGGCGGCGGCCGACCCGCCTTGCCCAGGGGTTCCTATTCCGTTCGCACGGGTGAACCGGGCGTCACGATCGGCGCCACCGTAACGCCGGTCTATGCGACCGACCCGACGATCACGTGGTCGACCCAATCCGACCTGATCTCGTTGAGCGGCGCCACGGGACCGGACGTCGTCGTGACGGGCCGGAACCAGACCGACCAGGCCGAGTGGGTCTCCGTGAACGCCACGGCATCCAACGGCTTTTTTGTCACGGCGTGGGTTTATGTCGAGCCGGCCTACACCGAGCCACCGGCGGTGCTGGCGAAGCCCACGTTGATCCCGCCGGCCGGCGGAACGGTCGGGTTGGACTACACGCTCGATCTGGGCGGCAAGGAAGACCGGTCGCTCGTTTCGTGGTCGATTTGCGACGATGCCGAGGGAACCAACGCGAGAGAGATCGCGGTCGGCCGCGGAGACCCGCCCATGAAGACGCTCGAATCGACGCCGGGCTATGTGGGCAAATTCATCCAGGTGGACGTGACGCCCAAACTCCCCTTCAGTCATCCCGGCGCGACGGTGTCGGCGATCGCGACCTCGCCTATCGAGGCGGCGGACATCACCTCCACGACGGTTTCGCCCAACTTCCGGTACTTTGTCGTGACGCCAAACGATTCGTTTATGAGCGGTCTCTGGACGGTGACGGGGACTTGGCGTTCCGCCGCCGGGGAGGAATTCGAAAACGGCTATGGCGTCGGACCGGAGGCTCGCACTTCGGCGACGCTGCTCTATCAGAACGACGCCGACTGCGGCGATATGCGGATCGACCTGCTCCTGACGCCTGAAAAGACGGCGGGGCAGCTCTTCTCGGCCCCCGGTTCGCCCGACGACACCGTCCGGCGCGGTCGTGGCCACGCGGACTTCTTTATCAAGTACGATCCGCGGACCCGCAACGGCTACTCGCTCAGGGTTTGGAGAACGACGCAGTCCCATGCGAAAGTCATGTGCCAGTTCTACAAGATCGTGGACGGGGCGGGTTCGCCGCTCAACGACAAACAGGTGCTGACGGGCGTATTCAAGCCCAACACGCACCTCACGATCAAGGCCGTCGGCACGACCTTGACGGCCAGCGCGTCGAACACCAAGGATGAAGAAACACTATCGCTCGAGGGCACGATCGAGCCGAATCGTTTCGGCGGAACCGGTATGTACTGGCCCGGCGGCACGGCCGCGGTTTGCAGCCGCTATGAGATATCCTATCCGGACGCGAGCTCGGCGTCGGCGGAACCGCCGCAGCGCTGACCAGACTCAGGGGCAGGGTCAGATTCCAAAGGCAAGTCGAGATTCGCAATCTTGACCTGGGTGGGCTGGCGTTATGCCCCTGGTAGTAGTTCCTCTGCCGGCTCTTGCGATCCGGAATGGATCGTCTCTTCTCTCAACCGCAAACGGTTGTCATTTCGCAGATCGGAGTTTGCACCCGTGAGAAGTATCGACGGAAAACTGCGGAGATCGCTGCTCAGCGCGGCGACGTGGTTCGTCATTGGTTGCATGGCGGCTGGGCCGGCGGTCGGAGACGGATTGCTCGATCCCGACGACTATGCCCATTACGTCCAGAACTTCAACGCGATGGAAGAGCCGGAGAATCCGAGCCACGGAATCATCCCCAACGCACTGGCGTGGGATTGGATGGAGGAGAATATCCCGTTGTTCGATTGTCCCAACGATTGGTTCGAGCAAATCTACTATTATCGTTGGTGGAGTTTTCGAAAACACATCAAGTATCCGACCAACTACGGCTACACAGGATACATCATAACGGAGTGGGTCCTCTGGGAGAATCCGAACAGCAGCCCCTTCAGCCATCATATTGCGGAGGGACGATGGGTGCACAATCAGGATTACCTCGACCAGTACGTTCACTTTTTCTACCGGGCGAACGCCGGCGAGCCGGACACGCGTTTTCACAATTACAGCAATTGGGCGACGGACGCGCTTTACAAGCGCTATCTGGTGACGATGGACGGCGCTTATCTGATCGATCTGCTCGACGATCTTGTTGCGGATTATCAGGAGTGGGAGAGCACAAACATGCGTCCGGACGGCCTGTTCTGGTCATACGATGTGCGCGACAGCATGGAAGAATCGATCAGCGGCTCGCGCACCGAAAAAAACGTACGGCCGACACTCAACAGCTACATGACGGCCAACGCGCGCGCGCTGGCGAAAATCGCCTTGCTGGCTGGTCGCGCCGACATCGCCGCCACCTATCGGACGAAATACGAATCGTTGCATACGAGTATGGTCGCGGCGATGTGGGACGATACGGCCAAGTTCTTCAAGGTGCAATACGAGGCCGGGGGGCTCTGCGACGCGCGCGAGGCGATCGGCTTCATTCCCTGGATGTTCAATCTCCCAGGGCCGGAACACGCCGAGGCGTGGAGTCAGCTGTCGGACCCCGAAGGGTTTTGGGCGCCGGCGGGATTGACCACCGCCGAACGGCGGCACCCGCTCTTTCGCACCCACGGCACCGGCGGTTGCGAATGGGATGGGCCGGTCTGGCCGTTCGCCACCAGCCAATCGCTGGGCGCCATGGCGAATATGCTCTGCGGACCCGGGCCGTACTACGCAACCAAGCAGAATTACTTCGACGCGTTGTCGATCTACGCCCAGTCGCACCAGTTTCCCCAGGTCGCTCCCAACAAGCCCTATCTGGGCGAGTATTTGGACGAAGTCACCAACTACTGGCTTAAGGGACCCGATTCGGAACGCAGCCGCTATTACAACCACTCCACGTTCGCCGACCTGGTGATCAGCGGTCTGGTCGGCCTCAAACCCCGCGAGGACAACACCGTCGAAGTGGCGCCGCTCGTGCCGGCGGATTCCTGGGATTGGTTCTGCCTGGACCGCGTGCTCTATCACGGCCACACGCTGACCATCGTGTGGGATCGAGACGGCACGCGTTACGGTCTCGGGGCGGGACTGAAGGTATATTGCGACGACGAGCTGATCGCGAGCGCGGCGACGCTCGCCCGCGTCACGGGGACTCTGCCGTCCCCAACGCCAACCCCAACGGAAACTCCGACGGAAACTCCGACGGAGACTCCAACGCCACCGTCATCGCCATCCGCCGTGCGCGACTCGGTGTGGTTTCTGTATTGATTCGCTTTGTGTGGACGGGCGACGGGGGCGCGAGTGGCCTTCAGGGGCGGACTTGCGAATTCCGATTTGTTTCTTGGTCCGCATCTGCGGGCAATCCCGAGGCTTTGAGACAATCCTCGGTTACGCAGTCGGGCGGCGGCGGCGCCATGCGCGCCAGAGGTCGGAGATTTCATTGGTTCCGAAGATGCCCTGCGGGCGAAGCCGGATGAGGAGAATCAACATCAGGGCGTAGACCAGCTGCGGGTTCTCCTTGATTCGGTCCATCGTCCAGGCGAACTGAGCGTTCTCCCACAACTTCTTCATTTGCTCGGGCGCGAAACGCACTAGAGGGTCGATGAGCCCGAGCAATACCGCGCCGACCACCGAGCCGCTCACGCTTCCGAGTCCGCCCAGGACGATCATGAGGAGCGGGACGATCGTTTTCATCAGGTCGAAATCCTTGGGCGCGATGCGGTCGTTCGAAAACGCATAGAGCGCCCCCGCCAATCCCGCGATGGCCGAGCCGATGACGAACGCCTCGACCTTGAGACGCGACGTGTTCATCCCCATGACTTGGGCGGCGATTTCGTTCTCGCGGATCGCCAGAAACGCGCGTCCCGTAGCCGACCGTTTGATGCGCGACGCCGCGACGACAACCAGCGCGATCAGGGCGAGGGCGACGAGGAACGCCCAGTGCGAGGGGAGCTTGGGCGGCATTTCAAGACCCGTGGGTCCGCCGAGCCGTGTGGGCCAAAGCGTGTCCATCACGATCCGGAAGATCTCGGCGAACGCGAGCGTGGCGATGGCGAGGTAGTCGCCTCGGAGCCTGAGACAGGGGACGCCGACCAGGAATCCGAAGATCCCCGCGACGATCATAGCGACGAAGCAACCCACGACGAAATGACACCAATAGGGCGCCGTATAGAGCGCCGGGTCGAAATGCGTGAGGTACACGCCGCCCGCGTAAGCCCCGATGCCGAAGAACGCGGCATGGCCGAGCGAGAACATTCCCGTGAATCCGTTGATGACGTTGTAGCCCACCGCCAGGATGACGAAGACGCCGATGTTGAGGAGGATGGAGAAGACGATGTCGGTCATGGACAGTTTTGAGTTTTTAGTTGTGAGTTTTGAGTCTCGGCGTGTGTCGGGCGCGCGCCGACGCCTGCTATTCGATCTCGCTGTTGTCGGTTCCTATCTTCTGCACGAGGGCGTAGAGCATTCTCTGCAGCTCGTCGATTGCCGAACGAATCTCCCGCGACTTCGCCGGGTCGGCCAAGCCGAGTTCCTCCGCCAAGATACACTGCGCATCCAGTTCGGCTAGGCTCCCTCTCGCGATGTTGAGAAATCTTGAGAACTCCTTTGCGCTTCGGCGAGCCTGACCTTCTGCGATGTTCGACGGTATGGAAACGGCGCACCGCCGCATCTGAGAGAGCTCCTAATGTCGTGTCCCGGAAGTCCATTGGCGACATTCTATGCCGCCCCCTGCGGTGGCTCTTGTACAGGAAGATGCCCTTTCCCACGGGCTCACGCCCGTGGCTAACCCTATGCCGCCCGCTGCGCGGGCTGGGGATTATGCAAAGAGATTCTGGCACACCTCACGAACTCCTGACTCTCAACTCCCGGTTCTTCCGATCTCACAACTCATAGCTCACCACTCACAACGGCCTCCTACACTTTCTCGGTCCTCTTCGTCCCCAGAATTCCTTGCGGACGCAGGAGCAGAATGACGACGAGGATGGCGAACGCGACGGCGTCCTTGTATTCGGTCGGCAGATTGGCGAAGACGGCCAGGCTCTCGGCCAGGCCGATGGCGAGTCCTCCGATCACGGCGCCCGGAATGCTTCCGATTCCGCCGACCACCGCCGCGACGAACGCTTTGAGGCCGGGCAGGAATCCCATCATCGGGTTGATGTTGTAGAGCATGCCCGACAACATTCCCGCCACGCCCGCGAACAGTCCGCCCAGGGCGAAGGTGAGCGCGATCACGCGATCGGTGTCGATTCCCATGAGACGCGCCGCTTCGATATCCTGCGCCGTGGCGCGCATCGCCTTTCCGACTCGCGTTTTCATCACGAGAACGTAGAGGACGCCCATCGACACGGCGCTGACCGCCAGGATGAGGATCTTGGCGTTCTGGATTTCGAAATCGAAGGGGAGACTATAGGACTGGTACCAATCGAGGAATCTCGCCAGTGGCAAATCGCGTGCGCCGCCGCGGAGCGCCGCCACGTACGATTGGGGGTTGGGCGAGAACGCGATTCGCGCCAGGTTCTGAAGGAGAAACGAGACGCCGATGGCCGTGAGGAGCGCCACGATCCGGTCGTACTTGCGGATGGGGCGATAGGCGACGCGTTCGGTCGCTATCGCCAGGATCGAGGCCGCCGCGGCCGACCCGGCGACGGCCAGGAGCAAGAGGCCCGCGACGGTCCAGGGCGACGCCGCGTCGCCCGGTCCGTAGAGCAGGACGTAGAAGCCGACGTAAGCGCCGACCATGTAGAATTCGCCGTGGGCGAAGTTGATCAGCTTGACGATGCCGTAGACCAACGTGTAGCCCAGAGCGATCATGGCATAGAGGCTGCCCGTCGCCACGCCGTCGAGAACGCTTTGGAGGAAGTCCTGCATCGTATGCCGGTGCGTTGGGTCAATATGGGAGATCGCGCCAGGGGTTCCACCCCCGGCACCCCCGCCAGGAAGCGCGCTCCTTGGGCCGTGCCGCCGGCCACAGCCGGCCGATGGGGGGCTGAGGGGGGGGGGCGCGAGAAGCCCCCCCCCCTCAATACTTCCGCGCGATTCCTTATGGATTCACGACCTTCACAAAGGCGCTCTTGATCCCGTCGCCGGCGACGTCATAGCGCAGAATCACGAGACTCTTGAGCGGGTCGCCCGAGGGCTGCATCGCGATCGCTCCCGTCGCGCCCTTGTAGTTCTCGATCGAGGCCAGGGCGCCGCGCAACGCCCGGCGCTGGGAGGCCAGGTCGGAGGGAGCGAAGCTCGCCAGTGCCCCGGCGTGAAGCGCCGCCTGGGCGACGAGTCCCATCGAATCGTATCCGAGCGCCTCGAACGAACGAGGATCGTCGATCCCTCGGGCCGAAGCCAGGGCGAGGAACTTCTCGAGTTCGGGCGTCTTGGATTCGGTCGAGAAGGCGCCGGAGAAGTACGATCCCTGGAGGTTGTGTCCGGCGTTGTCGGTGAGGTCCGAATTGTCCCATCCGTCGGCCCCGAGGAGGGTGGCCTCGAGGCGGATGTTCTTGGCCTGGTTGACGATCAGCGGCAGCTCGGGCGGATAGCCCGGAACGAAGAGGGCTTGGGCTTCGGCGCGGCGAATCTTGCGCAGTTGGGGGACGAAGTCCGTGTCGCCCTGTTTGTACGACTCCATCGGCATCATCGTGCCTCCGAGACGCTCGAACGTCTCGGAGAAGCTCTTGCACAGCCCGACGCTGTAGTCGCTCGTGCGATCCTGAAAGGCGACGGCACTGCGCAGCCCCAGGTCTTCGTAGGCGAACCGCGCCACGGCGATGCCCTGGAACGAGTCGTTGAAACAGGCGCGAAAGATGAAATCGCCGTACTCGGTGATCTTGTCGTTCGTGCCCGTCGGCGTCATCAGAACGACACCCTTGTTCTGGGCGTCGCGGGCGACGGCCATCGCGTTGGTGCTCGTGATGGGGCCGATGACGGCCAGGACCTTATTCAGGCCCTCGAGTTTGCGCAATGCGTCGGCCGACTTGACGGTATCGCCCTCGTTGTTTTCGATCACCAGTTCGATTTGGCGTCCGCCGACGCCGCCGGTCTTGTTGATTTCGTCGGCCATCATCTTGACGCCGTCGAGGGTGCTGCTGCCGTAAGCGGCCAGGTTGCCCGACAAGGGCATGATGGCCCCGATCTTAAGGGAGGGAAACGGCTGCCCGACCATCATCGGCGCGGGGGGCGGCCCGGGCTCGGGCGACACCGCCATGGAGGGGGAAGTCGGCTGCGCGCCGCCGACGGCCGCCATGGCCGAGATCAGAATGGACACTAGAAACACACGTCGCCGTGCCACGGATTCGCGTCGCATGGTCCGCGGACCTCCTTCGTTCGAGTCTAGGAAACCGCTATTCCAAATGATGCTGCTTGCGAAGACGATACAGGGCCTCGTCGATCTCGGCCCGGCGCCACTTCTCGCTCTCGGCCAGTTTCTGCTCGGTCAACGCGAGCGAGCCGGTTTCATCGTACAGCCGGCGCGCGTCGTCGTACTTGACGTCCGAGATCCACATCCGATCGTTCCGGTAAATCGAGCAGGAAACGGTGAGAAGAATGGCGAGTATCGCCACGAGCCGCAAGCACGTTGTCTTGAGAAGCATGGTCGGAACATAATCCTTTCGGTTCGAGAATGCGCGGGCGGAGTTCGGCCCGAACGAACGATTCGCGAGTATCAGGTCGAATACTGAGATTTCCGCGTCTCGGAGTCAACTACTTTCCTGATTCCGAGGGGCCAATGGGTGCATCTTGGCGAAGCGACCGATCGGTTCTGCGTCGATTCCATTTCTGTTCCGGTCGAGGTACTTCTCCAGCCCGGAGGGCTGACGGATAGTAGCCGGGGGTGACACCCCCGGACCAAGACAAAACAATACGCGCACCCTGGAGGGGTGCCGGAAGTCCCGATCTCGACAAGAGCGGGAAAGTCCGTGATTGTTTCCGAACGCGGAACCGGAGTCTCATGCACAACACGGAGTTCTTTGGCCCTCCCGGGAATTCTGAGAGCGTGTGTGAGAAGTGTGCTGTCACGGCTCTTGCGTGCGCCGCTACGCCGCGCCGCAAGACCGACGCGCCAGCGCAATA
>JAFGFN010000019.1 GCA_016931035.1 Candidatus Sumerlaeota bacterium
CCCTACGAACTGGGCAGCGACATGCAATTGTGCGGGTTCCGCATTTACTACCATACGCCGCCGCCCAGCGGCACCGCGGTGCCGGCCAGCATCGGGATGTACGAGTGATTCGGAGAGGCGGCGACGCTATCGGCCGCCGCGTCGGAGATCTGAAGATTCCACCGAGAATGCATTCCACCCCGGCTTCGGTCCCCGAAGCCGGGGTGGCGTTCATTCGGCTTTGGCCGTTTCGACGACGCCGCGAAGCCAATCGTCGGTCTCGCCCTCGGCGGTCTGGAGGAACTTCGCCGTGGCGAAGCGGGCCGCTTCGTCCTCCGTCAGCTGGTGCGACCACTGGACCCGCGCCTCGGGGTTCGCTCCCGGACCCGTGCTCTTGTACTCGGCGTAGTAGGCCGTCTTCTCCTTGTCCGGACTGCGCCAATTGTCCCACCCTTCGGGTCGAACGCATTCGTCCATCCAACAGTCGAGATAGACCACCGTCGAGTAGTCTCTCCAGGGCCTCCCGAGATAAACGGGATTCTTGCCCGTCAGGCGGCACCGCGTGAAGACGTAGCCCGAGTAGTGGTCCTCGGTTTTCCGCGACTGGGCGGTATAGTACCCGCCGTCCTTCGTGACGACCTCGCAGCGGTCGAAGACGGCGCGCGCTTCGCCGAAAATGAAATCGCAGTTTCCCTCGATATAACAGTCCTTGTAGTACTGACGGCCGCTCTTGGCGTACAGCGTGTCCTGCCAACCCAGGAACCGGCACTTGAGAAAGGTGCAGCGCTCGGCCGTGATTCGAATGGCGACGGCCTGGCCGACGCGTCCCGCCGAATTCTCGAACGTCAAGTTCTCGGCGGTGAAATCGTCTCCCTTGATGAACGTGCTCGAGCTGCCCGAAGTCCCGTAGTTCTCTCCCGTCTCGGGATTCGTCTTCGAGGCGAAGTTGTCGTAGGTGAGGATCGTCGTCTTGGCGTCTTGGCCCCGCAGGGCGATGAACGGTTTGTCGCTCGACACCGTGACGAGCTCCTTGTAAGTCCCCGGCCGGATTTCGATCGTCACCCGCTCGGCGTTGTCGGTCGGCACGGAATCGATGGCGGCTTGCACCGTCTCGAAGTCGCCCGAGCCGTCGGCGGCGACGACGATCGTGCGCAGACTCGGCGAAGTCGGCTCTTCGCAACCGGCGGGCGGACCGGCTTGAACCAGAAGAAAGATGGGGCCCAGGAACAGCGCCAAGACCCGGCGTGCAAGCGTTTGCGATAGCATGGTTGTCTCGTTCCTTCTCTGTAGCGTTTGGAGAGGCTGGGAATCGCGCCGTCGGCTCCGCGCGGCGCGTGCAAACCCGTCTTGCGAGTTTAGAGAATCTCGGGCGCTCCAGGCAAGCGCGGAAATGGCTTGAAAGCGTCTGGGCAATCCCGCATTCTCATAACCGGGCGCCGTCGGGAGAAGCGGGAACGCCTCGCCCTCCGCGACAACTAGTGTGCAAACCCGTCTCCCGCCGGTATCGAATCGCCCCGTGCGAGACCGCTTCCGAGCCGAGCCCATGCGATTCCTTCACTTCTCGAGTCTTGTTCTTGTCCTCGCCCTCTGCATGCTTTCGGGGTGGATGAGCGACTACCAGGTGCTCGTACGCTTGGCCGGGCTCGCCCTGCTCGCCTTCCTGGTTCTTCTCCCGGCTCTCCGGTCGCCGGGCAAATCTCGTCTGAACCCCTACATCGTGGGACTTGTGTTCGTCGGCTTCGCGTCCTTGGGCCGAATTGGAGCGCCGACCGAGCCCTCCCTTGGGCTCGCGGGGTTCGTTGCGTTGTATGCGATCGTCCTGGGCGCCTACGGCGCGTTCTTCGTCGCCCTTCTGCGCCGGACGGCGCGCGAAGAAGCGATCGACGAGACTTTCGTGCGATTGGATTTGTGGCTCTTCAACCTGGGGTTAGTCTGTTTCGCCGGACTCTGGCTCGTCGAGGTCATGCGCGACGGCTTCGGGATCGCACCCGTCTTGAGAGGGTTTCAGAACGGACTGGTCCCTCTGGGAACGCTCATCCTCTTCCTTCTCGCCGTGCGCTATGCCTCGACCCCGGCGTGCGAACGGCTGTCGGCGATCCTCCTCGTCTTTGCGCTTTTCGCCGCCGTGGGGCTGGGCGCGGCGCGATTCCGGATCATCCAGCGGTCGCTCCACGCGGCGCGCCAGGACTTGCTCGAAGGCAGGACCGACGAGGCGCTCGAGAAGGCGGAGCGGGCTCTCGCCGACAACAGCGTTCTCAAGTGGGACGGCATTCGCGAGCGGGTCCTCGTGATCCGGCGCGACGTGCGCAGCGCGCGCCGAGAATACGGCCTAGCCATCGAGGAGTCGGCGGACTACCTGTTGCGCAGGCCGCGCGGCGAGATGACCGACGCGGCGTGGGAGTGGTTTCGTCGCTACTTGAAGGCCGATGCCATCGAACCGTCGTTTCGCGCATTCAACCGGCCGGAGAAGATCGAAATCCTCAATCTGGTTCACGATCGTCTCGCGCGCCACCCCGAGGAAAACGCCACCCTTCAACTCCTTTTCGTTCAGAGCGGGCGCCTCGACCGACTCGCCGAATGGTACGCCTGGCAGGGTCTTCCGGCGATGACGAACCTCGACGCCTGGGAACTGGCTCTCAAGAGAGTGGCGGACAAGGGCGACGGGCCCGCCGCCGAGGCGAGGTACTTCCTCGGCGCCTTGCTGTTCGGGGTCGGCCGGTACGATGAGGCCGCGAGCCACTTCGAGAAGGTGCTCGAGCTCCGCCCCGACGACGCCAACGCAATCGTTTTCATGGAGCGGATCGCCTCGGCCCAAGGGCGTCTGAACCTCCTGACGCAGCTGCGCAAACGTCCGCGCCGAATCGCCCACGCTAGGATGCAGGGCAACCACGAATGGGGGCTCAACCTCGGAGCGGTCTTGTGGACGGCTCTCGAGGTCAACCCAGGACGCTACGAGGTGAGTCTCGAGGTCCGAGGCGAACCGGCCCAGGGTGTCTGGCCCCGGATTTCCGTCTACGTCGAAGAAGGCGACCACAAGGTCGATGGGGAATCTCTCGTCCTACGCCAAACCGTGCGCTCGACCGAGTGGACCCCCCTGCGTTTCGAGCTGGAACCCGAGGCGGAATCCCGACGCCGCCTCATGCTTGTCTTCGACAACGATTACTACTCGGCGTCGGCCGGGAAAGAGGAAAACCGCGACCTCGAATTCCAGGAAGCGGAAATACGTTTCGATCCCCGGTAGCGCCGACCGAGGTCCCCCCTCGTCCAACGAGATCCGAACCTATGCATCTTTTTGCTTTTCTAATCCTCTTCTCCCTGGGTGTTCTGCAATTCGTCATCTTCCACCACGCGACCCCCTCCCCCGGCGCTTTCAGACTGGCCGTGGCGCTGACGGTCATCGTGCAGTTCGGACTGACCGCATGGCGGCCCGCGCGCGGACTGCTGCTCCTTCTTTTTCTCCTTCCCCTGTTCAACAACAGCATCTTCGTCCGGCGGTTGAACGACTTCCCTCCCGCACTGGCCCTATTCTTGAGCTTCTTCGCCGGTTGGCTGCTCCGGCGCCTCGATCAGGGCGACACGAGTCGCGTCAAGACGCCGCTTAACGCTCCGCTTATCTTGTACACCCTGGCCGGGCTCGGCTCCGGAACGATCACGCTCCTGCGCTATGCGGATTTCTACCCCTTTGTAGGGGACCGGTTCCCCATTTTCTCGGTCAATCCCCTGAACGAGACGAGCCTCGAGGCCGTGATCTGGGCGTTCCGCATTCTATTGGTCTTTCTGTCGGGACCCGGGGTCTTCTGGGCCACGCTCCACATCGTCCGGCGCAAGAATCAGATTCCTCACGCCTTGGCCGCTCTGGCGTGCGGTCTGTCGCTCAGCATCGCGTTCGGCTTGTACCAGAGCCACGGCCACGCTTTCCTAGGCAACTGGCCGTTCTTCGAGCGCGCGGGGCGAATCAACGCGACGTTCCTGGACCCGAACGCCTTGGGCAGTTTTGTCCTGTTGTCTCTTCCCGCTGTTTCCGCGCTGCTCTTCGCTCTGAGAAACCGCGCGGCCAAGGTCGGCATTCTCCTCGTCTTGGCGGGAGGACTTTGCGTCCTGGGTTACAGCGGATCGCGCACGGGGATGCTGGGGCTCGTCCTCGCGACCCTGATCGCGGGCGGCCTGGCATTGGCGCAGAGCGCCTACGCCGGTATCGGAATCTACTCTCGTTACCTACGTCCGGTCCTACTCGCCCTGGTCATCGTTGTCGCGTTCGCCCCGAGCCGGATGCAGTCGCTGGGCGATTCGGACTCGGCCCTCGCTCGCCGTCTCACCTCGACGATCGGGAAGGTGCGCGAGCGAGGACTCGTCGGGATGCTCGGCGAGGATCGATGGCCCATGTGGCAGCGGGCTCTCAAGGTCACGGCGGCGTTTCCCGTGTGGGGAATCGGGCTGGGAGCCTTCCACACGGAGGTGCCCAACTACGTCGAACACGACTTCAACCGTTCGTTCTATCGCGACAACGCCAACAGCTTCTATCTGCAGACGACCTCGGAGATGGGAGCGATCGGACTGATTCTCGCCTTGGCGGTATTGACAACGGTCGTCCAGGCCGCCTTGAGGGGAGTCCGCCGCCCCTGCTACTCCGGGGGCGATTTGGCCGTCTCGTCCCTCTTGGCGGGCGCGCTCATCTCGATGACCGTCATGTTTCTCACGGGCCCTCACACGTTCTTTCCCGAGGTCCAGATTCTCTTTTGGGCGTTGATCGGCCTGGTCTTCGCCAACCTCTACTCCATCCCGCCCCGCGCGGACTATTCCTCGCCCGCGGGCGCCGAGCCGCGTCCGTTCCGAAGGCTCCGGCTGTTGCCCGCCGTAGGGGTTGCGCTGGTTGCCGTTCTGATGGTCGGACAAACGATCGACGCGGCCACCACCCTGTCGCTGGGCAAACAAGTGAACCTGCACGAGTGGAACGCCACGTGGGGGTTCTATCCTTGGGAAAGGGGCAGTTCGGGCGAGCGTCTGCGCTGGACTCGCGAAGAGGCGGGAACGGTGGTCGTGACGCCCCACTCGCTCGTCGCCACCCGGCTCTTTCTCCCCCACGCCGACTTGAACGAAGACCCGGTCGTCGTGAGCATTCTCCTGAACGGGCAAAAAGCCTACGAGGAGGCTTTTGACGAGCCGACACGATCGCGCCGCGTGACGCTTCTGTTGCCCAGGACCCACGACGGGCGGATCGATATTCGTTTCCGTGTGAGCCGAGTCTGGGTGCCGAGCCGTCACGACGCGGGGAGTCTCGATTCGCGCGAACTGGGAGTCATGGTCAGCGACTTCCAATTCCACGATATCCCGCCCGACGGCTTTGGATTCTCCGACTGGCAAGGCGACGGCGACAAGGCTTCGAATCCCTACCGAACGATTCGGTCGCGGGCCGCCCAACAAATCGATCTCTCGACCGGCAACGAGTGCGAGTTCCTGGCGAGCGTCGAGCCGTCGAGCGACGGCTCCCCGCCTCCGATCTTGTCCGTCTATGCCGACAACAGACTCGTCTGCGAGACTCACCTGCCCGAGAAGGGTTGGCGTCGAGTCCAATTCCGCGTATCGCCCGATCCGGGCCAGATCTCCTCGATTCTGCGGCTCGAGATCCAGAATCCCGCCGGCTTGCCCCCCGGGTTGCCGCCTCGAGCGGTTCGTGTGACGCAAGTCCGACCCATCTCGACGCGGGGCTAGGCCTCGGGCGAGCCGAAATCTCGTAGGGCGAATCCCACGGCCATTGGCTTCGGTCGGCAATGTCGCGTCTGAAGCGATCGGCTCCCGGCACGAAATCCGGAATCCGGCGCGTCTCTGTCCCTTTAAGCTTTACACGACGTTTCACACGGCAGTAACATGACCGAAAGTGGCGGTTCCGGACCGTTCGGCCTCGGGCTCCGCCCATCGGAGAGTGCGACCGGACGCGAGGCCGAAGAGAAACGGTGCGCCGGTCTGACAAAAAGGAAGACCACCATGCCGAAAACCGTTGTGATCGTCGAGGATGACGCCGATTCCGCGCGCGTCTTGCGCGTGACGCTCGAGCGCGACGGCTGTAAGGTCTTCGCAACGACGGACGGCATCAACGGTCTCGAACTGATCAAGAAGCACGTTCCCGACGCCGTCGTCATAGACATCAAGGTCCCGAGAATGAACGGCTACGAAATCTGCACGACGCTCCAGAGCGACGAGAAACTCAACGCCATCCCCATCATGGTCATCACCGGCCTGATCGAAGAAGCCACGGACGAACGAGACCGCGAGTGGTGCGAGCGCCTCGGCGTGGCGGATTTCATGAGCAAGCCGTTCGAGCCCGAGGACTTCTCCCAACGAATCCGCAAGATGCTGGAGTAGTCCGGTCTCCGAACGAAACGCCGTTCTCCCGCCAAGAACCGCTTCTTGCCGGATCTCGTCGTTGTCCTTGAACCCTCGCAATGCGGCGTTGGAGAGGAATCTACGCCTTCGGCTTGTCCGCCAGAGCGTTCGAGATGGCGAGGACCTGATAGTTGGTCGCGTCGCCGCCGGGGCGGTTGACGACCAGAACGTCTCCCACCTTTTTCTTCAGGAACTGTTGTCCGAACGGGGTGAGGTAGGAAAGAACTCCTCGCTCGGGTTCGGCTTCCCACATTCCGAGGAGGGTGTAGGTCTCGACTCCGCCCGTGCCGGTGTTCTTGATGTCGAACGACGTGCCAAAACCGATTTCGTCGGTCGAGACATGGGCGAGGTCGATGACGCGCGCGCTGTGCAGAAGCGTTTCGAGCGATTCCACTTGCCGGAAGAGGACTTTCTGGCGGTCCTTGGAAGCGGCGTAGGCCGCGTTCTCTCGCAGGTCGCCCTCGGCCGCGGCGGCCCCGATGGCCTTGCTGTTCTCCGGAATCAGAACGTTCTTGATGTTGAAGTATTCCTTCTGCTTGCGCTCGAAGGCCTCGGCGGTGACAAAGTGTTCGTCCGTCGCTCCTCGGGCGCCTTCCTCCAAGTCGTCGCGCACCAGTCGAAGAGCATGTTCGGCCGAGATCTTGAACGTGGCGCCCAGCGAGGCATTCTCCATCAGAGAACGATAGGCCTCGCGCGCTTGGTCGGCCGTCGCGAAGGCCTCGAAATACTCGCCGAGGATGGCGTGGTGATTCTCCATCAGCAGGTTCTGAAGACGCGCCTTGAGGCCCTTCAGGGGCGTCGATTCCGGATCCTCGTGCTCGATGCGTCGCTGGCAATCGTCGATCAAACCCACGACCGCCGGCACTAGCCAGGAAGGCGAGGAATCGATCGACAGCCCCTCGATCTTGGCCGAACGCGCCGCCCGGATAAGCCAGAGAAAGAGATTCGGGTTTTCGTAAGGCCGGTGCAACAGCTGTTCGGCTATGTGTCCGGCGACTTCGCTCATCCCCGACTCCGTCAGATCGCGCAGAATCCACTGTCCCAGACGGGCCGGCCCGGACATGAAGATCTGCTCCGCCCTTTCGGGCCAGGATACGGGGAAGAACTCCTTGAGGCGCCGGCAGGCGCGAATCTGGTTATCGGGTATCGACATCGCGCAAACCGTCTCGACCGGGTTGGGAGCCTGGTCGAGCAACTCGCCCGAAGACGGCCCCTGGTGCGGCTTGCGACCGGGTATGTGAACCTGCAGGTCCTCGATCAGGAACGAACTCTCCACCCTCTCGGCGAGACGATCGGGCTCGACCGCGGATAGACCGGTCTCGACGGCGTCGATCATCCGGACCAATGTCTCCTCGGGAATCGGCTCCGCGTCGCGGTGTTTGAGAATGTCGTCAACCAAGGCACAGCGTTGCGCAAGAGTCTCGGCCATCAAGAAGGAGTCGAGAATCTCTTCGTAGAACGACTTCGGTTCCTCGCGCAGAACCAGCCGGGCGTTGCCCGACGCGCCGGAGAGTCCGATATAAGGGTCGAACCGAAAGGCGTCGCGATTTCGGTTCCACCAGCTCGACCATTTCGACGGAGAGAACACCCCCTGGGTGAGATGCTCCTTGAGTTGGCTCTGGGTCGCCTCGCCGCCCAGAGATTTGAGGCAGTACTTCAGAAACTCGGCCGGCTTCTTTTCCGCTCTCTCGGCCAGCGCCTTGGGCGCCAGAAGTCTCTGGGCGAACAGGTGCGATCGGGGGATCTTTTTCAGAAACTCACGCACTCCCTCGAACGAGAACGACTTCTCGCCTTGACTCGGGAAGTGGATGACGGCGCGTCCCGCCTGGGTATCGACGGAGACGACCTTACCCACACCCCAGACGCTGTGCTGAAAGACCTCGCCCTCGGCGCAGTAGACGAATTGAAGGAACCGATTGAGCGGCTTGTAGAGCGCGGCCTCGACGTCAAGGCCGCTCGCCGCGAGGAATTCCTCGAGTCGCGGTTGGTCGGCGTAGTGCGAGCGAAGAGCCGAGAGAAGGAACTCGCGCAATTCGGGAAACTCGGGCAAGGCGCGCAAGCCTCCACGACACACGTTGATCACAAGGCGCTCTTGTCCTCCCGTGGCGCAACTCTCGACGAGCAGCCCGAGCCAGGACTTGACCTCGGACACCTTCCCGGCGCGAACCAGACGATCGGCCACTTGGGCGTAGAACTTGGCGTCGCCCGGCGGCGCCTCGACGATCTGGGGCCAGAGCGCCTCGACCTTGTCCCACTTCTTCTGGCTCGAGAAATGGAGGATCTGATTCTCGAGACGTGTGCTTGAACTTGCCATCGCTGGGTGCGCTCCGGAGGCTGTTGGAGTCGGTTGGCCGGCGGCCCGGCGGTCCCACAAGAGATCACGTTATCCCAAAGGGCAAGAATAGGCAAAAGATTCTTTTCGGGCAATTCGCGCAAGGGGTGCGACCCGGCGTGTCGCGCCCTTCGCGCTCGATCGCCGGTGAACGAAGAACAAGGAGCGAATGGCTTGAAAGACCTATTGTCTCCTCCTTGTCTGCGGATCTCCGGCCGCTTCGGAGCGAGTTCCATGCTGGAATCGCAGCGTGCATTCATGTGCCACGTCCCAAATGCCGAAAAGATCTAGAGACCGCCGCGCGCCGGACGGTGCGCGAGGTCTTGCCCTGCCGGGGAGGACAAGCGAGGAAAGGAATCGTTGCATTGGCGGCACTTCGGAGATAGAAAAGGAACATGGATCGGCCCTATTTCTCCATTGTCATCCCGGCTCGCGACGAAGCCGCCCATATCTCGCATTGCCTCACTTCGGTGCAGGCGAACAGTCACGCGGACGTCCCATTCGAGGTCATCGTCGTCGACGACTCGTCCACCGACCGGACGGCGGAAATCGCGCGCGAGCACGGCGCAACCGTCCTTTCCAACACCCATCGCGCGGGAGGCTCCATCTCGCGCTCGCGCAACATGGGCGCCGCCGTTTCACAAGGCGACGTCATCGTCTTCCTTGACGCCGACATGACGGTGCCCCCCGACTGGCTGGCTCGCGCCAAGGAGTATTTCGATCAAGGATTCAAAGGCTTGCTCCATTTCCCCATGACGGTGCCAGGGCACGCGCACTGGGTCGGACGGGTCTGGGAGAGCCGCCATCAGAAAACCCCTCCCGCCGTCGAGTCCACCGTCAACATCAGCAGCGCCAACATGCTGATCAGCCGCGCCGTCTTCGACGAGGTCGGAGGATTCGACGAGCGGCTGCGCGCCGCCGAAGACAAGGATCTCGCGCTCCGCGTCAGTCGAGCCGGATACCCCACCCTCCGGCTTCCCGGCCCCGAACTTTACCACCACGGCTACGAACGCAGCCTGATCGAATTCCTGCGGAAGGAGTCGTGGCGGCAGGGGCACACGCTGCAGCTCGCGTTCAAACACGGAATGACGTTCCGCGCGATGCGCAACCCCCTGTTCAGTTTCCTCCACCTGATCTGCGCCGCCATTGTCACCGTATCGGTCATCTTCCTGGACGTCGCCTACGGCGCGGCCAGCATGGGCGTGTGGCTCCTCCCGTCGTTCTTTCTCGCCATGCGGCGGCGCAGAGGCCCGCTCCGGCACTTCGACCGATTCCGCCTGTTTTTTCTTCAATGGCTGCGTTGGAACGTCTCCGGCGTCGCGCTGATCGGTCAGTTGTTGCGGCTTCCCTCTCTGAAACGCGAACTCGCCTCGTTTAGGTCGGGCGCCGAAACCAGCGCCCATCGTTCGTAAACCGTCCGCGCGGAACGGATTCGCATGAAACCGAAACGGGTCATCATCACTGCCGACGACTACGGTCTCTGTCCGGTCGTGAACCGCGCGATCGAGGAGTGCGCCCAAGCGGGCGGCGTCACGGCCGCGTGCGTCATACCCAACATGGACTCGCGCGAGGACGCGGCCTCGTTCAGGAAAGAATACCCTTCCACCTCGCTCGGGCTTCATTGGAACCTCACGCAGGGGCGTCCGGTGTCTTCGCCCGACTCGGTGAGAACACTGCTCGATAGCGAAGGCCGGTTTCTCTCTCAGTCGGATTTCAAACGCCGGGTCCGACGACACAGGATAGACACGGGCGAGATGAAACGCGAGCTCCAGGCGCAGTATCGAGAGTTTGTCGATATCGCGGGTCCACCGGACTTCTGGAACTCGCATCAACACATTCACGTCTGGCTCCCCGTGTTCCGCCTCTTCCTCGACGTGGCGCGCGAATGCGGAATCCGGACGATGCGCTGCAACAGACGCGTCGACGTGCCGCACCGATTCCCCCGCGCCGCGCAGATCGTCCGCCATCCGGTGCGCACCACCAAGGGATGGGTCAAGGGCTTCTACGCCGCGAAGGCGGAGCAAGAGGGGTTCCGCATGCCCAAGGGCCTCATCTACTCCCCCGGATACGTTTCTCGCCACGCCAAGATCGAAGAGATCCTGCGCAATCCCGCCCTGCGTCCCGAAGACACCCCGGCCGAACTCATGGTTCATCCGGCCACTGGGATCGAGCCCGCCCTCTTCGGAGAAATGCTCGAATCGCGACTGGTCGAATACGCCGTTCTCCGCGACGGCGGATTTCGCGAACGACTGAAAGCCTCGGGAATCTTGCTCTGCAACTTCTCCGTCCTCGACCAGGAACAACCCGACGCGGCCTCTCCGACCGGATGAGAGGGCGATCGGCCTCTATCCGCGCCCCTGCAGTCCGGACCGTTTTCCCATCCGGTTGAGTCCCCCGCCGTGTTTTGCCCACTTTGGGTGTCTCATGTTCTTCAACGAGCTTCCGAAAAGCTCAATTAAGGATTCTGGCCCGATGACGCCGTCCCGCGGGAGGGCGGTCCCGTCGATCGTTGAGGCGACGCGTCTTTCAGACCGTCGGCGAGATCGACCCCAAAGGAAACCATCGGGAACCGGCGCGCATTCGCGTTCCCCTCAAGCAGGGACGCGGGGCCGCTTGCGTGCCTCGCGCGAGGGCAGAGAACATACTCGGAAAATGGACGGGACCGTATCTTGGCATCACGGCAGAAGATCGTCATTCTCCTCTTGACCCTTGCCGGCCTGACGGCGATTGGGGCAGGAGCGGCCGCGTTCTTCCTGCCGGAGGCGCGCGCGTTTCTTTCCTCCCATTATAGAATCCTGTCGATCGCCGCAGGGCTCGCGTTTCTTGTCGCGGCGGCTCTTTCGATGAGCGGTGTGCGCGCGTTGTCGGACGTGGGCGGCCTGGAACGAGAAGTGAAGGATCGAGAGAAGTCTCAGTCGCTCGCGCCTCTGCAAACCGCCGTCGGGTCGGGATTGTCGCCGCTGGTCGCGGGTCTCAACCGGATTCTCGAGGAGGTTCAGACTCGCGAGAGCGCCTCGCTCGAGATCCGGACGTCGAACCGTCTCCTGGCCCACGACTTGGCCCGCTGGACCGCCCTCATGGATAAGAGTCCGTTCGGACTGGTCCTCGTCGACGCCGTCGAGAACATCGTCTTCGCCAACGCGGCCGGCGCGCCCTTCCTATCGGTTTCCCCAAGCGACGCGCGAGGCCGCAAGGCCGCCGAGTGCTTGTCGGATTCGAAGGTTCGGGAGTTCCTTGCAGCCCAACACGAGGACGACGTGGGCGACTACGGCCGGACTCTCGAACTCGCGCCCGACCCGGAAACCGGTCGAGGATTCTACGTCGTTTCCCGCGGGTCGTACCGCGGCGCCGCCGGTGCGCCGGCGGGGCAGATCCTCGTGTTCGAGGACGTCAGTCATTCCAAGAACGTCGAGAAGATTCAGACCGAATTCGTCAACACCCTGGCCGCCGAACTGCGCGCTCCCTTGTCCTCCATCCGTTCTCAGGTGGAACAACTGACCCTGGACGGCTCGTCCGGTCCGGACGAGACCCGCGACACATACAACGCCATCGACCAGGAAGCCTTGCGGATGACCCAGCTGATCGAGAACTTCCTGACGATCTCGATGATGGAATGCGGCGGCGTTCGACTCAACGCCATCCCCACTCGATTGAGGGACCTGATCGAAGAGTGCCTGGAGATTATGCGGCCGCAGTGCGAATCGAAAGAAATGCGGCTTCTCTCCGATCTGCCCGATCGGCTGCCGGTCATGAATCTCGACGAGGCCATGTGCCGCGCCGGGATTCTGAATATCCTCGGCAACGCGGTGAAATACACCCCCGAAGGCGGAAGCGTGACCGTCTCCGCGCGCGCGGCGAGCGAAGGAATCGTTATCTCGATCCGCGACACCGGAATCGGCATTTCGGACGAGGATCTGCCTCGCGTGTTCGACAAGTTCTTCCGTTCGAAGTCCGCCCAGGCGCGAGGAGCCGCCGGAAGCGGCATCGGCCTGGCCTCGGCCCAACAAATCGTGCGCCTTCACGGAGGCGACATACGGGTTTCGAGCAAGAAAGGCTCGGGAAGCGAGTTCGCCATCATGCTCCCGAGATCGCTCATCTGCGCGACGCCCGGAGAATGACAACCCATCCCGCGCCGCCGTGGGTCAAACGGGCTCCGCGGCGCGGCGAGGATTCGATATGGAAATTCGAAGAAGCCTCCAAGGAACCGTGGCGGTCCTGAGCGTCGAAGGGCCGCTCGTGGCGGAAGAAGTCGGCCGGCTCAAAGAGGAGATCGGGACCTGCGAGACCTCGGGAGTCGTCCATTTCGTTTTGGACCTCAAGGAGACTCCGTTCATCGACAGCGCCTCGCTCGAAACGATCCAAGACATCGCCTCCGACGCGGGCAAGCGCGGGGGCGACGTTCGCATCGCTTCTCTCAACGATGTGTGCCGCGACATCTTCGTGGCGACTCGAATGGACAACTTCATCCAGACCTGGGACGACGCCGAGTCCGCCGTCAGGAGCCTGCTGTGAACGGCAAACCCCGAAAGCGCCTGGGGGAATTGCTGATCGAGCAGAACTTGATTCTGCCCGAGCACCTCGAAGCCGCGCTGATCCGCCAGAAGCAAACCGGCCGCCGTCTGGGACAAGTCCTGATCGAGATGGGGCTGATCTCCTACGAAGCGCTCACTCCGGTTCTCTCCGGACAAACCGGCGTCCCGCACGTCTGGCTTCGCAAAGGACTCGTCGATCCGAAAATCGTCGGCATCCTGCCGCGCGAGAAAGCGGAAGCCCATGGAGTGATGCCGATGTTCAAGGTCCGCCAGACCCTGACGCTGGGGATGGCCAACTGCGACGATCTTTTCGTGATCGACAACATCGAGAATCTCACCGGTTGCCGGGTCCAGCCCGTCCATTGCCGACGCGACGACATCGCGACGGCCATTCAACAGTACTACGGCGGAAACATCGAGATGAGGGGCTTTCTCGAGGGGTTTCATCGTAACGATGCCGACGGCCCTGAGAACCGGTTCGAGGATCTTCGGATGCTCGACGAGAACGCCGAGGGGGCGCCCGTCATCAATCTCGTGAATCTCATTCTGATCGACGCCGTCAAGGCCGGGGCGAGCGACATCCATATCGAACCCGACTCCAGGGGCTCCCACGTGCGCTACCGCGTGGACGGCGTCCTCAAGGAAGTGATGACACCGCGCGGCGATCTCCACGGCGCGGCCGTCTCTCGCATCAAGGTGATGTCGAACATGGATATCGCCGAGAAACGCGTGCCGCAAGACGGGCGAATGCACGTGCGCGTCGAGCGACGCAAGGTGGACTTGCGCGTCTCCTCCATGCCCACGGTCGAGGGGGAGAAAATCGTCATCCGCCTTCTGGACAAGGGGCGCCTCGTGCTCGACATCGACCGAATCGGGTTCCACAAGGAAACGCTTCGCACGATGAAGGGCCTTCTGCGCAGGCCGCACGGCATCCTGCTGGTCACCGGTCCGACGGGAAGCGGGAAGACCACGACCCTGTATTGCGGTCTCGCCTTCGTCAATTCGGTCGAGAAGAACATCGTCACCATCGAGGACCCCGTCGAGTATCGCCTCGAACAAATCAACCAGATCCAGGTCAACACCGAGCAGGGCCTGACCTTCGCCCGAACGCTCCGGTCCGTTCTGCGCCAAGACCCCGACATCGTCATGGTCGGCGAAATCCGCGACCGCGACACCGCCGAAGTGGCGGTTCAGGCCGCTCTCACCGGTCACCTGGTGCTCTCGACGCTTCATACCAACGACAGCGCCGGGGCGATCGCCCGACTCACGGAGATGGGCGCGGAACCCTATCTGCTCAGCTCCGCCATCATCGCCGTGCTGGCCCAGCGTCTTGTCCGAACCGTTTGTCCCGACTGCCAAACCGACGATTTTCCCCCCCGCGAAACGCTTGAGCGGATTCAGTGGAAAGGGCGCGATACCGCCTTCGTCACGGGCTCGGGATGCGACAACTGTTACGGCACCGGACTCCGCGGACGAACCGGGATATACGAACTTCTCGTGGCGGACGAGCGGGTCCGCCAAGCGATCCTGCACGACCCTTCGGCCGATTCGATCCGCGACGCGGGACGGCAAGGGGGAATGCGGACGCTGAGGGACGAAGCGTTTCGCTTGGTCGAGGAACGCAAGACGAGCCTCGAGGAAGTCCTGCGCGTCGTCTTCCTCGAAACGCAGTAGAACGACCGGAAACAGAACATGCCGCTCATGACCTACAAAGCCCGCGCACTCGACGGCAAAGTCGTCGAAGGACGATTGCGGGCTCGCGACGAACACGAGGTGCGAATGCGCCTGAGCGAAAAGGGGATGGAGACGCTCTCCATCGCTTCTCTCTCGGACGCCGCCCCATCCGCCTCGGACTCCCCCGATCCGCAAGCGAGCGCCGCGCACCGCCCTCTCCCCCCCTCGGGGTCCCGCGCCTCGGCCGGCGAGATCCGGTCGATGACCGCCCAACTCGCCTTGATGCTCGAAACGGGGACTCCGTTGGCCGAATGCCTCCTGTCGCTCCAGGAGCAAACCGAAGGGACGGCCTTCGGCGACATGCTGGGGGAGATCCATCGTAGCGTCAGCGCCGGGAACGCGCTGTCTCGCGCCCTTTCCGACCACCCTCGGGTGTTCGACGAGTTCTACATCAGCGCCGTCAAAGCGGGAGAAACAAGCGGCAAACTGGCCGACGTGTTCGCCCGGATCGATTTGCACATGAGCAAGCGCGAGGAGCTCCTTTCTCGAATCCGCACGGCGCTCATTTATCCCATCATTCTCTCGTGCCTGGCAACCGGCGCCGTGATCTTCCTCGTGTCGTTCGTCCTGCCCAAGTTCGCCACCGTGTTCGGCAACAGCGGGGTGCAGCTGCCCGCCCCCACGCGCCTGCTCCTGTGGATGACCCACGCCTTTCAGTTGTATTGGTATTGGCTTTTCCTCGGCGCGGGCACCTGTGTCGGGGGGGGCGTTTGGTTCTTCAGGAACCCGGCAGGTAGGCCGATAAAGGACAGAGTGGCGCTCGGATTGCCTTTGCTGCGCTCTCTGGTCACCGCCACCCAAACGGCGGCGCTGCTCCGCGTACTGGGCACTCTGTTGAGCTCGGGCGTTCCGTTGGTCGACAGTCTGAGCGTGGCGCGCGATGCGTGCAGCAACATCTTCTTCAAGAAGGCGGTCGAGGAGGTTTCGAAGGGAATTCTTCGCGGCGAGGGACTGGCGAGCAACGTGTCGAAGAGCCCGCTCTTCTCGCCCTCGGTCAAGCGGATGATCGAGACCGGGGAACGCACCGGACGCCTGGCGTTCGTCACGTCCCGGATGGCGGACTATCTCGAAGAGATCGCTCAGCGCCAGATTCAGAGGATCAGCGCGCTTTTCGAGCCCGCCGTCATCGTCGTGATGGGCATTATCATCGGTTTCATCGCCGTATCGCTGATGCTGCCGCTGTTCCGACTCAGTTCCGCGATGGCAGCGCGGTAGTCCGGCTCGAAAAAAGAGGCAAATCCGCCTACCCCAGGTCGGCCCGGAGGCCGACGAAACAAGGAGGTACAGGGAATCATGAGAGGAAAAACCAGAAGAGGATTCACGCTCGTCGAGCTGATCATCGTCATCATCATTCTGGGCATCCTGGCCGCGTTGGCCATCCCGCAGTTCGTCAGTTCCACCTCGGACGCCCAAGAGGCGACCCTGAGGGGCGATCTGGCCGTCCTGCGCAACGCCATCAATCTCTATTATCATCAGCACGCGACGAACTACCCGGGCGCCAAGGACATCGGCGGCGACGGGTCGGACACCGCCGCGGACGACAATCCCGCCGCCTTTGTCGCCCAGATGACGACCTTCACGAACCAGGCGGGCAAAACGAGCGCCAGTCTCGACCGGACGACCTACCCCTTCGGTCCGTATCTGATGAACGGCGTTCCCGCCAACCCGTTGGCCACGACGGGCGCCTCCACCGTGAGCGTGACGGACGACGCGGGTCCCTTGACGGCGGATGCCGAGCCGACGACGGGCTGGAAGTACAGTAAGGTCACCGGCCAGATCATCGCCAACATCGCGGCCTACCAGAGCTGGTAGAAGGCCGTGAGTCGGACTTCCGGCCGGAGGGCGACGCCATGGTATCGAGCGCTCGTCGATACAGCGGGTTCACGCTCATCGAGGCGGTCATCGTAGTGACGGTCTTGGCTATCCTTGGGCTGTTGGCCATTCCCGTGATGGATTCCGCCCTGACCGAGGCGCGCCTATCGGCCGGAGTGGACGAGGTGACCGCCGCCGTCGAATTCGCCCAGATGTCGGCCCTTGGCGGGGGACGATCCTGCCGGGTCACGGTGGACGCGCCGACGGACTATCTGGAGGTCGAGCAATCCACCTGCGACGCCGACTTCCTAGGGGGCGGAGCCGAGATCCCGGCCGACGAGGCCGAGGCCGAGTCGTACGTCACGGCGCCGCACCTACTGCGATCGAACGGGTTGTACGAAGTCGCGTTCGCGAACGAATCGCATCTCGAGCAGGTGGACATCGTGGAGACGACTCTCGCATCGGGGGGCAATACGATCGTTTTCGACGCGCTCGGGATTCCTTCGACCGGGGGCGGCATCGTGCTCCGATGCGGCGCGATGGAGGCCACGCTGAACATCGATGCATCGACCGGGAAAGTCGATCTGACTGAATGAAACTCATACACAAGGGAGAAACAAGATCATGGAAGCGACCCTCTACGGGCAGAACGTTCAAACGATAGTCTCTCTCGGAATCCTGATCGTCCTCTGGGCGATTTACAGGGAGGTCCGGAAAATTGTCGCCAAGGGTCAAAGCAGCTAGGGCCGTCGAGACGTCGGTCCGGCCCCGCTTCTCTTCGCGCTCCTTCTCAGACCGCTCGCCTCTCCCAAACGCCTCCGGCTTCACACTCGTCGAGGCCCTCATCTCGTCGCTCGTTATGGCATTCGCCGCCATCGCCATGGCCGGCCTCTACTTCGCCGGTCTCCAGGCGTCGTCGGCGCAAACCGAAAGCGCTCAAATCGATTCTCTCCTGCGAAGCCGCATGGAGTATCTCCTCTCCGAAAAGATCGACTCGCCCAACCTGGCGGACGGGAACGAAGAAGTCACGATTGACGGGAAAACGTATACGGTCTCCTGGACGGTCGTCGGCGTCGATCTCGACGACGACGGCCAGGTCGAAACCGACGCCAAACGCATCGAGGTCTCCGTCGCCGGTCGCTCGGCCACAACGCTCGTCGTAGATACGGGCGAAACTCTGGGAAAGATCTAGCGTTCCCTGGCGAGGTCTAGACATGCACCGCCGCCGCGGCCTCACGCTCGTCGAACTCCTTATCTCGGCCACCATCGTCGGGTTGGTGGGAGGCCTGGCCGCCGTATCGCTCCACACCTGTCTCCAAGCGCACGCCGCCGCGTCGCGCCGAGCCGCCCTCCTCAACGAAGGGCTTCTCGCCATGACCCGGATGACCGTCCTGGCGCGAACCTCTACGTATCTTCTCGTTCCGAACGCCGAGACGCCCGAACGCAACGTCCTCGCCTTGTCGGGAACCGTGAACGACGACGACGATTTCTACTTCTCCGACCCCTTCTTCCCGCGTATCGACGAAGACCCGCCCGCCGACATGAACGCCGACGGTTCCGCGGGCATCGACGGGATCGACGACGACGGCGACGGCGTGACCGACGAAGGCGACGCCTCAGACGACGACGAGGACGGCCAAAGCGACGAAGACCCGATCGACGGCATCGACAACGACTCGGACGGCAACGTCGACGAGGACGGCGGCGCGGACTCCAACGCCGACGGCTCGGCGGGCTTCGCCGAGCTCGACGACGATGAAGACGGGACGGCGGACGAGGGAGACACCCAGGACGACGACGAGGACGGGACAGTGAACGAGGACCCTCTCAACCCGGTCGTCTTTCGCACCGTCGGGGCGGGCGTTCTGCGCGAGTTCGCTCCTTCGGGTCCGGCCGAGGGCATCGTCCTCTCGGAACGCGTTTCAGAATTCACTGTCGTCTACGAGCCGCCCGACGAGACCCACAATCCGCGGATTCGGATCTCGTTGACGCTCACCGACGAAGCGGGCGAAACCCTGACGTTTTCGGAATACGTCTTCCCGCGCAACATTGTTCAGAGAGTCGGCAAAAGGGTGCGATGACGATGGCTCCGAGCCTCTTCTCAATGCCCGTTCTTTCCAGGCGTTTCGCGCCCCGCGCCCGCGTTCTTCGAAGACGCCGGGCGATGGCCTACGCGGCCGTGCTCGTTCTCATGACGATCATGACGGTCATGGGGATGGCGTTGCTGCTCCGCTCGCACACCCAGTCGATCGCCACGTTCGAGCGCACGGGGAAAGTCGCGGCGGAGTATCTGGCCGAGGCGGCGGCGAACCACGCCGCGTGGCTTGTTCTGCACGAGCAAACACCCGCGAGCGGCGACATCTACTACATGCACGATCTGGGCGAAGGGCGATACGGCTATCGTATCCAAATGCACAGCGACGGCGGTTTTGCCACCGTCAGCGCCGTGGGCGCCGTGGGCCAGCATCTCGCTCGCCAGAACTACGTTCTGTGTTTCGCTCCGGAAGAAACACAGGACGAGCCCCTCGGCCCGATTGTCGTCGCTTACGATACGAAGGTCGATTCCGCCGACGTGGAACCGAAGATCCGCGACTTCGACGATCCCGAGTGGGGAGACGAGTCCGGCTCGGTCGACGTCGGCGACGAAGAGGTGCACTGGGTCGAGCTCGAGGCCTGCCCGGTGCGCGACGAGATGGTCCTGGCCACGCTCGACGGCAACGACGACATCAATCTGGGCGTTTGGGACGGCGAGTCTTGGGGGAACTCGATGGAATTCACTACAATGGCCGCCGACGAAGCCCCCTGTTTCGATGTCGCCTACGAAAGCCTGTCGGGCGACGCCGTGGTCCTGGGACGCGTCGGCTCCGGCTCCACCCCCAAGTACACGGTATGGGATGGAACCGCCTGGGTCCACGATCCTCCGATCAACGCCCCGGATCCCGGCAACGGCTCGATCACCACAATCCGCATGGCCTCCGATCCTTTCAGCGACGAGATTCTATCCGTCGTTCGCGGCTCGTCGCTCCGGATCTCCGTTTTCCGATGGAATGGAGACTCGTTCTCCAATCTGGGGAGGATCGAGAGTCTCGCGGACCTCTGGGACTACCACGGAGTCGACCTGGCGTACGAACAACAGTCCGGAGACGCCCTCGTCGTTTGGAGCCGGTTCCTGTCGGGAACGCCGAAATACCGCACCTGGAACGGGACCGCTCTGGGGTCGGAGAACAGTCTGTCGGGATTCGGTTGGACGCCGCGGGTCATTCGCTTGTCGGCCGATCCTCGAACCGACTGCGTACTGCTCGGAGCACTCGATCTTCTGAGAGATCTCTACGTCGCCGTCTGGGACGGAGACTCCTGGATCGGTCCGCGCAGAATCGGAGACAACGTCGCGAACCTCGAACGGCCCTGTTTCGATGTGGCGTGGGAATCCTCGAGCGACGACGTCCTCGTCTCCTGGGGGCGGAGCGACACGAATCGCATCCGTGTCTTCCGGTGGACCAAGGGCACGTCTCTGGACAGCGGAACGGTCGAGAACGGGCCGGATTTCGGAGCCGAAGTCCAGACGGCGAGGATGCTTTCGCTCTCCGAGCCCGACAAAGTGATCTTGCTGGGCCATTCCGGAACCGGCGGCGCGTCGGATCTCAAGCACAGCCTCTGGACGGGGAGCGCTTTCGAGCAAGACCCGCCGACGCTTCTGGCAGACAATCTCTCGGCGCGCGGCAAGACCCCCTTCGCCCTGGTGGAGAGACTTCCGCGAATCTCGGCCTACGCCGTCTACGACACGAACGCGGACGCGGGAGACACCGTTCCGGGCTTCCTCCAGTATCGGACCCTCGGGGAGTGGGCCGATCCGGTCGATACAATAGATGTAGGAGACAGTCAGGTCCGCTGGACGGATCTCCAGGCGTCGAGCCGCGGGAAGGAGCTGATCCTCGGCACGCTCGACGGCGATCAGGACCTGAACCTCGTCGTCTGGAACGGAACGGAGTGGGGAACTCCCTGGGAGATGGTAGCGAATTCCAACAGCGACACCAAGTCCTTCGCCGTCGCCTACGAGAACGTCTCGGGCAGGGCCTTGGCCGTGTCCCGCTATGGAACGGGCACCGTTCTCAAGTACTCGGTGTGGGACGGAGAGGCGTGGTCTCCGACTCCGGCGGCCGACGCGTTCGACACGGGCGCCCCCGGCAGCAACAGAGACATCAAGTGGGTCGTGATGAAGAGCCGTCCGGACACCAATGAGATTCTCGTCGCCGTCCTGGACAAGAACAAGGACATCTACCTTCAACGGTGGAACGGCAGCGGGTTCACGTCGCTTGGAAGACTCGATAAGTCGGCCACCGAGGAGACCTCGCAAGCCGTGGACATCGCATTCGAAAGCGACTCGAACGACGCGTTGATCGCCTGGGGCAGTCAGAACGACACCCGCTACTGCACGTGGGACGGCGCTGTCCTGACCGACGACGGAGAAATCCCGAACTACAGCGATCACGTGAAATGGATGCGCTTGGTCCCGGTCCCGGGCGGCAACCAGGTCTTCGCCGTCGGGCTCGACAAGGACAACGATCTCAACATCGCCTTGTGGAGCGGAACCGCCTGGGTCGATTCGCGCGAGATCTCCACGTCGGTGGGAGACGACGACCGTCCGAGTTTCGATGTGGCCTGGGACAACGCGGGCGGCGAAATCCTCGTGGCGTGGAACCCGGGAACGACCCGACTGGCCTCGTATGCCTGGACTCCCGGGACCGCTTTGTCGGCGGGGACGATCTCGACGACCGGTCCCAATTTCGGAGAGGAGCCGTCGACCGTGAGGTTGATGCCGCTGCCGGACGAGGGGGGCATTCTCGTCCTGGTGTGCACCCAGTCCGAGAACCTCTACGCCACGCTTTGGAACGACTCGTCGTGGGCCGTCGATCCACCTCTGCTCCAGGCCGGCGGACTTTCCGACGACTCGACATTGCCCTACGCCTTGGCCCCGAGAACGGGCAAACGCCCCTGAGGCGCGAACGCAGGAAAGAAACGACCTAAGATAGAGAAGCCCATGCGATCGAAACGAACAACCCCCATCGGCCTCGACATCCGCGATTCGGAAGTCCATGCCGTTCAGTTCGAGGTCGCAGACGGCCGTCCCGCGTTGCGCGCCGCCGCCGTGTGGGCCGTTCCGCCCGCATCGGAGGCCGATGAACGCGCTCCGGCGCTCCTTGCGGCTCTCCGGTCCCTATCCCTCGACCGTCGGTTTGTCGGCCGCAAGGTCGTGAGCGCTCTGCCGGCGAATCAGGTCGACGTTCGCCCGTTGCGCCTGCGACCCGGCGTCACGCCCGAAGACGGCGCCGCCTTTCAGGAGAACCTGATTCTCGAGGCGCGCTCCTCGCTCCTCTACAGCCCCGAGGAGGCGTACATCGACTATGTTCCGCTGGGAACGACGATCGAGGACGGACAGCAAAAGTACGCCGTCCTGCTTATCGCGGCCCGAAGAGAACACGTCAACAGGCATCTCGCCGTGCTCAGGGCGGCGCACCTCGACTGCGTTCACATCGAACCCGGAGCGCCCGCCGCCTTGCGCATGCTGCGCGACGGAGACGGAACCGTCGCCTTCCTGGACGTGGATGCCGACACCACCTCGATATCCGTGGGCAAGCAAGGAGGGGTTCTCTTCAGCCGAACCGTGAGCACGGGCACCCGAGGTATGATCCGCTCGTTGGCCCAGGCGCTCCGCATCTCCGAGAAAGAAGCGCTCCGGACTCTGAGAACGTACGGAACGGATCCCGAGGGCTCGACGGCTTACGATTTGGCGATGGCGGCGGAGACCGGGCTGCTGCCGCGAGAGTCTCTTCGAGCATTGCTTTTCTCGTTCGTCGGGCAGGCATTGGGCCGGATCGCCGAAGAGATTCGACGCTCTCTCGACTACTTCTCGCGACAGCGTCGAGGAGGCAGCATCGACAAGGCGTTTCTGGTCGGCGTCGAGATGCCCGCCGGCATGGCCGCCCACCTCGAAAAGGAGATCGGAACGAAGGTGATCGCCGGACCGGCTCTGGCACAGTCCTTGCAAATCGACCCCTCCGTTGGACTGGGTGGGCCAACTCCCTCACGAGATCCCATGCCCAACCTCCCATCTTTAGCCGCCATGGGGCTGGCCTTGAGAGAGGAGGTCTGAGCATCGGGGCAAGGGTGGCATTCCGTGCAACTAGCCTTCTCTGAGTCCATTCCGCCCCCGGCTCGGACTTCCCGTGCGATTCGCTCTCTCCCGGAACCCCCTCCGTTCCGCACAACCTCATTACTGGTGCCGTCTCTCGACACCTGCGCACTGCTCGGAATCGCCCAGAGCCCCGTTCCTGCTGGAGGGGGCGTGCGGGGGTATCCACATATCCAATTGACAATACACGACTTACATAGACATTGGGAGGCGGGACCTCGCGAGTGGCGCGGTATCCCGAGAGCCCTCGAGGTCCGATCTCCCGCCGTGGTCGGTATTCACATGCGGCGAGAGCGGACGAATGGCGGCAAGTGCGTCAATATCATGGCGCGCACGCCCTGGAAACGCGTGATATTCGCCAATCCTACGGCGGAGAGGGGCTTGGCGCGATGAACAAGCGGATCGATTTGATGCCCCCCAAATACTTGAGTGCCAGGCGTTTGCAGTCGCGTTTGGCGCTTTGGGCATTCGTCGCCGTGGGAGGATGCGTCGCTGTTCTCCTTCTGGCCGCCTTCTCGGCGCGGCGCGTGAGCGAGCTGGAGGCCTCCGTCCAGCTCCTGCGAGACCGCGCGACGGGGCTCCAGAGTCAGGAGATGGAACTCTCGCGGATCCTTCTCGATTTACGCCGCGTTCGCGACGAGACGAGAGCGGCCCGCAAACGCTCCTCTGCCGGGTCCTTGTCGACACCGGACGATTCATCCTGGAGCGCCGTTCTGGGCGATCTGGCGATGTCTTGCGAGGATCGAGTGGCGCTGATCTCGTGCGAATTGAAGACAGAGGAGTCGCCCTCTTCCGCCCGGGGTTCCGAACCCGAGAGATCGGTTCAGCTGACAGTGGTCGGCGCGGCGAATTCGTACACGGACGCCTTGCAGTTCGTGAACACCATGGCGCGGTCGGAGAACCTGCGCGACTTTGCAATGAAGACGTCGAAGATGCTTGCGGAGACCGAGGGTCGCGCCGGACGGATCTCGTTTCGGGCGAAAGGAACGTTGAGGTAAAAATGACTTCGTCGAGCGCAACACTTGGACTGGGCCGAGGCGCGCGAGCCGTCGATCTCGTTGGCATGGGCGTTGCTCTCGTCATCGTTGCCGGGCTCGCCTGGTGCGTTTTGGGACGCAATATGATCAAGATGCGCGCGTTGCGCGAGGAACAGAGGAGTCTGACCCGCAGACTCGAATACGCCCCGAAGATCGCATCGGCGTTGGGCGAGGCGCGCGTCTTGATAGCCGACCATCGAGGGCCGTCCGGCGCGGCCGAGAGCGGCCTGCCCCGGTCGTTCGACGTCGAGGGTTTCCTCGCCGCCTTGACCGCGCGGGCCCAGGAAGACCGTATTGTGTTGAGATCGGTGGAACCCCAGGAGGGCGCCCAATCGCCCCACTGGGGATGTTGGGCGGCGCCGGTTCAGATATCGGCGATCGCCTCGTTCGAAGGCATCCACCGTTTTCTGTTCGAGATTGCGAGGATGCCCGGCCACCCGGCGGCGCTCGAGAGTCTCTTGATTCAGCGCGCCGAGAATCCCTGGCTCTGCGACGTCAACACCGAGTTGCTCTTGTTGGCCGCCCAACCCGGGCCGTTCGATTCGTCTCAAGGGAGCGAGTGAAATCATGTCCTCCGCTCGGCGCCGACGCTCGTTGATTCCTCCCAAGGCCCAAATCCCGGTCATGATCGTGGGGGCGATCGTGCTGGTCTCGATTCTGGCCTGGAGACTCGGAGACAGAAAGCGCTCGCGACCCTCCGCATCGTCGAGCCCGACGACCGCATCAAGCGCTGCCGCTGCGCCGGGAGGTCCGACGGCAACAACCGCCTCCCAACCCGGAGGGGCTTCTCTATCCGTCTCGTCCACCCCCACTCTTGCGCCCAACGATACCGCGGCTCAACTGGCCGAACTCGCCGAACTCCAATCTGAAATCCTCAAGGAGCGCGAAGCGATCGACCAGGCGCCCGCGCCGGCTCTCTCCGACGTCGCTGCCGCCGAACCGCGCGTCTTCAAGCCGGTGTCCAGGAACCCGTTTCTCGGTCGAACGGCTGGTTTGCCCGACTCGCTCAGAGAGGAGGCCGCGCGGATTTTGAACAGCGCTCTCGCCTCCCCTGCCGGCGGCGGTGCGCCCGACACCGAAACTCTGGTCGAAATGCCGGACTCCCGAGAGAGCTCGAGTCCGTCGAAGCCCTTGGTCCTCCTGGCGACGTACTTCATCGGAAACATGTCGATGGCCATCGTCAACGGGCGGGTGGTCAGACCCGGCGACGAGATCGAAGGCCTGGCCGTTCAATCCATCCGGGAACGCGAATTGACCCTGAGCAACGGCTGGCGCAGTCTCGTTCTGAGAATGGAGGAGATACCCGGCTTATGAGCCACCGCCGCCCACTCATACTCCTCGTTGCCTTCTTCCCGGTTCTCGTCCCTTCGATCGTGCGGGCGGAAACGTCGCCGACGCTCAGCGCGGCGGACACCCGGAGCACCGTGTCGGTCGTTTCGGACGCGATAACGGTTTTGCCCGCTCCCCAGGCCGACTTGATGGAGATCCTGAAGTCGGATCGGATCACGCTCAACGTCGAGAATGCCGAGATCACCTCGCTGCTCAAGATGATGGCCTTGAGCCGAAGAATCAACATCATGTCCGGCGCCGAGGTCAGCGGAACGGTGAGCGTCAACCTCTTCCAAGTCCCGTTCGACGAAGCGCTGGACGCCATACTGGGCATCGGCGGCTTCACCCGCTACACAAGAAACGGCATCGTCTATGTGACAACGGAAGAAACGCGCGGCAAGCTGCCCGGGCAAGTGAACGACCTCGCGATCCGGAGCTTCAAGATTCACCACACCGCCGCCGAAGAACTGGTCGAAACCGTCAAGGAATTCCTTTCTCCCGCGGGTCAGGCCGTGCTGAGCAAACAGGAGCGAATCATCGTCGTCCGCGACGCGCCCGACTACGTGAAATCCGTCGCGCGCTTGATCGCCGAACAGGACCGGGCGCCCACGCCCCCCGACCTCGAGGTGGCGAACATCCGAATCGATCACGCGGTGCCCGAGGAAATCCTGAGCTCGGTCGAGAAACTCCTCTCCCCTTCCGGCAAGGCCGTTCTGGGCGCGAAGGACCGCACAATCATCGTTCGCGACGCCCCCGAGTTCGTGAGCCAGATCGCGGGCCTGATCGAGGAAAGAGACCAGCCGCCGCGCCAGGTGTTGATTTCGGCCCAGATTCTTCGGGTCAATCACACGAACGATCTCGACTTGGGCGTCGAGTTCGGACACAGCTGGTGGGACGAGAACGATGTCGATCCCATCGAGGCGGAGTTGCAGGCGGGGCCGTTCGACGTCACGCTCGACAATCTCAACGATGCCAAGGCGGGGCTTCTTCTCAGCGACGTGTCGACGGGAGAGGCCGGCCTTCTGTGGAGCGCGATCTGGAAGGACAAGCGGGCCTCCCTCGCGGCTCTGGCCTCTAAGGGCAAGGTCGAGACGCTGGCGGAACCCGACATCCTGGCTCTCGACGGCGAGAAGGCCAGTATGATCGTCGGCGACAAACTCGGCTACAAGACTTTCTCGCGCGCCGACGACGGAACCACCTTCGAGAACGTTCAGTTCCTCGACGTCGGCACCCAGATCGAGGTCACCCCCCGAATCGCGGCGGACGGATTGATTCGTTTGGAAATCCTGCCAAAAGTCTCGAGCGGAAACATCCAAGACGGAGTGCCCCTGGAGAACACCGCCGAAGTCGCGACCACCATGCTCGTGCGCGACGGCGAAACCGTCGTCATCGGCGGCCTGATCGACACGCGCAAGGAACGCGTCCGGAGTCAGGTCCCCTTCCTCGGCGACATTCCCGTTCTGGGACTCTTGTTCGGAAAGAACAACTGGGTCAACCGCAAGACCGAGCTCGTAATCCTGATCACTCCCCACATTGTCGAGCCGCAAATGAACCCCGTGATGCAAGCCAAGCTCGACCGCGCCACCCAAGGGGCTTCGATCTTCCCGCCCGAAGAACTCCAGGCCAACTGACGGCGCACGCGCGCTCGGATTCCAACCCGCCCAACACGATCAACCTCTCGCCCCCCCCCTACAGCCGGATATCGAAGCGTCCGACACGTTCCGCCGGTCGGGCCGACGGGAACGCTCCGGGTTCGAAGAACGACCGCCAAAAAAGGACTTTCGAAAACCGGCTCGATCGTGCAAAGTATGGACCCCTTGGCCGACCGCGTGCAGCAAGGAGAGTCTCCCGTGCGGTCGATCTTCATTCCGGAGGGGGGGGGGAAACGGCGCGATGACACCCACTCAAGAACGCGAAAGCATGGAACTCGACGTCGTTTTCGTCGGCGCGGGCGTGGCGAATCTCTGCGCGGCCTACCGGTTCATGCGCGAGGTCAAATCCCGCAACGAGAAGGCCGCCGCCGAGGGGCGACCGCCTATCGAGGAACCCACGGTCCTCGCGATCGACAAGGGCGCCCAGGTCGGCAGCCATACGCTCTCGGGCGCCGTGGTCGATCCGACGACGTTCCGCGAGCTCTTTCCCGATCTCGAGGAAAGCGATCTCCCGTTCGTCACCCCAGTCAAAAACGACGGAGTGTACTACCTCACCCCCAGCGGCAAGATTCCCGTCCCGGCTCCGCTGCTCCCCAAAGAAATGCGCAATTCGGGCGGTTACCACATCGCTTCGATCGCGGAAATGACCCGCTGGTTGGCGGCGAAATGCGAAGAGGAAGGGATCGAGGTGTACACCGAGTTCGCGGCGACCGAACTCCTGCGCGACGGCGACCGGATCGTCGGGGCTCGAATCGGCGACAAGGGACTGGACAAGGAAGGCAATCCGGGCGAGGGCTACGCGGCGGGAATGGACCTGTTGGCCAAGGTCACCGTGTTGGGCGAAGGCACGCGCGGCTATCTCTCTCAACGTCTGATTCGCGATTTTCGTCTCGACGCCGAGTCGAACTCTCAAACCTGGGCGCTGGGAATCAAGGAGCTGATCGAGATCCCGGAAGGACGGATCGAACAAGGCGCCGTGATCCATACGTTCGGCTATCCGCTCGACATATCGACCTACGGCGGTTCGTTCGTCTACGCTTTGAGCGACACGCTCGTCGCCGTGGGTCTCGTGATGGGTCTCGACTATCCGAACCCGCTCTTCAACACACACGGCGCGTTCCTTCAGCTCAAGGCGCATCCGTTGGTGGCGGAAATCGTGAAGGGAGGCAAAGTCGTCGAGTACGGCGCGAAAACCTTGCCCGAGGGGGGATACTTCGCCCTTCCTCGTCTCGCGACGGACGGCGCCGTGCTGGTGGGCGACGGCGCGGGGTTCGTCAACTCGATGCGCCTCAAGGGCATCCACCTGGCGATGAAATCGGGCGCGCTCGCCGCCGACCGAATCCTCAACGCGCTGACGGCGGGAGATTTCTCCGCTCGCGCGCTCGACTACAAGCCGGATTTCGATTCGAGTTGGGCCGGGGCGGAGCTGCGGCGCGCGCGCAACTATCGCCAGAGTTATCACGGCGGTCTGATCCCCGGCATGATGGCGACCGGAATGCACATGTTCTCGGGCGGCGCGCTTCCTCCCGGCCGCAAGACCATGCCGCCCGACCACAAGGGTCTTCGCAAAGCTTCGGCGGGTCGACCCACTCCGAAGACGCCGACCGACGACGCGCTGTATCTCGACATCCTGACCGACGTGTATAAGAGCGGCTCGATTCACAACGAGCATCAACCCCCACACTGCAAGATTCTCGACCCGAGCGTCTGCGAGCGATGCCGCGAAGAGTACGCCATGCCGTGCACGCGGTTCTGTCCGGCGAAGGTTTACGAAGAGAATCTCGATCCCGATGGGCGGTTCCTGGGCATTCAGGTCAACTTCTCGAATTGCGTCCACTGCAAAACGTGCGAGATCAAGGACCCCTTGGAGAACTTGGAATGGACTCCGCCCGAGGGAGGCGACGGGCCGAAGTATCAGAAGATGTAACGATTGCGGAATGCGGATTGGGGATTGCGGATTAGAGAAAAGAGTCGCTGGAGAGTCGTGAGGCAAGAGATGGTCGATCCGAAATCCCAAACCTCGAATTCCGAACCGGCAATTCCCAATTCGCAATTCGCCGTTCCTTTATCGCTCGTCTTTCTCTTCTTTTTCTTCTCGGGCGCCAGCGGCCTGATCTACGAAGTCATCTGGACCCGGCTCCTTCTCACCGTGTTCGGCGCGACGATCTACGCCGTCTCGACCGTCGTTGCCGCGTTCATGGGAGGACTGGCCCTCGGGAGCTATCTCGGCGGACGCCTGGCGGACCGAATTCGCCGCCCCCTGCGCCTCTACGGCGTCCTCGAGCTGGTCGTCGCCGCGACGGCTCTAGCCGTCCCCTGGATGCTCTCTTCGTTCGATCCGGTGTACGGAGCCGTTTACCGAGGCGGAAGCGCTTCGTTCTTCGTTCTGAGTCTGTTGCGATTCGCCCTCACCTTCCTCGTGCTTCTTATCCCGACGACCTGCATGGGCGCGACCCTGCCGCTTCTCTCGCGCTTTCTTGTCCGTCGAAGCGACGCGCTCGGAAGCCGGATCGGCGGTCTCTACACGGTGAACACGGCGGGCGCGCTGGTCGGCACCTTCCTGGCGGGGTTCGTATTCATCGCCGCGCTGGGCGTGGCGGGAACCATCTATCTCGCCGCCGCCGTGAGCGGACTGGTCGGAATCGCCTCGCTCGCCCTGTCGATGCGCGTCGAGCGGGCCGCGCTCGCCGCCGTGCCGGAGGCGGCGCCGACCGAGCCTATGCCCCTCTCCCCCACCCCGCCCGAAGAAGATCGCGCGCGCATCGAGCCCCGGCTCGCGCGGCTGGTTCTCGCGACGTACGGGATCTCGGGTTTCGTCGCGTTGGCCTACCAGGTGTTCTGGACTCGCGCCCTCGTGTTCCGGTTCGAATACCTGAAGAACACGACCTATTCGTTCAGCGCGATGCTCACGGTTTTCCTGACCGGGCTCTTTCTGGGCGGAGGATTCATGTCGGCCCGGATCGACCGCGAACGCGACCCGGTGCGACTCTACGGCTTGATTCAGATTCTGATCGGTCTGTCGGGAGCGTTCTCGTTGTTCGTCCTGATTCGCTATGCAGGGCTTATCGGTTTCGGAGAGGCTCTGGATCCCGACACCTTTGCCTTCAACTGGCGTTTGGCGACGGCAAACGTCTTCGTTCGGACCGTCGCGACCATCGGTCTTCCCACGTTTCTCATGGGGATGGCGTTTCCGGTTGCCGCGCGCATCTGCATCGTCCATCTGCGCCGGGTGGGCGCGGGGACGGGGCGTCTTTATGCCGTCAACACCGTCGGGGCGATCCTAGGGTCGTTTTGCGCCGGATTTCTGCTTATCCCGGTCTTCGGTCTCGGACGCGGACTTCTCGTCCTGGGTTTGACGAACGTCGCCCTCGGTGTGATCGTTCTGGTCGCCCGGTCCCGCGGCGACTCGCGCTCGCGTCTGGCGTGGTCCGTGCTCGGGACCGCGATCCTGGTCGTGTTCTTGGCGGCGTTCCCAAGGGACTACTATTTCCAGGACCTGAGTCGCGAGTTCCATCACAAGATCGTCGCCTACGAAGAGGGCCCCCTCGCCACGGTATCTGTGGTCGAAAATTCGATCGGTTATCGCACCCTCTACGTCGACAACGTCGGGGTCGCCGGCACCGATCGCATTCTGCTGACCGATCAGAAGAGCCTGGCGCACGTCCCGATGCTGTTTCTCGAGAATCCCAAGTCGGCCCTCACCGTCGGGTTCGGCTCCGGGGGTGCGTCGTATTCCTACACGCTCTATCCCGAGCTCGAACGGATCGACTGCATCGAGATCTCCAAGACGGTTCCGAAAATGGCGGGCTTTCTCAAGGATTCGAATCACGGAATGCTCGACGAACCGCGCGACCCGCGCTTCCGCCTGATCTTCGACGACGCGCGTTCGTACCTTCGTTTCACGGACACGCGTTACGACATCATCGCCACCGACTGCACCGACCTGCGCTACAAGTCCAACGCGAACCTCTACGACGTCGAGTACTTCGACCTGTGCCGCCGCTCGATCACGGACGACGGAATGGTCGTCGTCTGGATGCCGCTGGGCGGGATGTCGCCCGAGGTGTTCGCCTGCGCCTTGAAGACCTTCGCGCACGTCTTTCCCGACATGACGATCTGGTACATGAACAACGAGCCGACCCACTATCTCCTCTTGATCGGTACGAACGAGCCCCTGCGGATCGACCTCGATCGGCTGATCGAGCGCACGAGCCGTCCCGAGATCCGGCGCGATCTGGCGGAGGTGTCGCTCCACCAGCCCGAGAAGATCCTGTCCTGCTTCCTGACCAGCGCTCCCGCGCTCGAGGCCGATTTCGCCCGCGCCCCACTCAACACGGAGAATTCTCCGCATCTCGAATTCGAGTCGCCCAAGTACGGCTATACCGACGAAGCCCTTCTCGTGAACATCGATCTCCTTCGCAGCCGTCGTGAAAACGTGAGCCGGTATCTGGACGGAGGAGCGAAACACCCCGACTTCCTGGTCGAGCTGGCGAAGTTCGAAAAGGCGGTGGATCCGATTCTGACGGGACACCAACATCTGCGGCGTCTCGAACTGGTCGAGGCCTGTCGCTCCTATCTCGAAGCCGCCGCGATCTGTCCTCGCGACGAGAGCGTGAGTTATCTCCTGGGGTTCGACGATCTGGAAAGACGGTTCAAGAAGTACGGGAACCTCGGCGATCTCTGGCCCGTCCTCACTCTTGGAGAGATCGATCTGGTCAAGGGCGATCCGGCTCGCGCCGCCGCTCGGTTCTCGTTCGCCCGGCGCGTGTCGCGCGAACGAGGCAAGGAGGGTCCGGAAGTCCGCAAGCAGGTCGCGATGGGGCTCGCCCGCGCCTTGGACGGCTTGGGAAGAGTCGAGGACGCGGTCCGCGAACTCGACTCCGAGAAGGCGGCGTCCTTTGCCGCCGACGCCGACTTCCGCGAGTTGCGCGAGCGTCTCGACGGCCATAGAATGGAGAAATGACACCAGTAGTATCCAAAACAGGTTCCCCGGAGGGGAGCAATTTGAATAGCCCTGGGTGAAACCCAGGGAAAAGACGTTCCCGTTTTGTGCCGACTCCG
>JAFGFN010000020.1 GCA_016931035.1 Candidatus Sumerlaeota bacterium
ATAATCGCCGTTCCACCGGCATAAAGCCGGCGGAGACGTTTCTCTTCCGAAACGAGGACGTTCGTCTGAAATGCCGGGTTGCACCCTCCGCTCGCTCAAACCGCGCCCCTCCAGACGTGCAATCCATCGGTTGTTTTTACCCCCGGGAATAAGTACAATGCGGTCCGCAGTATCGTATTCGTCGAAAAAGAGGGGGATTTTGTCGATGAAGAAACGTAGCATGCGCCGCGCTCCAGAGTGCGGCCGAACCGAGTACGAGCCTCTGGCCGTCATCCTGCCCGACACCAACGTCGAACCGCTGTTCGCCCGAATGGGGAAGGTCTACAAACTCCTGGTCGACGAGAAGAAACGCAGCCGCAAGGAGCGCGACTTCCTGCTCGAAACGGCCGCGGCCGCAAGGAAAGGTCCGGATGGAAAACAGCGCCCCATGCGTGGAACTCGGGTTCTCGACCTCGGATGCGGCACCGGGTTTCACAGCCGCCTTCTGGCCAAAGCGGGCTATCCGGTCACGGCGATCGACGCCAGCGAACCGATCCTCATCGAGGCCAATCGCCTGACGCGCGGCGTGCGCGTCGACTACCGGCTCGCGGATCTTCTCGAACCGCTCGATGCCGGGCGTCCCGCCGCCCTGACGCTGATTCTGGGCAACACGCTCAGCTTGTTCGTCAATCCGACCGACCTGCGCCGCGCCTTGCGCAACGCGGCCGACGCCACGCTCGCCGGAGGACTCATTCTCACTCAGACGCTCAACTACGAACGTTTCGACACCACGGAGTCGTTCGCCGTCGTGCGTCACGGATCGGTCGACGGCCACGAGACCGTTCTGACCAAGACGCTCCAGCGCCTGGACGACGGACGGATTCTTCTGACCTTGTGCGCCTCGCAGCCGGGCTCGTTCGACGATTGGGAAACCGCATCCGATTGCGCCGTCCTGACACCGCTTCGGGCGCGTCAGATCGAGAATGCCGCTCGCCGCGCGGGTCTGGATGTCGAGGCCCGATACGGCGGCATGTCGCGCGAGCCGTTCGACCCCCGGACGAGCAGCGACTGCGTTCTTCTCTTCCGCAAGCGCGCGTAGTGGTCCGTCCGTCTCGGGACGAGGAGTTCAGAGTACAACCTTCAGGTTGCTCTTGAGCCGGAAGAACAGGCTGAAGCCTGTACTCCAAACGATGCACGATCCGTTAGTTCGAATCTGACGGTCGGCTGCCCCCCGCATTGCGGGCGCCTCGCCCGCAGTGCATAGTCATGGCGCCTCCGGGTCCCCGCATGCGCGGCCTAGTTCAATCATGTCCGAATCCAAAACCACGCCCGTCGACAGCCTGATCGCCCCCGCGGCGCGCGACGCCCTCTGCGGCGCGATCGCCGAGTGCGGCGGCGACGAAGTGTTCTTCGTCGGGCGAGTGAATTCCGACGCCGTCGTCGAATCGGTCGAGGCGTGCGCCTACGGAAACCAGGACGCCGTCCCCGTGATTGAGCGCCAAGTCCGGCCCGGCAACGTCGTGATCCACAATCACCCGGGAGGCGATCTGCGCCCTTCGCAGGAGGATATCGAGGTCGCCTCGCGGTTCGGCAACTTGGGCGTCGGGAGCTACGTCGTCGACAACGCGGTCGAACGCCTCCGCGTGATCGTCCCCGCCATGCTCCCCAAGGAGCGCCGCGCGCTCGACGTCGAGCGGCTCGAAAAGACCCTTGCCCCGGGCGGACGTCTGGCCCGATCCATGGGTCGGCGCTACGAGGACCGCCCGCAACAGGTGCGGATGCTTCGCCAAGTGGCCGACGCCCTGAACGACGACGGGATCGCCGTCATCGAGGCGGGCACCGGGACGGGCAAGTCGCTCGCCTATCTTCTGCCGCTCCTCTACTGGGCGAAAACCAACGGCGAGAAGGTCGTGGTTTCGACCAACACGATCAATCTCCAGGAACAGCTGATCGGCAAAGACATCCCCTTTCTCCAAAAGCACCTCGGTCTCGAATTCACCGCCGAGCTCATGAAGGGCCGCGGCAATTACCTGTGCCGCCGACGCGCTCAGCAACTCGTCGCCACCCCCGACATGTTCGGCGAGCCCGAACTCGAATCCCAGGTGCGGGCCATCGTCGAATGGGCGGCGAAGACCGAAACCGGGAGCCTGAGTCATCTCGGCTTCGTCCCCGATCCCGAGGCGTGGGAACAAGTCGCGTGCGACGCCGACAACTGCGCCCGCGTCAAGTGCGAACACTACGCCAAGTGCTTCTTCTTCGAGGCGCGCCGCCGCGCCGCCCGCGCCGACCTGATCGTCGCCAACCACCACCTCGTCATGGCCGACATGGCGGTGCGCATGGAATCCAACAACTACTCCTCGACCGCCGTCCTCCCCCCCTATGACCGGATCGTCTTCGACGAAGCGCACAACGTCGAGAACGTGGCAACCCAATACTTCGGCCTGCGCCTCACGCGCCGCACCCTGAGCCGCCTCTTGAACCGTCTGGTCCATCGCGACCGCCGTCAGTTCGGCCTGCTCCCCCTGGTCCATTCGCTCTTGCGCAACGTCGCCTTTCACCTGCCGACCGAATCGACCATCCAGGCCGCCGAACGCATCCCGTCCGAACTCGTCCCCTTGCGTTTCGCCTTGGGGGAGGAGGTCGAGGAACTCATGGACGCCTGCGCCCAAGGGGTGGCCGACTTCTCGGGCGGCCCCATCCCGGCGGGCAAAGAAGAACAGATGCGCATCACACCCGAAGTCGAGGACGGGCGGTTCTGGACCCGCACGTTGCGCGAAGAGGTGGATCGCGTCGTCGAGTCGATGCAGCAACTCGTCCAAGGACTTCGCCAGGTTCAGTCGGCCGTTCGCAAGGTCCCCGAAGGCAAGCGAAGCGATCTCGAAGGGCCCGCGGGCGAACTCGGCTCGATCGTCCACAAGATGTCGCACCGCATCGACGAGTTCCGCAAGTTCTATTCCGTGTCGCAGAACCAATGTCGATGGATCGAGGTCTATCGGCCCCACGACAAGACGGCGTCCTGCCACGTCCGCCTGTTCTCGCTTCCCCTCGAAGTCCAGGGCGACCTGAACGAAGCGGTCTATTCCCGCGCCAAGACGATCGTCATGACCTCGGCCACCCTCACCGTCGACCGCGCGTTCGATTTCTTCGTCGGACGCGTCGGACTCAGCGCCGAACACTGCGAGAGCGACACGCTCGAACGCGTGCGGGCGCTCCAGCTCGACACCCCGTTCAACTTCGACCGCCAGGCGTTCGTCGGCGTCCCGATCGACGTCCCCGATCCCGCCGACCGCGAGTTCGACCCGGCGGCGTGCGACTTTCTCCTCCACGCCCTGAGAATCTCGCGCGGCAGCGCGTTCGTCCTCTTCACCTCGTACCGCCAGCTTAAGGCGTTCCATGAACGCCTTGAGCCCGTCCTGCGCGGAATGGGCTACACCTGCCTGCGGCAAGGTTCCGAAAGCCGCGCCGTTCTCCTCGAACGATTCAAGAACGACCGCACGTCGATCCTTTTCGCCACGTCGAGCTTCTGGGAGGGAGTGGACGTACCCGGCGACGCGCTGCGCCTCCTCGTCCTGGTCAAACTCCCCTTTCAGGTGCCGACCGACCCGTTGTTCCGCGCGCGGGTCGAACGGCTCGACGCGATGGGAGTCGATTCGTTCATGCAGTACACGGTCCCGCAGGCCGTCATCAAGTTCAAGCAGGGTTTCGGACGGCTGATCCGCACGCGCGAAGACTACGGCGCGGTCCTCATCCTCGACCGGCGGGTCGTGACGAAGCGCTATGGCCAAGTCTTCCTCGGCTCGCTCCCCTCCGAGACCATCCACCGCAAACCCGCCTCCGAGATCCTCGACGACATGGAAACGTTCTTCGCCGACGTGACCGCGCGGAGAACCGAATACGCCGGGGGTAGCGGGGCCGGTTCTCCAGAGAAACGCGACGTCCATCGCGGGAAGGAACGCATCGCCGATGCGAACTCCGACTCGCCATGCGATGCTCCTGAAAGGGAGGAATAGATCATGAAGTATGAGCGATTCGAAGACCTGCCCGTCTGGCCGGCCGCGATGGATCTGGCGCAACGCGTCTATGCCGTCACGCGTGACCGGTTCTTCTCGCAGGCGGGCGATTTGCGCGACCAGCTGCGCCGCGCCGTCCTGTCGATCTCGAACAACATTGCCGAAGGATTCGAACGGGGTTCGACCGCCGAGCTTCTCGCCTTTCTCTACATTGCGCGCGGATCCGCCGGGGAGGCGCGCTCGATGCTGCATTTCGTCGAGCGCGCTCCCGATGCGGTCCATCTCCGGTCCGAGATCTCGGACCTCCTGTCGCTCGCCGAGAGTTGCTCGCGCCAGATTCGGGCATGGGCGAACAGTCTGCAAAACAGCGACATCCAAGGGCAACGCCACCTGACCGACGCGGTGCGGGCACGATACGACGCGGAACGGCGCGCGGCGGAGTTTCGGCGTGAACTCGCCCGGACGCTCCACGAAGCCCGTCCCGATATCCATCCCGATCCCGACGCGAAAGAGTAGGACTCCGGACTCCCGGCGTGAGTAGAACCTCACGATGATCGGGACGAGGAGAATCGCGGGACGGTCGGGACGAGGAGAATCGCGGGACGGTCGGGACGAGGAGAATCGCGAGGTGGTCGGGCCGGGTGGAACCGCAAGACAGCCCGGCATAGAAGACCGCGAGACGACAAGAGGGCCAAGGCCTCTACCGGTTTCGGACATCGTATCTCAGATTCGAGATCTTCGGAGTGGAGATGTGAGATTCCAGATCTCAGATCTCAAACGACGCATTTCGGCTCCCCATCTCAAACTCCTTTCTCGACCGGCAAGAACAGAACACTCCACTCGCCCGGGAACAGAACACTCCACTCGCCCGGGAGCAGAACACTTTGCTCGCGCCGGAACAGAGCACTTTGCCCAACTTGGAAAATGGTAGGCGGCCGCTCTGCGAAAACGCTCGATTCCTAGCCCGGCGCTGGAGCATATTGTCCATGACAACCCACCGCTCACCCCGCCGCGTGGAGGCGCGCGATCCGTGAAGGTCCTTCTTCTCAATCCTCCGATCCGCAAGACGAACGACGCGGCGGCGCTGCGCGCGGCGGACGACGGCGACAACTCGGAAACGTCGATCGGTCTCTATCTCCTCGCCGCGCGCCTGATCGAGTCCGGCTTCGAGGTTCGTCTCCTCAACCACGCTCTCACGCCGTGGAACGAGTCGCTCGCCCAAGCCGCGGCATTCGCGCCCGACCTGGCCGGGATTTCGTCCCTGACCCACAACCGCGCCGCGACGCTCGAATGGGTCCGGGCGTTCCGCAAATCGAACCCCGCCGTGCGCATCGTCCTGGGCGGCGTCCACGCCACGTTTCTCTACGAGGAAATCCTGCGGCGATGTCGCGAAGTCGATTTCGTCGCCGTGGGCGAGGCGGACGACAGTCTGCTCGAACTGGCGCGGCGACTCGAAAAGGGCGACGCGGCGTACGGCGTTCCCGGCATCGCGTCGCGAAACGAAGACGGCTCGGTGAATTGGCCCGGCCCCGCCCGCCCGGTCGAGGACTTGGGCGCGCTCCCGATCCCATCGCGTCATTTCGACTACTCGATCGTCGCGACGGCGCGAGGTTGTCCGTTCCAGTGTACGTTCTGTTCCTCACCCGCATTGTGGGGACAACGCGTGCGCGAGCGGCCCGTCGGGCACGTGATCGCCGAGTTAGAGGCGCTGCGCCGGCGCGGACGGCGCGACATCGGGATCAAGGATGAAACGTTCACGCTTCGCGCCGAGCGGGTGCGGGAAGTGTGCGAGGCGATGATCGACGCGCGACTCGATCTGTGGTGGACGTGCGACACGCGCGCCGACTGCTTGGACGAGGAGCGTCTCTACTGGATGCGCAAGGCCGGGTGCTACGCGGTCAGCTTCGGCGTCGAATCGGGCAGCGTCGAGATGCTCGAAGCGATTCGAAAGAAATCCGACCTCGCCAAAGTGCGCGAGGCGACCCGAATGGCGCGCCGGTTCGGAATGCTCGTGCGTTACTATCTGATCGTCGGATTGCCGGGCGAAACCCGCCGCGACCTTCAGGCAACGCTCGATCTCGCTCTCGAAACGGGTCCCCATTGCGTCACCGTCTCCGCCCTCTCCGTTGTTCCCGGGACGGAACTCTGCCGTCAGTATCGGGAGGCGCACGGCCTGACCGACGCGATGTGGTTCGACCGCGACGACACGGTCGTCCTGTGGGATCGCCAGCGCAAGTGGGCCTCGCGTCCGGCGGGAAAGCGTCTTCTCGAACTCGGCTCGACCCGGCCCGAGATCGCGCCGCACCGGCCCGACACCTCGTTCACCGAGGACGAGCTACGCGAGGCGGTCCGGCGCGCCGAAGACGCCTTTGCGACGAACTACGACCTGGCGTTGTTCCTCATGACCAAGGGACGGCACGAAGACGCCGCGCCGTTCTACCGCCGCGCGCTCGAGATTCGTCCGGAATTCTCGAAAGGGTGGCTCGATCTCGGGACGTGTCTCGACCGCTCGGGACGGCTCGACGAAGCCGTCGAGGCGTGGGAGAGGGTCGAGGCGCTCGGCGACGCGGCGTACGACAATTTCGCCCTGGCGCTCGTGTATCGCGGACTGGCCGAGGCCGCGCGCGGCCGGCTCGATCCCGCGCTCGACCTGTGGCGTCGCGCCCGCGAGGCGCGGCCCGAGGCCGTCGATCCCGTCCGGCTCATCGCCGAGCGATGCGCCCAGGCGGGCCGCTGGGACGAGGCGGCGCGGGCCGCCGAGACCTGGGCGAAAGTCGAACCCGCCTCGGGTCAGGCGCATCATATCGTCGCGCTCTGCTACATGGCTCAGGGATTTGCGGAGGACGCGCAAGCGCTCTTCGAACAAGCATTGCGTCTCGATCCGCGGAACGCCGACGCCTACAACAACTACGCAGTCCTCCTCGCGCGTCTCGGCCAGGGAGCGCGAGCGGCGGAGATGCTCGAGACTTGTCTGCGCCTCAATCCCGGACACGCCGCCGCCCGCGCTCTTCTCGCCCAGCTTCGGCTCCCGAGCTCATCGTGATACCGGTACGCATTTGAAAGGACACACTGAAGGCGCACGAATCACACGAATTTGCGCGAATTGAATTGGACCCATTCTTTGGACGATCCGTGTGATTCGCGGGCGGTTTTCAGGAAAGGAATCGGAGGGCGGAAGGCATCGTGACCGACGACGTCAACCGCGAATCATTTCGATCTCGCCCGCTCCGGCCAGGACGCATTCCATCGCTTCCTGTTCGACTTCCAGGTGAACGCTTCCCAGTGCGGCGGGCAAGATGACGCACGCGCCCTTCTTCATGGGAACCGTCTCGCCCGCGCCCTGGATTCGGCCGCTCCCCGCTAGCATCACGACGACTTGCGCCGAACGCGGATCGATCTCCCATTCGAGAGACCTTTTCGCTCGAATGCGCTCGATCCGGTAGGCTTCGACGTCGACTAGGATCTCCTGGGTCCCCCAGCGCCGCGCGGTCGCGATCGGTTCCATTCCGGCGGGAAGATCGGAATCGAGGAACCGCATCACCCGGCGGGCGGCGTCGATATGGAGGGCGCGCGGCTTGCCGTCGGCCCCCAGGCGGCCGTAGTCGTAGATGCGGAAGGTCGAGTCGGAGGGCTCCTGGATCTCGAGCAGAACCACCCCCTGGCAGAGGGCGTGAACGGTGCCCGGCGCCACGCGGAACACATCCCCCGGCTTCGGTTCGATCGACCGGATACACTCGATCACCCGCCCCTCGGCCAGGAGGCGATCCACGTCTTCGAGCGTAGTGCCCCGCACGAAGCCGTGGAGGATGCGCGCGCCCGGCTCGGTGTCGATGACGATCCAGCTCTCGTCCTTAGGGAAATCGTTCGGGAACTCGCGACGGCACGCCCGCGCGTCGGGATGGACCTGGACGCTCAGGTCGTCGCGGGCGTCGAGAAACTTGATGAGAAGCGGAAACCGCCCCCCCGTCGGTTTCCCGCGCCACGCGGACCCGATCATTCCTTCGCCCCAGAGCGCGGTGACTTCCGACAGTGTCTTGCCCTGGTGCGAGCCGTTGGCGATCCACGAAGCGCCCTCGGCCAGGTCGGCCGCCATCCAGGCCTCGCCGATCTTCTCGCCGTTGGGAAGGTCGATCCCGAAGAGCGTTTCGAGGTGCCGCCCCCCCCAAATCCGGCTCTTCAGAACAGGTTGGCAGAGGAGGGGGTAGACTTTTTCGTCAATCGTCATGAACGAGTCTCCTGTAGGTTTCTACTGCGATACAGGGGGAGAGGGTTCGGGTTCAGTGTCGAGTTCGGTCAACGGCCTTTCGCGATAAGCCCGACGGATCGCGGCGGCCGAGAAGTAACTGAGCAGGCCGACCAGCACGATCTCGCCGAGACGCACCAAGAGCACGTCGGGAACCGAGTTCCAGACGCGCGCGCCGATCAGCGCCGCCGGAATCAGGCCGCCGATCGCGAGCGTCTCGAAGGCCTTCCGCCACCCCGCCGGAACCTCGGGCGGCGCCGGATCGGCCGGACTCGCCGGGCCCGTCAGACGGGTCCGAACGGCCAGACAAATCGAGACCCAAACACCCCACAAGAACAAGAACCATCCCAAGGCGAAGCGGCCCGGACTGTATTCGAGCCGCACAATACTCTCGCCCGAAGGTATCGGCACAGATTGAAGGAATCTGTAGGCCATAATTGTCCGTGTTGTTCCATCATCTGTGGCGTCCTGGCCAGAATCGTCCCCGGCCAGGAACCCGCCTAGCAACCCGAGTGCGCTCGGAGGGGGCGATCCGCTCGGGGGGGGGCGTCTGTCGCGCGGGCTTCGTCCGCGGCCCCGCGGCGCGGCGCGAATCCCCGTCTCGTCGGGCGGCGGTTCGGCCTCGGTCGCGACCCACGCACGCCAACCGGGGTACCGCGCCATGGGAACCGCCATCCAGGTAGGGCCGAGCGGGTTGAAAACCCGGTACTCCAGGCGATGGAGTTCGTTCAGCGTCAACTCGACGCGCCACCCTTCCGGAATCTCGGGAACGGGCGGATCGCGGTCGAGATTGTCCTCGGGCCACGCGGCCGGAAGGAGATCGCGGTCGCCGACCAGACGCCAGCCCCCCCATTCGTCGAGCGGAACGGGCGCTCCGGGCGATTTCCCCCAACCCGCTCCAGGCTCGGCGCCGGGCGGCAGAAGGAACGCGCTCACCCGCATCGCGCGAGTCCAGGGCGACGGGGTCGGCTCGAACAGCCCGGCTCGATAGTCGTCGTGGTTCACGCCGAGCGAATCGTTGTGCCCCCGCATCCATCGGTCGTAGGCCATCAAGCGCATCGGGGCGATCGTCGGGAGGGTGTGGAAGCGGTGTGTCATCCCGAACATCAGGAGGGGCTGATAGTCGTCGGGCCGGTTCCGCGCATCGACGATCAGGCGCTCGTCCGGCGCGACGTGACGCTCGACCATTCGAGCGACCGCCTCGGGAATCGGCCGCTTCGCCCCCTCTCGGACGTGACGCCAGTAGAGCGTCTGATGGTGAACGAGAAGACCGAGGTTCGCAATCAACGCCGCCGTGACGAGAACCCCGGGGAGCGACCGCCCCAGACCCCGGCGGAGCCGCTTGAGCCAGATCTCCGCCGATAGCGCCGCCAGGACGATCAGGAACACGTTCAGGAACCCGAGGTAGCGCGACAATCCCGAGAAGTTGCGGAAAAAGGGGAGTCGAATCCACGCTTCATAGATCCCGGGCGCGGCGAAATAGACCGCTCCGACGAGCGCCGATCCCGCGACGAGGAACAGAAACCATCGGCTCCGGCGGTGGAATCCGGCGAGAATGCCTGCCAGGACAAGCGCATGGACGACCGGGCCGACCGCCATGTTGTTGATCGACTCCTTGACGTTCTCGGCGAAGGGCCTCCTGAGCAGGCCGGACTGAATCACGAACTCCTGGATGCATCCGTAGGCTTGAACCCCGGTGAAGTAGTCGTCGGGGCCGTACTCCAATCCCGCCTGGTTGGACAAGGGGATGAACTCGCTCGTAATGGCCAGCTGAGGCGCCGCCAACGACGCGGCCAGAATCCAAACCCCCGCGAATCGCACCGCCCAGCGTCCGAGCCCCCGCCAATCGACCCGCACTCTCAGGCCGCGCAGCCCGAGCCACACCATCCACAAAACAGCGATGAGAATCAGGGCGCCCACACCGATCCGGCCAAACGAGTTGAAGGCGCAACGCCACCCTTCCTGCGGAAACGGGACCGCCCCCTTGGGGTAGCGCCATAAGAGAAGAAGAACGACCAGTTCGAGCGCGGGAAGAAACAATCGGTCGATCCAGACGGCAGCCGGGGGCGCGGGGCGGGTCGCGCCCCGGACCTTGACGAAGTGGACGGCGGAAACCAGGGCGCAGAGCCCGATCAGCGTCAGGGTGATCTGGGGGAAGAACAGATTGAGCATGAAGCCGCCGAGGAGGGCGAGGACCAATCCGCGCCCAAGCGTCGGACGGCGCACAAACCGGAGGCTGAGAAACAACATGAGCGGAATCCACGCCGCCGAATCTCCCACGTTCGGAATCGCGATCTTCGTGACCGGCCATCCGCTCGCTTCGAGGGTCAACGCGCTCAGAACCGCCAACCACCCTCGGACGGACAGCGCGCGCAGAAAGAGAAAACACCCGAGTCCCGCCAATCCGAGATGAAACAAGAACTTGATCTTCATCATCATGACGGGACCGAGGAACATCGCCGGGAAGAAATGAACCGGGTACATCGGCGCGCGTTCGGGATTCCCGAACTCGGGCGTCCCGCCGTAGACGTAGGGGTTCCAGAACGGGATGACGCCTTGCCGCAGCCAGTCGTACTCGAATTGCATATAGGGAAGATGATATTGGGGCCGGTCGGCCCCGAGGAGCCCCGGATAGGGAAAGATCACGTTGCCCGGCGAGGCGAACGGCGCGGCGAAGACCATCACGGCCAGCAGGAAGTCGAGCCGCGACCGGCGGGAGAATCCGGGACGGGTCTGCGTTGGATTCGCGGCCATGCGTTTCGTCCCCAACGGATCCGACAAGGCTTGAACGTCGTCTGTGTACGATTCTTCCTGAACGGCGCCTCGGCGCGACTAGTCCGCAAAGAGCGCCCGCATCGCGCCGTCGCCTCGCATCGCGCCGAGACTCCCCTTGAGGGCGTCGATTTCGTTGTACAGCAGGCCGCCCGGATCGCTCTCGCGTCCCGCGCGCGAGATCATCACCGGCACCGGGGTGCGTGTGTGGCGGCGCAGCTCGACGGGCACGGGGTGATCGGGCAGGACGCCGATCGTCAGGTTGTCCAGGTCGCCGAACTCTTCGAGGAACGTCCCGATCAGACGTTTGTCGAAATCCTCGATCGCCTGGAGTTTGAGATCGAGCTTGCCGTCGTGCGAAACCTCGTCGATCGCCTCGACGTGGACGTAGACGAAGTCGTGGTCGCGCAACGCCTCGACCCCGGCGCGGGCCTTCCCCTCGTAGTTGGTGTCGATATAGCCGGTCGCGCCCTCGACCTCGAGCACGTCGAGACCGCCCAGAATGCCGATCCCCTTGATCACGCCGACCGCCGTGACGATCGACCCCGTCTTGCCGTAGGCTTCCTCGAACGACTTCATCCGCGGCTTGCGGCCCGCGCTCCAGAGCCACGCCATGTTCGCGGGCGATTCGCCCCGCGCCGCGCGCGCCTTGTTCACGGGATGGTCCGACAGAAGGTTGATCGAGTTCAGCATGAGGACCCGCACGAGCTCCGCCGTGTGGGCGCTTTCGGGCGTGCCCGGTTTCGGTAACAGATCGGCGTAGGGATCGCCGGGATGATCGTCCGGCTTCTCATAGCGAAAGTCGGACGAATACTCCAAACCCTTCAGAATCAGGAGGTTCCGATAGCTCACGCCCTTGCGGAACCGGATCGTCGGGGTCCCGAACTCGTGATCGAGCGCCTCGACCAGGGCCTCGGCTTCCGCGCCCCGGATCTGCCCGCCGGAATAGTCGAGAAGAATGCCGTCGTCGGTCACCGTGACCAGGTTGCATCGCATCGCAATCTCGTCGTCGGCCAGAACGATCCCCTGGCTCGCCGCTTCGAGCGGACCTCGACCGTGGTAGGCGTCGTTCAGATCGTATCCCAGGACGGAAAGGTTCGCCACGTCCGAGCTCGTCGGGAACCCGTCGGGAAGCGAGAGGAAGGTGCCGAACCGCGCGCCGCGCCGCGCCAGCCGGTCCAAGTTGGGCGTGTCCGCCGCTTGGAGGGGTGTGCGCCCTCCGAGAGACTCGATCGGCTCGTCGGCCATCCCATCGCCGAGAAAGATCACGTATTTCATGCCGCTCCCTAAGTCCTTTCCTCTCACAGACACTCCGACGATTCTATCGAAACGCGGAGCGCGAATCGACCCTAATTCTCACTCGTCGAATCTCGAGCGGCCGCGGTTATCCGTGAGTGAAAGTCGTGCCGGCGGGCGACGGTCGCGTAAGCCCCACGGCAAGGTCCAAACTTCGTGTTGGTTGTATGGACCCCGGTCTCTCAGTTCTCGGCCGCCGGATTCCAGTTGTCCGAACCCCGCAGAACGTTCTCGATCGAGAATGCCTCGGATTCCTCGTCGGTGAGCTGTTTCGACCATTCGACGCGCGCCGCCGGATTTGCGCCCGGACCGGTGCTGCTGTACTCGGCGTAGCGCGCCGTCTTCTCGTTCTCGGCGTTGCCCCAGTTGTGCCACCCCTCCGGCCGGATATGGTCGCCCATCTCGCAGTCGACGAAGGTCACGCTGCCGTAGGGTCGCCAGGGGCGGCCGAGATAGGCCTGGGGAGGTTTGGACAGTCGAACGCGGATGTTCTCGGCTGGGTCGACCCAGGGCTCGGGATCGTTCGTCAACTTGCAGTGGGTGAACACGAATCCGACCCGGTCCTCCGCCGTGCTGGCGGCGGTGACGTAGCCGCCGTTCTTGCTGTGGATGACGCAGTGGTCGAACACGGACGTGCCGCTGCCATAGATGAAATCCACGCGCCCCTCGATGTGGCAATCTCTGAAATACTGCCGCCCCTCGTCGACCCTGAGCGTGTCCTGCCAACCGAGCAGCCGGCAATTCTTGAGAACCGCGCGGTCGCCGTCGATGCGCAGCGCCAGCGCCTGGCCGTGATCGCCCGACGTGTTCTCGAAGGTGAGGTTTTCGGCGCGGAAACCGTCCGCAAGCACGACCACCCCCGTGCCGTTGTACTTCGGGTCGGTCTTGTCGTCGATCTCCTGGACGTTCAAGGCGTAAGTGAGAACCGTGTTTGTCGGATCCTCCGCCACAAACCGCACGTTGGGTTTTGTCTTGGGCACAACGATCTGGCCCTCATACTTGCCCGGCTTAATCAGAATCACGAACGGCAAGGTCAGGTTCTCGGGCACGGCGGCGACCGCGGCCTGAACCGTCGTGTGCGCCTTCCCGCCGTCCGGCGAGACGACCGCGTCGGGCTGGGGCGTCGCCTCGGAGGGATCCAGCTCGACCGGCTCGGCGCGCAGGACCGGCGCGAGCTCGGGCACGCTCTTGCGCAATTCGTCCACGACGAGCCGGGCGAACATGACGTGCCCTCTCTGGTGGATATGCGTGTGGTCGTGCTTAGTCTCGCCGTCGACAAACTTGAAGGGACTGAAGACCAAGCATCCCTCGGGACCGAGCGATTCGCACAACTCGACGCTTCGGTCGTGGAGCTCGACGAGCGGCACGTTCTTCTCCTTGGCGATCTTGCGGACCTCTTCCGCGTAGGGGGCGAGGCTGGAGCGGATCTTGCCCGGACTCGAACTGTCCCACTGCCGGCGCGTCAGCGGCGTCGCCAGAACGGGCTTGGCGCCGATCGCGCGCGCGTCGTCCACGTACTTCTTCATGTCGGCGATGTACGTCGGCATGTCGGTCGAACGCCCCGGCTTCCCCGGTTCGTTGTTGTGCCCGAATTGGATAAGGTAATAGTCGCCCTTGAGCGCGAGGGCGTCGGCCCAGCGCCCCTCTTTCATGAAACTCATCGAGCTGCGTCCGCCTCGCGCGGTGTTGGTGCACACGGCATCGTCGGTCAGGAACCGCCTGAATCCGCCCCCCCATCCCGCATTGTCCGTGACCGTGGAATCGCCCACCAGAACGATCTTGATCTTACCGTCGGCCGCGGCCGCGGACTCGGACTCGGTGGCGAGTTCGGCCGAGTCTTCGGACGAAGACTCGGGCGAAGAGTCGGGCGAAGACTCGGTGGTCGGTTCAGTGGCGCCAAGCGAGCCAACTCCCACGAGCAACATGAGAGCGGCGACAAAGACCTTCTTCTTGATCGGGAATTCCATCCTCATGTTCCTTTCCTTTCGCATGTTGCTTTTTTCTGAGAGCGTGTGTGAGAAGTGTGCTGTCACGGCTCTTGCGTGCGCCGCTACGCCGCGCCGCAAGACCGACGCGCCAGCGCAATA
>JAFGFN010000185.1 GCA_016931035.1 Candidatus Sumerlaeota bacterium
GCCTCGCTTGACTTAGAATGTCGGGCGCCTTCGCCCCGTCCGCGATATTACCCCATCGCTCCGCGTAGCGGAAGTGAGATGCACCCCGCGGGGAAGGCCTTAGAGCATTCCCCGCGTTCCGATTCATCAAACGGTGTTGTTTTCTAAACCGCCATTGCTTGGACCTGCGCCGCTCGATTCTCACCCGCCGCAGCAGCAGCCTTTGCCGCCGCCGCAGGCGCCGGCGTAGAGCTTCTTCGTGTCTTCGAGCGTCATGGGCTTGAAGTCTTTGGCGTGGCCCGCCTGGCCGAAGTCCTTGACCTTGCCCAGGATCAGCTGTTTGAGCGCTTCGCGCGCCGGTTTGAGGTAGTCGCGCGGGTCGAACTTCTCGGGCTTCTCGGCGAACACTTTGCGGATCGCGCCCGTGATGGCGATGCGGCCGTCGGTGTCCACGTTGACTTTGCGCACGCCGCGCGCGATGCCGAACTGGATGTCCTTCATCGGGATGCCCATGGATTTCTTCATCGCGCCGCCGTATTTGTTGACGATGTCCACCAGCTCGGGCGGCACGCTCGACGATCCGTGCATGACGAGCGGATACTGCTTGTAGCCGGCGTCGGCGAGGTTCTTCTCGATCTTCTCGATCAGATCGAGGGCGAGCGCCGGGGGAAGGGCGTTGCCGTCTTTGTCGTAGCGCATCGTTTTGTACGCGCCGTGACTGGTGCCGATGGCCACGGCCAGAGCGTCGCATCCGGTTTTCTGAACGAAATCGACCACCTGGTCGGGATCGGTCAGGTGGGTCGTATCGTCGGCGGCGAGACCGGCGCCGTGGCCGTCCTCGATCCCGCCCAGGGCGCCGAGCTCGGCCTCGACCGTCACGCCGCGCGCGTGGGCGTACTCGACGACCGACTTCGTGGTCTCGACGTTGTACTCGTAGGAGGCGACCGTCTTGCCGTCGGCTTCGAGCGAGGCGTCGATCATGACGGAGGTGAAACCGAGCGCGATGGCCTGTTTGCAGGTCTCGAGGCTGTTGCCGTGGTCCAGGTGCATAACGACCGGGATTTCGGGACAATCGATCACGGCGGCCTCCATGAGTTTCTGGAGGTAGATCATTTTCGAGTACTGGAGCGCGCCGCGGCTCGCCTGGATGATGACGGGCGATTGCGTTTCCTGACACGCTTCCATGATGGCCTGAATCTGCTCCATGTTGTTGACGTTGAACGCGCCGACGCCGTAGCCGCCCTTGGCGGCCTCGTCGAGCAGTTGCCTCATCGGTACCAGTGGCATGATCTTTCTCCTCTATCGTTGGTTTTCGTGGAATCCGACCCTTGTCAATCCTGTATCCTAGATCTTATCGGTCGTTTCGCGCTTGCGACAAGACCGACATCGAACAATGCCAGACCCCCGCGAAACTGTCAAACCGAAAGCGCCCCGTCATTCGTGCCTTAGCGCCTCGATCGGGTCGAGGCGCGCGGCCTTGCGCGCGGGGAAGAAGCCGAAGACGATGCCGACGACGGACGAGAAGCCGAAGGCGAGAACGACGATGCCGGGTTCGAGGACGAAGGGGACCTTGAGGACGACCGAACCCGCGGCGGCGGCGCCGAGTCCCAATGCGATGCCTACGATGCCGCCGAAACCGGAGAGGACGACGGCTTCGACCAGGAATTGCATCATCACTTCGCGCCCCAACGCGCCGATGGCGAGGCGGATGCCGATCTCGCGCGTTCGCTCGGTGACGGAGACGAGCATGATGTTCATGATGCCGATTCCGCCGACGACAAGGCTGACGGCGGCCACGGCGGCGAGGAGGGCGGTGAGAATCTTGGTCGTGCCGGTGACGGTGCTCATGATCTCGCGCATGTCGCCCACGTTGAAGTCGTCCTGGCCGCCGTAGGCGATTCGGCGGCGTTCGCGCATGAGGCGTTCGATGGCGCTCTTGGCCTCGTCGATCGCGTCCGCGTCGCGGACCGAGACCATGATGCCGCCCACGTCGGCGTTTCCGGCGATGCGCCGGTGGAGAGTGCGTATGGGAATGAGGACGAAGTCGTCCTGGTCGTTTCCGAAACTGGCCTGGCCTTTGGATTTGAGGACGCCGACCACCTGGAAGGCGATCTTCTTGAGCCGGATCGATTGGCCGATCGGCTCTTGCCCCCCGAAGAGTTCCTTCTTCACCGTGGCGCCGATGATGCAGACGGCCCTTCCCGACTGCAGCTCGCCGTCGCCGAATTCGCGCCCCGAGTCGAGGTCCCAGTTTCGCACTTTGAGGAAGTCGTTCGTGCTTCCCGTGATCGAGGTGGACCAGTTTTCGTTGCCGTAGATCGCCTGCGTGGAGGCGTTGGCCGTGGGCGCGACGGCGGCGAGTCCGGGAATGTCGTTCGAGATGGCTTGCGCGTCTTCGAGTGTGAATCTCTTGGAGTCGGAACTCGCGCCGCCGGGGCCGCGGAAGCCTTGTCCGGGGCGAAGCTGAAGCATGTTGCTCCCGAGGCTGCCGATCTGTTCGGCGACTTGTTGCGTCGCGCCGTTGCCGATGGTGACGAGCGTGATGACGGCGGCGACGCCGATGACGATGCCCAGAACCGTGAGCGAAGAGCGCAGGACGTTGCGCCTGAGTTCGCGTTGGGCGAGAAGAACCGTTTCCAAAAACATCAGGCGCCTCCCTCCGTCGATCTGCCGTCGATCAAGCCATCCATGAAATGGACTTGGCGCGCAGCGTACTTGGCCATGTCGGGTTCGTGCGTCACCATGAGAATCGTGATCCCTCGGTCGCGATTGAGCGCCGTGAGAAGTTCCATGACCTCGCGGCTGCGCTCGGAATCGAGGTTGCCCGTGGGCTCGTCGGCGAGAAGCACCTTGGGATGGGTCACGATGGCGCGGGCGATGGCCACCCGTTGTTGTTGGCCGCCGGAGAGTTCGGCCGGCGTGTGGGTTTCCCATCCGCTCAGCCCCACCGACGCGAGGGCCTCCCGCGCCAGGACGCGGCGTTTCTTGACCGGTAGGCCACGATAGATCAATGGGAGTTCGGCGTTTTCCAGGGCCGACGTGCGGCCAAGAAGGTTGAATCCCTGAAACACGAACCCGAGGTGCTCGCGACGCAGCAGCGCCCGTTGGTCTTGAGTCAGGCGCCCGACGTTCCGGCCTTGAAAGAAGTAGGTCCCGGCCGTGGGCACGTCGAGGCATCCCAGGATGTTCATGCAGGTGGACTTACCCGATCCGCTCGGACCCATGATGGCGACGAATTCGCCCTGCCCGATGCGCAAGTCGATCCCTTTGAGCGCCTCCACGGCGGCGATGCCCGTTCCGTAGACTTTCGTCACGGCCTGCAACCGGATAAGGGCGCCGTTCGCCGCGGCGCCGTTCGCGGCGGCGCCGTTGTTGTTGGAACTGACGGGGGTCTCGTTCATTTTGTCGCCTTCGCAATATCGACTGCGAGTTCCATGCCCGGTTCCACTTCGCCTTCGACGATTTCGGTCATCGTTCCGTCGCTCGAACCGAGCGTGACCGGAATGGAAACGAGTTGGCCGTCCTTCAACGTCCAGACCACCAGTTGTTTCTTGGCTCCGTTGGTCTCGGTCTTGGTTTTTGCCGGCCCTCTGGGGGGACGGGGCAGAATCTTGCTCACGAGGCTTCCGCCCGACGATGCGGCCTTCTCTTGCGGGGGCGGAGTGAAACGAAGGGCCGCGTTGGGAACGAGAATCGCGTTTTCGATCTTCTTGGTCGTGATCGTCGCCGTGGCCGTCATGCCGGGCCGCAGGGAGAGGTCGGTGTTGTCCACGTCGAGAACCGTTTCGTAGGTCACCACGCCGTCGGTGGTTACGGAGCCGTAGCTGACCCGACGGATCCGCGCCGGGAATCTGCGCCCGGGATAGGCGTCGACCGTGAAAGTCGCCTCCTGTCCCGCCGCGACGGAACTCACGTCGGCTTCGTCCACCGCCACGTTCAAGCTCATCTTCGCCAGGTCTTCGGCCAGGAGAAACAGCGTCGGCGACTGAAGCGATGCGGCCACCGTCTGCCCCGGATCGACCGAGCGCGTGAGAACCACCCCGTCGATGGGCGAACGGATGACGGTTTTCGACAGGTCCGTTTCGCTCGCTTCGAGCACCGCCTGGGCCTGATTCACCGCCGCGTTGGCCCTGATCTTGTCCGCGAGGGCCCTGTCGAGCGAGGCCTGGGCCGTATCGACCTCCTGCTTCGACAACACCGTGCCACCGCCGATCCTCTGCACTTCGGCCGTACGGTCGAAATTCTTGCGTTGTTCGACTACGGTGGCCTGCGCCGAGAGGACTTGCGCCTTGGCCGACGCCAGGGAGGCTTTCGCTTGCAGTATCTGCGCGTCGAGTCTCGTCGTATCGAGCGTGGCCAGGACTTGGCCGACCTTCACGTGGTCGTTGGCGTCGACTTCGACGGATTTGACGATCCCCGACTGCTCGCTTCCGACCTCGACCTGGTTAGTCGGTTCCAGGTTGCCCGTGGCGGCGACGGTGACGACTATGTCGCCGCGCCGGACCGCCTCGGTCTTGTACTGAACGGTCGAGTCCTTTCCGTCGCCCCTGAAATACCCCACGGCGACCGCGCCGAGCGCCGCCAGCGCGATCCAGAAAAGCCAGCGTTTCCAGCGTATACCGCCGCCGGCCGAGGCGTGAAGCTCCGTCGGCTCTTCAACGCCGCGAGACGAATCGACACTATCCGCGCTCATCTTGCTAAGTCCTCTCTTTCGCGGCCGGCCCTCGATAGCAGGCCGAACACCACCCACCGCCGAGGGCCGTCTCGGGAATTCCCTACAACCGTCGCGTCTTGCCCGGCCGCGAATCGGACGCGACATGCCGGCGCACCCCACGCAACCCCTCCAGACTGAAGCGGATCACGTGGTCGGCGATCGTTTCAACGTCGATGTCGAAAGGCGGAGGTTCGGGCATCGCCCTGTTTGCGATTCCCCCTTTGTGCCGAAGCCCGAAAACCAGCGGATTCATGCACTGGGAACGAATGCTCATTTCGCAGAGCTGAATGTTCTCGGGCGAAGACCGCTTACCGAGAAGATCGTGGAGGATATTCGACAAATCCTTCCGCATCGGGTCGATCGCCGCTCTGATGGGTTCCACAAGAAGGCCCGTCGGGTTCGCCATTTCCTTGTGAACGATCTCAAAGTCGTGACAGGCCGGGTCGGCGATGCGTCCCAGGAGCGAGACGACCCAACCGCGGAGGCGCTCGCGCGCGGGCGCACCGTCGGGGACGCCCCCGTTGACGGGATACTTTTCGTGCGAGCGCCGGAACGCCTCGCGCCACGCTTCGACGTAGAGGGTTTCCTTGTCGCCGAAATGGTAGTTGACGGAGGCGATGTTCGTCCCGGCGAGACGACAGATCTCGGCGATCGTGGTCTTGCCGAACCCCTTGCGGCTGAACGCGAGGCTTGCGGCCTCGAGGATTTGTCTTCTTGTTTCCACACCGTCACGTCGAGTGCGCATGGTCCCGCCCTCCTTTGCAATTCTATACTTAAACTATCTATTTGAATTTGTCAATGGATTTCTTTCCGGAGAATGCGCCCGCGCGATCAGCCTGCTATACGTGCTCGGGGCACCAGATATGTATGCGACTGTGTATCTCGGCCACGCGATCTTTAGACGTAGGTTCAAGCC
>JAFGFN010000186.1 GCA_016931035.1 Candidatus Sumerlaeota bacterium
CCGGTGTCGGGGTCTCGTACCGCGTGGGTCTCGGTGGTGAGCGTGTCGCCGACGAACTCATATTTGTACCCATATTCCGTCGTGCGCGGGGTGGCGCCGTCCGCGGCCTTCGAAATCGTCTTCTTGAGGCGGCCGATGGAGGCTTCGGGCACTGCACCGCCATAGACCAGGTCGTTCTGGCCTGAGCCATAGTATTCGTTTTCGACGGTGGCGCCGGTCGAGCTCTCGACCTTCTTGAGCCGACGCGTCGAGTCGTCATATTCCATGCTGGTCGAGTTGTTGCCGGGGGCATCGATCGAGGTCGGCTGGAAGGCGGCCGCGTTCCCGCTATTCAGGTTGGCGTAGCCGATCTTCGTGGTCGTCTCGAGGGGCGTCCCGGGGAGTTGGACGATCTCGGTCGGTCCGCCTTGGGAGCCGGTGAGGTAGCCGGGGACCTCGAGGTCGCCGCCGAGTTTGTTGGTGACGTAGGCGGTGAAGATCGCGGTGAAGCTGGGGTAATCCGTGGTCGGCGCGACATAGTCGTACTCGGTCACGTTGCCGAGCGCGTCGGTTTCTTCTTTGAGGGCGCCTTCGATCGTCGCGTCGTTGCCGGTCCAGTAGTCGTAGGCGGTCGTCTGGCCCCAGGCGTCCTGTTTCTCGGTCACGCGGCGCGAGTCGTCGTAGGTGACGATGGTTTCGGCCTGGGTGTTTTCGTCGCGCACGACTTCCTGGTTGTCGGCCAGGTTGTGGTCGAGCTCGGCGCCGCCCGCTTCGGTCCCGATCCGCTTGAGCATGCCGTTTTCGTAGGTCATTTCGAGGACGGACGTGTCGCCCGGATAGTTCTGATAGGCGGGGTTCGAGCCGGAGAACCGGTCTTCGTCGGTGGGCGGGATCGTGTCGCCCGCGAAGTGCTCGACGCCGTCCGAATCGTCGTCCACGCGCACGTCGACGAGATAGTGGAGGTTGTGGCCGGTGAACTTTTCGTCGCCGGGGAAGAGGTCGCGCGCCTCGGGCGTGTCGTAGATGTAGAAGCGTTTGCGGCCCGAGCGGTCGGTCACGGTTTCGAGATTGTCGTACTTGTCGTACTCGTAGGCGACGCCGTTGCCGTTCGGGTCGACGATGCGCGAGATGCGGCGCGTCACGGGATCGCGGACGATGCTGACGGTGCGTCCCTGGTTGTCGGTGACGAGGATGTTGGCGACGTTGTACCCGCCGCCGCCGCGTTTGAAGGCGGTGGTTTGGCCGTCGGGATGGACGATTTCGAGGAGTTCGCCCGTTTTCCACTTGAAGACGTGCCACGTCTTGTCTTCGGTCTGGAGATAGGCGACTTCGCCCGCCTCGTAGGGCTCGCCGCCGTCGGACGGGGTGTAGACGATTTGCATGTAGCGGTCGGGGTCGCCGGGCGAGAACGAGAAGTCGTCGTTGCCGTCCATGTCGGCTTGTTTCAGAAGGGTCTGAACGTTGTCCCACGGAGCGTGATACGTCTTGCTGCCGCCGGGGCGCAGGAGCCTCATGCCGTAGGGGCGGTTCGTGTATTCGCCGCGCTTGGTCCAGAGGGAGTACTCCTGACTGCCGAGATCCTTTTCGCACGGATTGTTGCCGAAGAAGAACTTACGGCCGTCGGGGAGCGTGATGGTGGCCTCGTCGCGCTCGGTCGTGTCGAGTTCGGGCGAGAGGTGCTCGATGTTCATCGCGATGTTGTGGAGCCGCCAGCCGTAGCCCAGGGGGCCGGGCGCGTAGACGTCGGTCGAGCTGTAGGAGCGCGAGACCTGGGCGTTGAAACCCGCCATGGGGACGGTCATGTCGGTGGCGGAGAGCGACATTTCGCCGATTTCGCCGCCGTCGTCGGAGGTGTTGCGGTCGACCGTGATGTAGAAGATCACGTGTTGGGCCATGGTGGGCCCGCCGACGCTGGGGTCGCCCAGGGCGGCGGCCGTCGCATCCATGCCGCGCGGGGCCATGCCGTCGGTGCACCAGACCCGGACGTCGTAGAATCCGGGCCCGAGGCTGGAGACATTGAGGATGCCGTCTGTCAGGCCGTTCGTCGGATAGGTGTTGCCCCAGGCGAGATTGCGCCAGGTCGATCGATCGGCGAGGAGACCGGCCTCTTCCTTGGAGCCGACGGCCGCGCGCAGATCCTCGGCGCTGGGGGGGGCGAACGAGGACTTGTAGTCGATGGTCCAGAAACCGTACTTGTAGGGGGGCGAGCAGGAATCGGGGCCGGCGCAGGCGCCGTCGAGGAAGGGGCGCATCTGCTCGCTGAGCTGGGCCGTGATCTTGAGCTTGGGTGTGTCGGAGTTGAGGATGAGGGCGGTGTCGATGTTGGCCGGGGTCACTTCCTGGTCGAGGATCGGGTCGCCGTTGTCGTCCAGGGCGGTGTCGCCGTTCTGGTCGAGCGCCTTGAAGTGGACGATCGAGGGGGTCCAGTTGGGCTCGCCGTCCGTGATGCAGAACCATTCCTCGGCCGAGCCCGACTGTGCGCCTTTCTCGTAGGCGAGGGTGGCGCGGTAGAGGCCGGCGGGCGCGACGGCGCCGTTGGACTCATTGCCGTCCCAAGCGATCGTGCTGGGAAGGACGCCCGAGCCGCCCGTGTCCCAGACCGGAGCGAAGCGGGATCCCACGGGGAGGAGAGCGGCGTTGGGGTTTTGGCGTTGGAGGGTGAGGGTCCAGTCGATGCTCGATTCGGTGCACTCGCTGTAGAAGGTCGTGCCCGTCCCAACGGGGAAGACCTTGGGTTTGACCGAGAACTTCCAGACGAGATTGGCGACGGTGAGCGAAGTGATCTCGTCGCGTCCCGTGTGGCCGGCCTTGTCGGTCGCCTCGGCGACGAGTTTCCACGTCTCGCCGGGATAGACGAGGTCGAGTTTGTAGGTGTTGAGGTCCTTCGAGAAGTCGAACTGCGTGTCGGCGCTCGTGAAGTCCGAGGTGTCGACCAGGACGAACGGGTCCTTGTCGGGCGGAGGGCTCAGCTCGCTCTCGAGCCACATCCGCACGCGGGCCAGGCCGCTGCTCTGGTCGTCGCCGTTGGGGTCGGACACATTGAGGGTGAGGGTCTCGTGCATCCCCTCGAGCACGCCGTCGCTGTTCTTCTCGGAGACGTTCACGACCGGATCGTCGGGGTCGTTGGAGAAGGTCACGCTGAGGGTCGTACTGGTCGCGTTCCCCGCGCCGTCGGCGGCCGCGAGCTGGAAGTATCGGGTGCCGTTCCAGCGCTGGGCGGTCGAATCCACTCGGGCGAGGCTCGACATGAACGGGACGGGCGAAGCGCCTTCGACGGGGAGGGCGTACCATGGTTCGGTCCCATTAGTGCTCCAGCCGAGAGTGTAGGATGTGAGGTGGGCGTCGGTCACCCGGCCGCGGATGTCGAACTTGCCCGTGATCGTCTCCGAGTTCGGTTCGAGGACGGCCTCGGGGGGCGTGTGGTCCACCTCGAACGAGGCGGCGAGGCGCTCGGAGGCGCGGTCGGGAGCCGCGCGGGCCTGGAGGGAGAGGGCGTAGACCCCGTCGGCCAACTCTTCCGAGCCGGGGAGGTAGGCGGGCGCGGGGATCGAGAAGACGGTGTCGAGGTCGGTTTTGCCGAACGTTTGAACGGAGTCGGTCGTGAGAACGTCCCCCATCGTGTCCATGAGTTCGAAGAGGACGTCGTCCGATCCGGCCGACAGCGTCGCCTGGACCGACAGGTCGCGGCTTCCTACGAGATTCAGGAGGGTGGGTTCGATCGCCACTTCCTCGACGCGCAGACTGAGGAAGTAGTCGGTCGCGCCGTGCAGGGCGATCGCCGCGGTCGGCAGCGCGGCCGGGTTGGGCGCGCCGTCGGCGGCGAAGCCGTGGATGGTCTCGCGGATCAGGCTCGAGGCGGCGGCCTGGCCGATGCCGGTGGACAGGCCGACGGAGACGGCTTCGAGTCCCCAGAAGATCCCTTGGGCGCGAAGCGCCTGGTGTCCGCCCTGAGTCTGGTAACCGAGGAGCGAGTCGAGGGGATGCATGTCCTCGTCTTCGAGCGGCGCCCAGGCGGTGCACGGCGATTGGGTGGGCGAGACCATCTGGCCGCGCGCCCCGACCGGCGACACGGTCCAGTAGCCCCATCCGGCCTGGCCCGCGCCGTCGGCCACGACCGACGCGCCGAAGAGGTCGTCATCGGTCAGGGCCAGATCGGCCGTGAAGAGCTTCTGGCGGAGCGGGTCCGCCAAACCGGGGATCTGGCTGGGTAGATAGGGGGCGAGGTCCACATACTGCGAGGTCTTCTCGAAGGCGCGATTCACCCCCTCGGCCCCGTCGCAGATCATCATGAGGCGGCTGGCCGACTGGCGCTCGGGGTTTCCCGCCAGCCGTTCCATCGAGGCGGTGACGCCGACGTCTTCGAGGAGGCTCGTCAGGAGCGCCGCTTCGCGCCGAGTCAATTCGGGCGCGCTCAGGCGCGGCGTCGGTCCCGCGGCGGAGGCGCCGGGGACGAGATGGACGACCAGCGTGGGCGACGTCATCTCCTGATTGAGAACCGTCGGCTCGACTCCCACGACCAGTCTCGAGTCCGACTCGACCGACTGATAGCCGACCGAGGCGAGGCCGAGGCGCGAGGCGCGCTCGGACAGCGCCAGCATCGAGCGGCCGGCCAGGGAGAGGTACTCGGCCAGGAGTTCCTCGCGGGAATCGCACCCGTTGGCCAAGTCCTGGCAAACCTCGGCGCAGTCCTCGTCGCTCAGGGCGCCGAAGCCGACCAGACTGTAGAAACCGCCGGCGACGATCGGGATGCGCGTCTCGTCGCCTCTCCCCTCCTCCGAGACGACCAGCCAGAGCTTCGACCCCAGCGCGACGGGCAGGCCTTCGTCCGAGGACTCCGCGAACGAGCCCTTGCCCAGGCGGAGCTGGGGCTTGACGGGGTACGCAGTGGTCAGGTCGACGGAGGCGCTGTTGAAGTGGTTCGAAGAGAGTCCGGCGTTCTCGCCGTCGAAGGACACGGTGAGGCGCTCGGTCGCCAGGCGCGAGATGGCGACCCGCTCGAGCTCGCACAAGGCGCCGCTGTCGTTCTCGATCGACACGGTCACGGTGCGTCTCCGGTTGTCGAGGAGGTCGGCGAGCTGGGCGAACTCGCCCTGCGCGTTCTTCTCGTAAGTCGCGTCGACGTGCATGACTTCGTAGGGCAGGTTACCCGGCAAGCCTTGGCGATCGGGCAGGAGCAGCGCGCCGGGCGAGGCCAGGAAGGTTTCCACGTCGAGGTTCTCGCCCTCGAGTTTCTCTTTGAGGGCGCGGCCCGCTTCCTTGGCCCACGTCGCGATCGTCTGGGCGGGAAGAGACTTCACCCCGTCGCCGCCCTCGACCGGTTCCGCGGTCTGGCCGACCGCTTCCCACAGAAGGGTCGACCGCGGGCCGACGACCTGGGACATCGCGCCGGGGACGGGCGATTCGTAGAGGGTCACGCTCGGGTCGAGGGCGATCCACGATTCTTCGGGGTCGGGGTTGCTGCCCGAGGGGGCGAAGGGGCCGGTTGTCACGTCGTCCTGGGCGGCGCCGGCCAGGGGGAAGTAGTCGGCCCGGACCTCGACCCAGAAGTGGTCCTTGAGCACCACGCGGTCGGGCGCGGGCGTCTCGACGTCGAGCCCTCCCTTCTCGAGGGTCTCGACGCCCTGCTCGGGCGAGGAGACCCCCAGCCACAACATGGCGTCGGGAGCGTAGAGCCGGACATCGCCTCGGACCAGCCGCCATTCGGTGTTGCAGATCCCGAGCAGCGCTCCCAGGAGGAGGCTCTTGTCCAGGTCGTTGCCCGCGCGGGAGAACAGGGTCCCTTGCGCGCCTTTCAGCGTTCCGGCGTAGGCCTCGTAGCGCACCTCGCGCCGGACCCATTCGAACACGTCGAGGGGGCGGTACTTCAGGCTCTCGGCCAGCGAGTGCAGCGGCTCGGTCGAGGCGATCTCGTAGGCGCCCGGCTCGGGCTCGGCACCCCATGCCAGGCACGAGGCGATGGTGTCGAAACCCGTGAATACCGGGAACGTCGTAATGAGCACGACGATGCTGACGATTCTGAGATACGCTCGAAAGAACCCTCTGTTGAACACGCCCATGTCTCTCTCCCTGGTAGTCCGATCTCAACCCCTTTGCGATTCTCCTCGGTAATCCGATCTCAGCCTTCCTGCGATTTGTACCAGACTTTCACTCGACTACGCCCTGGCGCTGCGGGCCGCCGCGGAACTGCCGCCATCCCGCCTCGACGTCGAGGCTTTTCTCCGCAAGATCGAAGACGTAGATTCGGCCGTCGTACCCCGTCACCACGATCGACATCCGGCCCCAGTTGTGGATGTCGCCCACGGCGGGGGACGAATAGATTTGCGTTCCCAGACGTTTGGGCCATTTGTCCAGGATCTCGCCGTTCGCTGACCACACGTACACCCGTCCGTCCAACGCCGTGGCAACCACCTCGAGCTCGGGCGTCTGATCCAACTGTGCGACTACGGGCGATCCGAAGATTCCCCCTCCGGCCTGGACCGGCCAGCCGTCGACCGCCGTCCCGTCCCGGTGCCAAGCGAACACTTTCCCCTTCTCCGTTCCGACGACCACCTCGAGACCGTTCGTCGAGACGCCGTCCAGCTCCGCCACGGCGGGCGAGGCCGTAACCGGTCCTTCTGCATCTTTCGGCCAACCGGTAAGGGTGGTCGGCGTATCTTCTGTCGACGGGCAATTCCAGGCGTAGACTTTTCCATCGGCAGCTCCGACAATCGCGTCGGGAATGTTGCCTGCATCAAGATATGCGAGAGAAGCCGAGCAGTGGATCCAGGGAGAACCGGAGATAGAAATGTCGCTCAGCCTTGAGAAGTCCCAGGCCGAAGAACCGTCGGATGAGACGACCCAGCGGCACACATGCCCATTCGTTGAGGGACAGACGAGAAGAGTGTCCGCGCCGCCCAAGTCGAGTGCCGACACCGAGGGCGTGATCGGCGTATTGCCGTAGCGGTCCCTTCTGTCGGCCTCCTCCTCGGAAAGGGTTTGGTAGGGCGTGTTGGTCCCATTGTACCAGTTGGAGAGACTTGCCGAGTCCCAATAGAGAGCCTGTAGCTGGCCGTCTCCGTCTCGAACGAGTATTTCCAATGCGTCGTGACTCGAAGCGCCGTCGTATTTCATGCAATTGACAACACAAGGCGTAGCCTTTCCTGAAGCGGAGGCCACGTTCTTCATGCTTGTGCCCGCGGCGACCCGCAGCGCGCCTGTGCTTTCATACACTTTGACGTTTGCCCCGGTGCCGTTGTCCGTATTGTCACCCACCACAACGATTTCAAGTTGGTCGTCGTTGTCGATATCGCCCACGGCCGGCGAGGCGATAGAACCGTCTTGAAACCCCAACGTGACGGGCCAGCCGTCTTTGAGCGTTCCATCGTGATTGTAGACGTACACGTTGTCGCTGAGGCCGATCGCGACTATTTCCATTCGCACGTCGCCGTCCAAGTCGGCGAGAAGAGGAGAGGCGAGAATGCGGTCGGAGCTCGCGCTGCCGCCGCGGGGCCAACCCCTGACGGGGTCGGCCGCGGCTGGCGAAAGAAGTAGGAATACCATAGCGAAGACAACGACGGCGTTCAGGACACGAGATTTCATGCTGCTCTCCCTTTCCGTTTGGGCCAGATTCCGAATCCCCCCTGTTTCTGGCAGACTTCGACTATTGTCCCGGCGGCGGAACGTAGTGCGTGTACCACGACGCATTCTTCACTTCGCCGAGACTACGCACCGACTTGGCCCACTCGACAAAGTCAGGGTAGGCATCCCATAGTCTGGTTGTCCCCGGAGGAGTCGTCCAAGTTAGCACGGGCATTTTGAAACCGAGAGGGATATAGATACCCGTTAGGGGGGTATCCTCAATCTGGACAACCTGTCCCTCCATGAAGTAGTCCAAGTTCTCGGGATCGAAGATGTGAGTCTCCTCGTCCGTGCTGTTCACGGCGATCCACGCGTCGAACGGCGGCTCGTCGAAGACGACCTCGTTCGACTGCATCCAGGGATTACTCTCGGGAGAATTCAAGAGGATTGTTACAACCGCGACATCGTCCTCGATCCCGTTCGTTCCGTAGACCCCGTTCGTCGTGTTCGGGAAGACGGGGATTGTGGCGCCGCCGGAGGAATACGTGCCGTTATACCAGCTCCGTGGGACGGTAGGAGTCTGCGAATCGTACCTCGTGACGTTCACGTTCGCCGATCCCATCAGGCCGACGAGATCTAGGTTGAAGGCAATGCTGTAGGTGCCGTTCTTCTCCTTTCCCGTTGTCGTCACGACGATGCTCGAAACGTTGTCACTCGAATCCAGGTAGATCGTCGACTCCAGGAGGATTACCAGGTCGTTGCAGTCGTAGTCACATGTCGCGACTCCTTCCTGATCCTCGAAAACCACGGTATGCACGTCCTCGATCGTTCTGCCGTTCACTGACGGCGTCGCAGTCACGTGGTTCGAATCGAGACTCACGTTGTCCGCTCCGTCGTAGGCCACGACGTGATAGGTGTACTGAGTTTCGCTCGCGACGCTCGCGTCCTTGTACTGCGCCGTCGTCGGCGTCACCGTCGTGAGGTCGTCTATGTCTATGGAGACCGTTGTCGTACTCGCTCCGTCGATCGTACGGATGACCTTGTAACCCGCTACGAAACTGTCGGTGACGAGATGCCACGTCAGAGTGACCGTCGTGGCCGATTCGGCTATCGCGCGAAGATCCCACGGCGCGTCGGGAGGAGGCACGGACACCGTCTGCGAGAACGTACTGACGTTGTCCGCCAAGTCGACGGAACGCAGCGCATAGCGCCACGAATAGGGCGTCGCCGTGTCGGAAGAGACTTGATCGACATAGTAGTTGTAGAATGGGCTTCCGGTGCCCTGTTCGATTCCCGTCTGATAGAGGCAAGGCGAGAGAATCGGTCCTCCCGAGCCTTGTTGACGATGCAGCTCGTAGTACGAGAAACTCGCCTCGTCGTTCTTGTTCCACCGGATCTCGACATCTTCGTAGGACGTGTAGCCCGCGACCATGCCCGTTGGCGCCTGAGGCGGATAGTCGTAGTCGACCGTCACGTCGACGATCGCCGGATTCTGGTCCGTCGCGCTCGTGTTCTCGTTGTTTCCGAGCCCGTCGCTGGCCCTCACGCTCAGGACTTCCGGTCCTTGTTCCAGCCGCCAACCGTCGATGTTGTCGATCGTGTAGGTGCCGCTCGTCGGGTTCCCCCAAGTCCGCGGGATCGCCGTCCACGCTTGTCCATCTTGAACGAACTGGTACCGGACGCTCCCCGAGGTCACGCCGACGAGATTGTCCGTGACCTGGACCGCGATGTCGAAGACGTCCGACAACGTCGCGTCCGACTCCGGCTCGAAGATCACGATTTGCGGGGCGACTGCGTCCACCGTGACCGTATCCGAGCTGAGCGCCGACTCGTTCCCGGCCTGGTCCAACGCCTTCGCCCAAATCGTATGCGTCGTCGAACCGAGATTCGTAAGGTTGAAGGAGAACGTCATGTTCGTGCCCGACCCCGGCGTCGTCTGCGTCACCGTCGTCCAGGAATCGGCCTGGTCCACGGCGTAGTAGACCGTCGGATAATCCGAGCCCGAGCCGTCCTCAGCCGATCCGGTGTAGGTGAGCGCGTCGTTCGCGACCGGATCGGGTGCGTAAGCGTCGAGCGAGACCGTCGGCACACACGTGTCCACCGTCACGGTCCGGGTCGACTGGGAGGATTCCAGGCCGACCCTGTCGCGCGCGAGGATCCGGACCGGATACACGCCGTCGTCGAGACCGGAGGCCGTGTACTCGAACTCGACCGCCGTCGGGATTCCCTGCAGCGTGGTCGACGTAACCTGGGTCACAGTGGTCCAATTGTCGCCGTCGTCCAGACTCACCAGGAGAACGTCGACACCCGATCCGGATCTGTCGTGCGCAATGCCTTCGATGACGAGGGTGTTCGTCGCCACCGCGTCGGGCGGGAAGGAGACGGAATGCAGAACGGGACTCGCGTTGTCCGCGGTCGTCTGCGCGAAGACGGTTCCGGTGGTCTCCCCATCGATCGTGAGCCAGACGGCGACTTCGACTTGTCCATCGGTTGGTGACGTCACGATGTCCTCGATCGGCCACAGGGCCTGCTTGTCGAAGAAGCTGGAGGCCAGCGTGTCGGAAGTGCCGCCCAACCCGCGCAGATCGGCGTGGAGCTGGCTCGTGAGCAGGAACGGGTAGTTGAGAAGCGCTTCGACGACCACGCTATGACCGTTACTGACGTAGGTCGTCGTCACGCTGGCGGGCACGTCGAGATCGGAGATCGTCGCTTCATGGATCATGGGGGTCGTGGTATCGATATAGAACGTCTCGGTCGTCCTCCGAACGTTGCCCACCAGGTCGCGAGCGATCACTTCGATCGTATGAGTCGTCAGGTCGGCTAGCTCGTATGTCCTCAGGCGGTACGCCTCGGATGAGGAGTCGAACGCCCCGTCGACGGGCTCGGCGGGCCAGAACGACGTATTGAGAGTCGGCGTCGATTCCGGGTCGAACGGGTCTTCGGTACCCACGATTCCTCCGTCCACGCGGTACCAGACGCCCTGAACCTTCGCTCCGACGGAGGTCGGTTCTTCATCCTGTGCGGTGCCTGTAATCACCACGCTCCGGGTGCACGGTGGGTAGGGGAACAAGGGATCGACGGTCAGGGTTGGCGACGTGTCGTCGAGCACGATGGCGGCATACGTTTGCGTCGTCGGGGCGATATCCGTCCAGACGCTTGCGGTCAGGATCTCGCCGGAAAGGGCCGTGCAGCCGGTGGTCGGGAAGTCCCAATAGGCCGTTTCGCCCACGACCCCGTCGGGGCACACGTCGGAGCCCAGCGTGAAGCTGGTCAGGTCCGCGTGAATCGTAGACGTCGTGGGCAGACTCCCGCTGGTGATCTGCAGATTCGCAACGAGTGTGAGCGGATGTCCCGTGCGGAACACCTGTGGGTCCATCTCGGGATCGACGCTGTGGAGTTTCGGGTTGAGCAACCGCGCCGAAGCGATCTCCGTCAGACCGCTGCGGTCGATCGTGATCTCCACGTTCTCGTACGGTCCGGGTTCCACGTTTCCGGCCCGGTCGGTGGCGCGGACGTAGATCGTATACGTCCCATCGGTGAGAGACACGGACATGTCCCAGTATTCCTCGGCGCTATCGAAGCCGCCGGTAAAGAGGCCGGCGTCGCGAGCGATGGCGGGATACCAGGGTCCGGAACCGTCCACCTGGACCTCGACGTTCGAGACGATTCCCGGAGTCGAGTCCGTCGCCAAGCCCCCTAGGGCGGGAAGTGTGGACGAAGTCGGATTCGGCCCGTAGTTCTCGATGGTCGATGCCGGAGGCGTGTTGTCGGCCAAGAGACTCACGGACGTGCAGTCGGAATTGCCGGCGGCGTCGAGCGTGTTCACCGTCAAAACGACTTCGCCGTTGGCGGGCGAGGTTTCCACGTCGGCCGCGTACCAGAGAGCGGAAGTTGCGGTGCGCGTCGTGGGTTCGACCGATGTTCCCTTCCCTAGGCCGCTCAGGTTGGCCGTCACGGTATCCTCCGGTTCCAGACGGCCCGGATCGAACAGGGCCGTAATCTCGACGTTGTCGCCGTTCTTGACGTACAAAGACTGCGTGGTAGTGAGATTGTAGGCCGACAAAGAAGCGATCAGCGGGACGTTCGTGTCCACCGTGAAGGTGTCGGAGCTGTATCCATCCTGTGGGACGTTGAGGGCGGTGTCCCAGGCACGAACCTGCACGGTGTGCTCGCCGTCGTCCAGCTCCTGCAGGACGACCGAGAAGGTTTCCGTCGTTGCATCGCCGTATGGCGGGCTGGTCAGCGAGGCGGTAGTCCATCCCTCGCCGTCCAGGCGGTACTCGATCGATGCGATCCGCCCCGGCTCCACGTCGGACGCAGTTCCGTAGAGCGTGACGCTGTTCGTCGAGACGGGGTCCGGAGACTGAGGTGTCAGCGTCGAGGTGGGGAGAGAATTGTCCGCCAGGATCGAATCGGAACCCGATACGGGCCGGTCCAGACGATCGAGCGCATGAACGGTAGTCGTCAGCCATCCGTCGGCGGGTGTGCACTGCGTGTTCAGGAACCAGGTCAGAGTCGTGGTGTCGTCCTCGGTCGTCGTGGTCAGAGGCTTTGTGTTCGCCGCGCCGCCCAAGGCAGTCAGATCGGCGGAAGCGGATTCGGCATTGACTTCGATGACGTTGAACGACGCCCGGACCCGAACCAGATCCCCGTCCTTGACGAGCGACGCGCCGGCGTTGTCGAGGTTCGCGACAGACACTTCGATCTCGGGCAGAACGTAGTCGATCTCGAACGTGTCCTGGACGATTTCGCTTTCATTGCCCGCCGCGTCCACGCACTTGGTATAGACCGTGTGAACGGTGTCGGAAAGCCCTGTGAGCGCGAACTCGAAAGGCTCGGAATAGGAGTCGAAGGGAGCGAGCGTCGCGCTGGTCGGCAGCCAATCCCCGGCGTCGAGCTTGTACCATACGTCGGCGATCTCTCCTTCGGGATTGTCCTCGGCCTCGCCCTCCAGAGTCACGTCCTGCTCCCCGTGAGGATCGGGAGATACGGGAACAAGGGAGAGCTGGGGTGGGGTATTGTCCACTGTCGTGCCGACGACGGTTTCTCCCGACGTGTTCCCATACGGATCGCGCGCCCAGAGAACCGCGGACACAAGCCCGTCGGACGTCGTCTCGATCGAGTCGGACAGATCCCACTCGAAGACGTCGCCCTGATACGAGTCTGGCGTCGCGGCGGTCGCGAGACCGAACGCTTCCAGATTCGCGAAGACGCCCGAGGCGGTTACGGAATCGTCGTCCACTTCGACGCGCAGGGTGACCGTGTCGCCCGACTTCGCCCAGTCGTCGTTGGCCGTCGTGTCGTTGTCGATTCGCGCGTCGCTCAGAACGGGCGGAGTCCGATCGATCGTAACGCCGCGCACGGGGACGTTTCCGACGTTCCCGGCCCGGTCGACGACCGTCGCCGTAATCGACGCGGCCCCGTCGTCCAGAACCGAGATATCGAACGTGCCTTGAACGACGCCGTCTTCCCAGGCGCTCAGCGTGGCGCTCGATACTTGAACGCTGTTCTGCCAGACGCCGTAGGCTGCCTCGCGAAGTCCCGAGACGTTGTCCGTCGCAGCGATTTCGATATCGGCTTCAGTCCCGGACAAGACACTTCCCTCGTTGGGGACCGAGATTTCGCCTTCAGGCTGCGTCGCATCGAAGACCACGTTGTCTCGGCCCGACAATTCGAATCCGCTGAACTCGCACGCCGAGACGAGCGAGCGCGTCGCGCCGGGTTGATGGACAACCAAGCGATACTTGGCGTACTGGGAATCCAACCCCGAGATCAGGTGCGTGGCGTTCCCCTGTGCGTCCAGATCGAGAGTCGAGGTGGTGATGACAGTCCAGTCTCCCGGTTCGAAGGCCCCCTCTAGAGTCAGGGTGGTTTCCTCATCCAGAGACGAACTGAAGGTGGCTGCGACATCGGTGACCACCGGCCTGCCGGGCAAGAGCGCCTCGACGATCAAGCCGTCGGCGGTGGTCTCGAACCCGAGATCGTCGGGTGTCAGGTCCGCGGAGGGCCGAACGGCAAGACCGAACGGCAACTTGGACAAGATTTGGGCCTCGACCCGTTTCTCGCCGTCCGTGTCCGTTTCCTTCACCGACCAGTTCTCGACCGTGCCGCAGTACTTTGCCCAGCCCACCCAGCGCGAGGCGATTGAACCCGGCTCGAGCTGCGCGGCGACGAGGAGAATCGCGTTCTCGACAGATCCGGAGAACTCGACGCCGACTGTCTTGGCGCCGGACGTCGTCGTCACGTCCAGGCTATAGCGCGCGAGGGTCCCGCTCAGTTCGAACGTCTGCGAGGTGACGGCGTCGCCAATCTCCGTTTCCGTGTCGTCGTACTGACGTACGATCGCCTCGAGTGTTTCGCTCGTCCCGCCCGCGTAGACCGAGAGAACGAGCGCCTCGCTGGGCCGACCGGAGATCAGAGACTGGCTCAAAGCGAACGACTTCGGGCCGCTCGAGCTCGATAGGGTGAACGCGTCGCTCAGTCCTCGCTCCGCGAGGACGGAGGGGAGCGACTGACTCGCGACAATATCCGCGTCGGCCGTACCGCTCAAATGCCACCCATCCGGCACGTCGTTGCCGGCCGTAACGTCGCTGTCGACGGCCAACGCCTCGTGCAACAGGCTCCAGGTCGTACCGTCGTCCAGCGTCAAACTCGGATTCGCCAGCAGATTCACGAAGCGGCCGGGTTGCGCATAGCCGGAAGAATCGATCCACGCGGTGGCGACCGCGCCTTCCTGGATCTGCAGGCTGTCGACGTAGGCGGTCATCTCGCCCGACCCGATCAGCGTCAAGCGCGGTCGAACGCCGACGGTGCCCGAGGTGACGACGACGCACTCGATGCGCGACCAGCAGTCCGTGGATTGACACGCAACCGGGGCCAGCGACTCGCGGACCAGGTACCCTTCGGTGTCGTATTCCCTGACGCTCAGAGCGATCGCGTCGTCTGCCGACTCGACTCGACCGTAGAACGACACCGCAAGCTGAGAGTCGAGAGGCACCTCGACGATGTCTTCGGGTTCGGCCCAGCCGTTGTACGTACCCGTAATCGCCAGGGCAGTCTGGCCCAGATGCACCGTCTCGGTCGTCAGCGCCAGAAGAGTCACGCTGCTGGTCTGCGAATCCGACCAGAAGGCCGGGACGTCGGGGTCGCTCGACGAGGCGTCCTCGAACCCGGCGTTGGGCATGTAGTTCCAGGTCAAGACGCCGGGCCCGGCAAGGCGCTCGTCGCTCAGCATCATCAAGCCGTTTGTCGTCACGTCGGAGCCCACGGCGTCGACCGTCACGCTCACGACGGTGCTCGACGTGTAGACGATGTCCTCAAGGGCGGAAGAGAGAATGTCCACGGCAACGCCGACGGTTTCGCGCTCGCCGAACGTGAACGTGGTCTGCGCCTGCGCAGACGGCTCCGATTCTCCGACTTCGTAGAACTTCACCGTTGCAGTCAGAGGATTGCCGAGCGCGCTGGGCGACTCCCACCGTTCGTCATGTGTGCGGACGGCTCCGTCGGGATGGAGCGGACCGCCCGAAGCCGAGGCGGGACACCAGACCTTCTGCCCGAGCGAGTTCTCGACTTCTAGCGTGTAGTCATAGCCCGGCAGCGTCCAGTTGACGCTGTCGTTCCCGAGCCAGAACTCGAACGCGATGGGTCCCTTGGCGTAGTGGGCCTGTGGGGGCGGCGCCATGAAGCCGCACGAGAACGACTTGTCCGGCGCGATCTCGAACGGATTGCTGAGGGTCGGGAGCGGCGGTTCTTCCTGCGCCGAATCCACGATGCGATACAGCTCCGCCCGGACCCTGTAGTCTCCGGCCGGGTTCGTCCCGATCGGCCAGATCACGTCGAACGTATGGGTCCCCGACATCGAGAAGGGGGTCGAGGTCGCGAGGTCGATCGAGCTCACCGTCGAGGTGGCGACCCCGTCGGCGGTCTCGATGCTCAGAAGCAGCGTGGCCATGCCGGTCTCGCAGGATTCGACCGTTGCCGCGATCGGCACCGTGGACGGTCCGTCCACGCAATAGAGCGTGGGCGTGATCGTTTCCAGCGTCAACGTCGTGGTCCCCTCGATCAGGATCGTCGTCGAGCTCATGTTGTCGGTCTCGCACGACTCCGGAATCTTGTCCGCGGGATCGACCTCGGCAAGAATCCGGTACTCGCCCGTCAGGCTCCCGGGTTCCCACTCCACCTCCGGGACAACCGCAACGCTCTGGCCATGGAGAATCGGACCGGGAACGATCAGCGTTTCGCAAATCGCCACGGGAGCCTGGCTCGAGTCTTCCGGTTCATAGGTGAGCGCCACCTCGGTCGCAGTGGTCAGATCCGCTCCGTCGTTCGTCACGTCCACGTGAATGGGGATGATCCTTCCCACCAGGCTGGAGGTGCTGGGCGTTTCGACGGATACGGTCAGGTTCGGCCACGTCTCCTCGTAGACGCTGACCTCCCGCGGGAAGATGTTGTTCATTTCGCTGAGCTCGTCGACGCATCCGCTCTCATCCCTCATGGTCTCGGTCGAGACCATGTCGGGAGCGAGGCCGGCGCTGATCAGGTCGCTCACGATCGAATCGTTCATGTAATCACCGGCCAGATGGTACCGACGCGTGAAGTACGTCGATCCGTCGGCGGCCAGCCACAGGGTGAGCGTTGTGCCCCATTCGTCGGCCGCGTTCGCGGGCAAAGCGACGTCGACCGAGGTCGTGACCGAAAGGCCCGTCGTGAACTCGTCGCGGAACGCGAGCTTCAGATCCCAGGGCTCGGAGAACGTGGGGAACGTCTCGCCGTCGGCCGACGTGAACACGAGGAGAACGCTTTCGGACGCCGCGGCCCGCCAGACCGTCGCCATGCCGGAGGTGTTGACGTCCGTATTGCAGAATCCGCCCGCGGGATCCCAATGGCCGATCTTCTGGGAAGCATCGCACAACGTGTCGGTCGTGGCATAGACATCGAGCTGCCACTGAAGTACCTGTCCCACTCCGGTGAAGGACGGAACGCGGATTCCGGTGTCTCCTTGCATCAGATCGGCGCGCAGCGGTTCCTTGAATGGCGCGTCGCCGTGCGCGCTCGCCGCCAGGTGGTTCGGCGAATCGATCACAAGGAACAGATCGTGACGGCCGAGAGCCGCATCCGACGTATCCCATGCCCCCGCCAGAGTTCGAGTTTCGCTCGTGTGCTGATCCGTCCCGGGCGGCCAATTCAGAACGGCTTCGGCGAGGACGGTTCCCTCGGTCGGATCGGACGAACCTTCGAAGATGGCGGCCTTGTAGGGGACCGTCGCGTCGGCGTAACCGACGTTGCGGACCCAGGCGCCCAAGTCGACCTCCGTGCCGCGCACGGCCTGAGTCGGAGTGCAGGCATAGTCGCTATCGGGTCTCACGGAGAGATCCGGCGACAAGGCTTCGATGACCTCGATCGTCAGGGAGGTCCAGTTGTCGTCCTCGTCGTCCTCGTCGAACACGTTGGTCGGGTCGATCCCGATATAGATCGTGTGGGTCCCGATCTCCCAGATAGTCACCGGCGCAGTCACGGTCGTCAGGGCGTTCTTCGAAAGATCGACCGCGCGCCGCGCGAGCCGCGCCGTGCCGGTGGTTCTCGGGTCGCCGTAATAGTACCCGACCTCCGCGTTCTCGAACGGACGAGCATCGTCGTTGCTCACAACGCCCGACAGGTCGACGGATTGTCCGCTGACGACGGGATTGGGCGGATCCGACGAGGGGTTGGCGATAGAGAGGTTTCCGAACCGGACATTGTCTACGTACTTGAACCTCTGAAGATTGTTCCAGTACGGCGAGGAGGGGGTGAAGATGCTGGCATCTGGGCCCTCGTCAACCGCCCGATGAGGCGGGTCGGGATAGTGGGAGGACGAATAGTAGTTCGCACACACAAGTCCACTGTGGAGTTCATACTCGCCGCCGGGCTCCCATTCGAATTCCACCGTCGTCTCGGCGCAGAACGCACCGGGGGCCGGATTGACAATAGTGTCGGGCGTGAGCGTTACGGTTGTGTATTGCGCCTCGAATGAGAACCAGTCGTCGACGGGCTCGGGCTTGTAGGCATTGATCTGGAGCCACACCGGGATTTCTTCAACGAGGAATCCGGTGCACCGCACGGTAGCGCTCACTCTAACGGGATCGCCTGCCAGACGAGGCGAGGCACTGGCCGGTTCCACCGTCAGGGAGCCCGCAACCACCGAGATGTCTGGGTACACGATGTCCTCGACGCTCAGCGAACGAGTGTACGAGTCGTTGGTCGGGTCTTGATCGCCGGGATAACTCAACGTCGCCGTGATGCCGGTGACGTCCGATGACGGCGTGTAGGAGAACTGGCGTACGTAGGAGTAGAGGCGTCGGGCGGGAACGACCTCGCCGGCCAGGGGGAGCGTCTCGGTCGTGATGAGGACCCGCGTGCCGGACTGAGCGATCTCAGTCACGACGAGCTGGGCGCCGGAAGTCGTCGTCACGTCCTGATTTCCGTTGTTCATCGCCTCGACTTGGGCGATCACCGGCTGACCGGCAAGGAGTTTGTCGCCGTTGTAGGGGAACCCGATGGAGCCTTCTTCGAGCGCCAGGTCCTTGTAGTTCGACTTCTCGTCCACCACGCTCTTTACGTAGCGGCACGCAGGATAGTAGTACGAGGCATAGTCCGCGAAACCCGATACGCGAACGCAAACCGGCAGTCGATCCGGGTTGTACAGATAGAAGTCGCGCTGTGAATTGGGGCCGATCGGCAAGAAGAAACGGCATGCCTTGACGGTGGGAGAGGGGGCAATCGGGGCAGGGATCCCGCTGGCGTCCCACCAGCCCGTCGTCAACGAGGCGCATTTCGGCGATCCCCACCACCAGTAGCCTACCTGCTGCGTCAGACTGTCAACCGGATACTTCGGGCTGCCGACCTTTGCGTCGAGGCTGCCGAACAGGCGCGGCGACTCGGCCGTCGTCGAAGTGTATACGTCGACCACCTGATAGGGGGAGTCAAGCTTCTCGTCCCTTATCCACGTCCCTTTGCTCCACACTTCTGCAGAGTATGAATAGGGCCCGGTCATCAGGGTGAACTGAACCATCTCGTCGCGAACCCACTCGCGAACGGGGATATCGAGAGCGATGTCCGGATCGCCGATTGTGGCCCTGAAGTCGGGATAGGTGGACGCAATATTGACGTCCAGCGGGTGGCCCGGTGTCTCGTAGGATTCCCAACGCATCAAGACATCGCCCAAGCCGGGGTTAAGCGAGTCGCAACAACCTATGTTTGTGAAGAATGCGGTCTGCACAAGAAGGGGGATGTTGTTGTCCGCCCAGATCCGGTGATTGAAGACATCGTTGTCCACCACTCTTTGAACGAAATAGTTGTTCCCGGCATCCTTGCCATTTACGTATTCCGTGAGGAGAGGAAGATCGTCATCGAGGATCTTGATGAACGCGCGACTGTCCTCGCCGATCTCCAACCATCCTCCGGGGAGCACGGGTATGGTCACCCCGAAACCAGGATCGTCGTTCATGAGGTTTATGTATGTGAGCGCGTTCGGAGTCGGGTTCATCGGCACCACACGAATGATGTGATTCAGGCACTTGCCATCGGCGTTTTCCGGCAGGTACGCGGTATCCCAGGGGTAGAACCTGGTCGCTGATGAGTTGAACGCCACCTTGGGAAGGAAGTGCATGTCCGGCGAGTCTTCGTACTCGTCTTCTTCCGGAATCGGCGGCAACATAACGCAACTTACCTCCGACCCGTACACGTCCTCCGGCTGACTGTAGCTATACACCGGGGCGTCTCCCGCTCCTCCGGCGAGGACGGCGATCCTCTTGTTGGCCACGAGGAGAATGCCCCCCGGATCGCCGCCGAGATACCTGTTGCTCGACCAGACATAGGTTTGCCCCTTGTCGAGTTCGACGCAGTAGACCTTCCGACCTCCCTCCGTTCCGCAGTATTCCGCCTCCGTCCCGCCAAACTGATTGAAGAGGTCGTAGTCGGGCACACCGAGAGCGTTCTGGTAGATGCCGACCGTCGTCAGCCCGTCTTCGACGGCGAGTATTTGGAAGAAGGTCATGTTCTGCCCGTTGGAGGTGTAATTGCCGCAACCGAACCAACCACCGTCGTACCCGCCGACGACGTACTTCTTCCCCAGGCATCGCTTCGGGATCACAGAGAACGCCGAACCGTTTCCCGTTTGCTTCGTCCAGCAAACGGCCGAGAAAGGCTCGTCGCTCGTGATGCGCAAAGCGACGTCGTCCACTTTGTAGTCGGGTTTGCACTGGAAGTGGCTTTCGGGAAGGAGGAGGTGATACTGCTTGCGGCGATGCAACACTTCGTAATGGAAAGCTGGATCTTCCCAGACCTCGTATATCTCTTTCGGCATTTTCCATTGGGGCTCGGCGCCCGGCAGAACGGCGTGCACGGATTCCCACAACCAGTAGGAGCCCGCCTTGTTCGGGATCATCCATTCGCCCACGCCTCTTCCCGTGACGGGATCGGGCAGCGTGAGGGTGGCTGGATGTTCGTGTTCAGGGGCCGAGCCCAGCACCCAGAGGTCGTCGTATTTGCTCCCGCTCGCGCCGGCCGGGACGCGGACAACCTCGTGCCAATTCCAGTCGACCAGCTCGCCGGACCGGAAGTTCTCGAACCGGACGGTCTGGGGTTCGCTCGCATCGGCTTCGCCCGCCGTCACCGTAATTCGGGCATCGACCCCGAAGTCGTTGTCAATCGTAAGCCCGCAAGAGTATCCCCAACCGGTCATCTTGCTGAAATAGAACGGAATGGGCATCCAGAATTCCGTGTCGATGAAGATGTTTTCCTTCATCAACGAGCCGCTGGCCAGGACCCTGTAGTTGTTGTTCACCTCCGAGTACTCGACGATCTGCCCGTACGGGGTTTCCTCGCCCTTCTGATTCTCGGCGTAGTCCACCTTGAAACGAACGGCCTTGACCGGCGAGTCCGACCGGAGAGTAATGGGGTCGTGTGTCGCGAGCCACTTCTGAGTCCCGTTCAATGTGGCCTGGGTGATCCTGTTCTGGAAGGTTTCGTTCTCGTACTCGACGGAGAACAGGACGTTGAACCCCGTGTCGATGTTCGTCTGGCGGCAATTCTCGATGTTCGCCTCGAACTTCACCTTTCGACCCGCGTAATGCCCGACCGTCGACAGGTCTCCGGCCGACTCCCAGGCGCCCAAGGTCCCGAGATTGTCGGCCCACCACTGCATCGATATCTCGGGCTCGTTGTCGGAGTCGAGTATGAACCGTAGATCGGGGAACTTGTCGTAGAGCACAATCACCTGGTTGGATTTGACCCAGTACGTTTTTCCTTCAACCGTCCGCGAAACCCACGCGACGAGGACGAACCGGGTCTGATCCTCGAGCGAGACGTTGGAGAACGTGAACACCCCTTGCGAATTCGGCGTGGCGGTCGGACTGTGCGCGACGTTGTTCAGATAGAGCGTTATGGGTTCGTCGGAATACGTCGCGTCGGACCCAAACGTCCCCAGAACGGTGATCGCGCTCTGGGTGGTCACGTACCAAGAAGTCTGAAGATCGTATCCGTCGATTTGGGTGATCAGGAGCGGCGGGTCGCTCACGGCGGTGTCTCCAACCGGGAAGCTGTATCTCCCGTTCTCGCCGATACTGCGGACGCAGTACGTGTAGGTCGTTCCGGCGTCGATATCGCCGTCCAGGTACGACGTGACACCTCTGGCCACGCTCCAAGCCGCGTCCACGGGAGTCGTCTCGGTCGTCCCGACGGACCGGGTGAGGAGATAGCCGATCACGTCAACCGGCTCGTCCGATGCCGTCGACCACTCGGCCAGGTTCTTCGTGGGCAAGGCGGTCACCGAGAGATCGGCCGGCGCGGTCGGCCGCGCCGCAACGCGCGAGGCGCCGTTGTCGCCCCAGTCCGCTTCGTCCTCGCCGATCGTGTGTCGCGGATCGATGTAGACGCAGACGCCTTCCGCGTCGCTCACGGACTCGAGGCTCAGCGTTGTGGGAATCGTGACCTCGAACTGCTCACCGGCCTCGATCACGGGGATGATGAAGGGTCGGCACGAGATTGTCGTCGCCAGATCGTCCTTCTCGTACACGAACACCGGTACTCGGAACACCGGCGCCGGAACGCCTTCGCCTGATGGCTTTTCGTAATGGATGACGGCGTTCACCACCAGAAGCGAATCGGTGTTCGCGAACCGGATGTCGGACTCCGAAATGGACAGATTCGGAGTCGGGCGAGTTCCCGCGCCGTTGTCGACTACTTCCACGGAAACCGACATCTCGTTGTCCGTCTCGTCCGTCTCGACAAAGAAGCCGATCGGATCGACCGTCGCCTTGATGCTGTGCAGGCCAATGGCCAGCGGCACGTCGCGCAGGGTGAGCGTGACGATTCCCACGGTCACGCCCTCGCTGTCGGTTTCGAGGGCGGGCAGCGTGAGGTTCGTCCAATAATCGAGTTCCTTGCCCGTGATCTCGTCGACGATGCGCAGGTGCACGCCCGACGCGTCCACAAATCCCTCTTCGTCTTGACCGTTGGCGAGGACCACCGTGACGTTCACCGGCGCCGTTGTCGTCTCGCACGACGCCACGATCGGCTCCTCCGGATCGGCCGAGATGTCGAGAATCCTCAGGTTGGTCTTGTCGATATTGAACGATCTCGACGCCTCGTTGTTGGCGGCCGAGTACTCGTCCACCGCCACCTCTCCGGAATCCAGGAAATCGAATCGGACCGAGACGTTCACCACGCTCGGGGCCGAGTCGAGGCGGTCGGTTTCCGGATCGACGGCCTGACAGGAACCGTGGCGTGGCAGTCCGAACGGGATGATATCGCCGGAGTTGTAGTAGGTGTCGTCCAGGTTTGTGTAGTCGATGTGGTAATTCAACTTGTGTCCAAGTGCTTCGTCGATCTCGTCCAGGAGATTGCGAATCGTCCCCTGAACGGATTTGCCGTCGCCCAGGTCGGAGATGGAGATGTCTTCCCGATAGATGCCGAGATCCGGTGTCGAGACCTCGTCGTGCGGATGGACGATCACGCCCAGATTGCACACATTGTTCTCGTCGTCCATTTCTCTAATCCGGTCGTCGGGGTCGGCTTCGACACGAATCGTATAGCTGCTGGCTTCTTCCAGCACGAGCGACATCTCGATAGTCTTGGAATGCCCCGCCTTGAGTTCCGCCACGCGGACCGTACGCGAGCTGAGCAGATCGTCGAGACTGACGCGGAGATCCACGTCGAAGGCGTCGCCCGCCCCGACGTTGTCCAGACGAACTCGGAGGTATCCCGGTTCTTCGTAGAACAGCGGTTTGGGGCCGTAGTCCACACCATCCGCGGAGACGGCCAAGTCGGGCCATTCCAGTGCGCCGGGCTCATAGACCGAGATTCGGCGACCGGCGATGTTGTCGGTTTCGCACGATTCGGCCACCTTGCCCGCGTCGAAGAGGAACCCGTCCCACGGCGCGTCTGCCCAAACGAAGAGATCGTAGTCGCCGGGCGTCTGCAGATCCAATCGGTTGGAGTGGACCTCGAACGCGATCAGCTTGGAACAACCGGGATTCAGGGCCGACTCGTTACTAGAGCCGGTGCCGAGAGGAACGTACCGAAGATAACGCGGATCGGCGGCTTCGAGAGGATGGCCTTCGAACAGGCGAACGCGGGCCTCGGGGTTCGTCACGGCTTGCTGTCCGAGGTTCCAGACTCTTGCCTCCAAATACCAGGTGGCGCCCGCAATCGGGGGGCCGGACGAGGAGTACGCCCGGATTCCGTCGGCGCAGACCACCAGGTTCGGCCTCTTGGGCATTGTCCACTCGACGACGTTGTTGTCTTCGTCGAACTCGGGAATCCGCTCCTCCGCATCGATCATGAAGTAGACGACCTTCGGGATTCGGCCCTCCGGCAGCGTGAGTTCGAACGCCACTTCGTCGGACGAGGCGACCAGATAAGCGGCCGAAGAGACGAGCCTTTCCTCGGTGCGTTCCGAGGGGGTCAGGTCCCTCGGATCGACGTCGAACGCCGAGACGCGGGCGTTGAGCGCGGCAGCCGGGCCGTAGTTCTTCACCAGAACGTTGAATTGACGACTCACCGGCGCGAAGGCCCCTTCTGCGGGGAGAGCGATCCCCAGTTCCGGACGCAGCGCGCGCACGGCCCAAGCCGTATCGAGGGCGCGGGCATTCCACCCGCCGTCGTCGGTGCTCTGCTGCGCGATCAGGTAGTTCGCTCCCTTCAGTGCTTTGGCGCCGAGAGACCCACAGAGGTTCGAATCGGACGTCGTCATGGCCATATTGACGAGACTCCAGACGCCCGCCGCCGTATCCACCACGTTCGGATCGGTCTGCGGGAACGCAATCGAGTTCGGGTCGATCGTCGCGGTCTGGTTCTCGAAGAAGCTCCTCAACGGGGTGTTCTCGACGAGCGTATAGACGTGCGAGTATCCCGACTGTCTGCGAAGGGCGTTGATTGTCGAGGCGATCTCGGCCGTCAGGTAGAAGTTGTCCAATTGCCACGTGTTCCCCAAACTTCCGGCGATCGGATAAGTCACGTCGCTCGGATACGGCACGATCGTGTTCTGGCCCATGGAGATCCCGAGTCGGGCATTGCTCCACCCGCCCTCGTTGGACTGCGATGTCAGGACTTGTTGCACGAATCCGGTGTTCTCTCCGAAATACTCGAGCCATCTTGGCGAGAGGACGCCCAGGGCGTCGCCCGCGCCCGCCGCCATCGAGGCCCGCAGGGCGAGGATCGTCTCGTAGCGGGTCGAAAGCGACTCGCCGCCGAGAGAGAACGAGCCTTCGGCTCCCTCGCAGTAGTCCATCAAGCTGGGTTGGTCGTCGTTCATGAAACCCGCCACCCAGCTTCCGCAGTTCTTGTAGAGAGGATCGATGCCGCCCAGGCAGTAGAGAACCTTTCGCTCGGCGCGGTTGGCGTAGGCCAGAGTCTCGATCACGCTCGAGCGAAGCCCGAAATCGCCGACTTCGCCTTGTTCCATTTCCCCGGCCAACCAGACGATCGCGTCGTGGTAGGCCTGCGCGACGGAAACCGGACTTTCGGAATAAACGTTGTCGTAGGGAGACTCGTACGCGAGGTCCGCTCCGACGAGAGCGTTGGCGGCGAACGTGGCCTCGGCGATGAGTTCCGCCCGAGACCGGTCCTCCTGCGTCTTCCAGGAGCCGAAGTCCTCGTCGTCGTTCCGCCACTGATGCTCCAACAGCCAGTCGATTCCGCTCAGCGCCCCGGTCGGCCGGGTGCCACTGGGGACATTGTCCACCCAGAAGGTCAGACTCGGCGCCCGACCCGAGTTGCTGTTCCCCACCGAGTCGGTCGCGAGGATCTTGACCGTGTGTCGGCCGTCGGGCACCGTCGCCGTGTTCCACGAGGAAAGCGTATACGAGCTGGCGGTCACGTCCGAAGCGGTGAAGCGCCCGATCTCCAAACGGTCGTCGACGACCGCCACGAACTCGACGGGACCCGAATCCTCCTGCGGGTTCTGAGAAAGGGACCACCGCACGTCCGTCGAGCCTTCCACCGTAATGACGGGGGCCGAGGGCCCCTGGCCGTCTATGGTCAATCCCACGACGTCGGGCGCTCGTCCGTCGATGACGATGTCCTTGAGCGATTGGATCTCGGGATTGGCTATGTCGAACGCGACGATGGTCGCTCGGGGAGCCGCGGCCGCATGCGGACTCAAGTACAGCCCGTTTTGCAGGATCTGGCCGGGGCCGTCCACCCGCCAGCCGATCTGACACGGCACCGGGTTCCCGGCGGCGTCGCGGCCGACGGCGGTGAATCGCTGCTGACTGTCGAGGCCGAGTACGATCGGTTCCTGAGGATAGATGTCGAAATGGTCCAAGGGGCCGGCTCCGACGACATGGACGAAGACCCAGTCGTCGACGTTGTCGGCCTCTCGACTGGCGACGACCTTCCCCGACCCCTTGAGGCCCGCCAGGAAATGGCCGTCTTCGATCGTCCCAATCCCGTTCGTGACCGCCCACTCGATTTGGGTCTCGTCCACGTCCAGATCGAAATCGTCCGGCAGGTAGTCGATGATGGCTTGGAAGTCGTAGGTCTCGCCCGAATCGAGCTCGATCACGACGCCGTCGGGAATCGCCACTCCCGCTTCGTCGGCGATCTCGATCGAAACCACGCTCCAGTCGTATTCGTTCACGTAGACCACGCTGTCCTTCACGATCCAAGGCGATCGGTTGCCCTCGTCCGTGTCGCGGAACTGGGCGTAGACCGTCTGTTTGCCCACGTCGCCGAGGTAGCCGTGCGGGTCATCGTTGAGAGTCACCCACACCCGTTGATTCGCCGGATAGTCGAACCACTCGCCGACGTCGATCGTCTCCGCGCCGACGCGAACCCCTTGCAGATCGCCGTAGAGCCGCACTTCGACGCCTGCGGGACCGCTGATGCCCAGATCGGCCCGAACCTCTTGCCGCAAAGCGAAATGGCGGCCGCGGTCGAGACGAATGAAGTCTTTGAATTCGCGTCCCACGAGGTACGTCTGGTTCGAGTCGTCCACCAAGGCGGGGTGCCACGTGGCGAACGGGTCCGTCCCGTCATGACCGAAGATCTGCCCGCGCGAGCCCTGTTCGCCGAACACGTCTCGGTACGAAAGGGCGAGCGAACTCGTCGTCACGATCGAGAGCGAGGGGGTGGTGAAGGCCTCGCAACGGTGGATCCGCATACCCTCGGGGGTGAGGGTCTGGAGATAGACGTAGGCGTTGTCTCCCGCCGCGGCGAAATTCGGGGTCTCGACGGCGACGACGCCTTCGCCTGCGAGAAGATCGCCGGTGACCTCCGAGAACGCCGCACCGTATTCCTGGTTCGCGCTGTCGTACGGCATCATCAAGACGGTGATGGACGTCGAACCGTCCTTGAGCAGCAATCCCCAGATGTTGCCGTCTCCGTCCGCGACGCCCTTCGACGATTCGAAGTCTGGCCCGGAGCTCGTATAGAATGGCGGGTCCGACCAAGCCGAAGACCCTTCCCTGCAACGGACGCAGAAGTCTTTGCCCGAGTTGATATACGAGAGATAGAGATTGTCGTCGGCCCCGAGAATCAGGTCCGGGGTCGCTCCCGAGAGCGCGTCGCCCGATCCGCTCCATGTCGCGCCGTTCCTGACGTAGACCCGGAACTGCGTCGTGTTCGTATAGAACACGGCGTACCACGCCTCGCCGTACCTCATGATCGAAGCGTTCGACGGTGCGGCCGCGGCACTCGATCCGACCTCCTCAGGAGTCGCGCTTTCCCAACGTTCGGAGAGAGTTTTTGTGCGGGCCCATACGTCCCCGTCCGCATCTCTCGTCAAGAGCGATTGCTCGTCGCCGTCCTGCGCCACGCCGAGGACGCGCTCGTCCGCGGCGACGAGCGAGCGCACTCCCCGGGTCAGCTCGTAGAGTGCCAGATTGCCCACCGCGTCCTGAGTGCTCCAGACAATCGTCCGGCCGGTCCCGCTCCCGGCCACGGCGAGTCCGCCCGACGTGGGCCGGCACCCGACCTCGATCGCGCCGTCCGCTCCCGAGGGTCCGTTGATGTTCACAATCGCCCCGAGTTCCGCGAGATCGCGCCGACGAACCGTCAGGCACACGTGAGTGGTCGCCGTGTCGTCGGGGTAGCCGTTCGTGACTTCAACCGTCGCGCTCGACTCGAAATCCTGGTGCAGGGCGTCGAAGACCGGGAAGACGTCCCGGTACAGGGGGACCGTGGACGCCGCGTCCGAGATGTCGGCAATGACCGGATCCGCGGTGGTCTCGAATCCATAGGAGTTGGCGACGCTGCCGGGATTCAGAAGGTCGATGCTCAGGCGCACCAAGCTCCCCTCGTCGATCTCCATCCCCGTCGAGACGGCCAGCGAGATCGGGTCGTCGTCCACGATCGTGCACACCGCCCGACAGATCGCGCCCAAGGTGGCGCCGGTCGCCCCGGTCAACTCGACGACGATCGTCTCGGGCGCCTCGTCGTCCGAGTCGTCCGTCAGTTCTATGGTGAGAGAACACGTCGTCTGACCCGACTCGAATTGGATCTCTTGCGGAGAAGGCGTGACGTAGTCTTGTCCGGCGACGGCCGTACTGGACGTGAGAATCTGATAGGTGACCAGAACTCCGCCGTCCACCGCTTCCGGCAGCACAACCAGCAGTTCCGCCGTGCCGTCCGACTCGTTCGCCGAGTAGGAGGGCGAGAAGAAACTTACCGCGGGACAGACGTGGATCAGGAGCGTGGCCGTGTCGCTCCCGCCGTATCCGTCGTCCACGCGCACGGTGAACTCATTCATTCCTGCGTCGCTGCGGAGCGGGAGACCGGACAAACCTCCGCCGCCACTCACGGTGAGCCACGACGGTCCCGAGACCAGAGAGTAGGTGAGAATATCGCCGTCCCGGTCCGTCGCCGTACCCCAGATGGAGTCACTATATGGTTCGTCTTCGGTTGCCGGTTCCGCGTTCAACGGGTCCGAGGTGAATATGGGCGGGAAGTTCTCGTCGGCGTCGTTCCCCTCGCCGTCGTTGTAGAGACCCTCGACCTCTTCTTCGGTCAGGTAGCGCGAGAAGATCCGAACGTCGTCGATCGAGCCCACCGGTGTCGTCAGGCACGAGGGTCCTTTTCCGAGCGTCAGAGACGCCGCGTTCGAGAACGAGAAGTCGGCGGAGGAAGTCTGCTTGTTGCCCCCGTTGAAATAGGTCTCCACCTCGCCCGCGTCGTTCTTCTGAATCGCCACGAAACACCATTCCGTAACCGCGAGCGGAGAGGGCGATACGGTCACCTTGCTCGTCGCCTGGCCCGACTCGTAGGCGCGGAGCAACAACCGGCGGGTCAGATCGACGTTCACCGCGAATCCGCCGTCCAGATCGCCCGGCAACTTGGAGACCACGCAACCGTTCGTCTGACTCTGGTCCAGCCGCAACCAGAACGACATGGCGAACGTATCCGTCTCGAACCATCCGGTGCCGCAATCGACGTGGTCGTCCACCCCGTCGAACCAGAGGGCCGAGTCGATGACGCCGGTCGTTGTGTGTTCGCTCGTGTGTGGGGTCGAGGAGGTCGACGTAAAGGTCGAATCGCGATCGTCGAAGGCGTCGACCACGACCGGACTGGCCGCGTTGTCGTCCATCTTCCAATGCGCGAGCGTCGCGTCGACCACCGACCACCCGCCCTCGGGAAGCACCGTGATCCGCAGCGTCGCCGTCGAAAACTCGCCGCCCCCGTCCGTCACGCGGACCGTAAACGACGCAAGACCGTCCTCGGTGGGTCCTGCGACGCTCGACAAGGTTCCGCTTGTCTCGACGGTCAGCCAACCGGGGCCGCTGTCCTTGCTGTACGTGAGTGTCTCGCTTGGGTCGGAATCCGCCGCCGAACCGGCGATGGAATCGCTGTGGCTCTGTCCGACGCGCGCGTTCGCCGCATAGAACGGATCGGCCAAGAAGTACGGCGTCGCGTTGGTCACGCTCACGTTGACCGTGTCCGTCCCCTCGGTCGAGATGCCGTCGTCCGCCGTCAGGCGCAGGACGTACTCGCCTCCCATCGAGAAATCGACCGTCGTCGTCGGCGACGTCGGACTGCCGAACTCCACGGTCGCGCCGGTCGGCTTGGAATCCAACGTCCAGAGCACCGTGTACGTCGTCGGCCAGTTCGGAGTGACGGTCCCGCCGAGGTTCGCCGTTTGAGTGTAAATCAGAGGAGAGACGTCCACCGACGCCTCGACCAGGGGCGGAGAATACTCGACGGCTTGAACATGCGTGCGGAGCTGGTCCTTGATCGTCAAGTTCCCGTCGGAATCGATCGTCGCGTAGGCCGCGCCCTCGTCGTCGCGCAAGGTCCATATCGCGTCTTCGGGCGGCGTGAGAGTCGTCGATGTGTGCGAAAACTCTCCCCGGATCGTCAGATTCCCACAAAGCGTCGTCAGCGCGTCGTCGGCCAGTTCCATCAGGGCGAGCGTCGTGCCATAAGCGTCCGAAAGGACCCACCGCTCGATGCCGGGTGCGCACTCGATCGTCAGACACCCCGTCGTGAGATCGCCGAGCAGAACCAGATCGCCGTTGTCGTAGAACGCCCCGACCGCCGTCCCGCCCGAATCGCGGAACCTCTGTCCCGTGTCTTGCGCCGTCGCCGGAGCGGCGGCTCCGATGAAGAAGGCGAGAACGCCCAGAAAAGCCAGAATCCTGCCGACGCCCGATTTGCGTGTCAGATTCATCGCTCGCAAGGTTCCTTTGCGGTTGACGTTCAAGCCTTCGCGGAACTTCGGCCTTTAGGCTGCATTCGTTCATTACCTTCTGTCTTCTGCCTACTGCCTACTATCTACTGCCTTTTCCTCTAGCGCCTTGACCCGCGCCTCCAGCTCCTCGTTTCGCGCTGCCAGCTCCTCGTTCCGCGCCGCGAGTTCCTGCACGGCGGCCGTCAGCGCCGTAATCATCCCGCCCAGGCTCCGGCGCGACCCCGACCGCGCAATCTCGGGCAGGGTCTCGTGTCGCAGCGTTCCCGACGTATCGCAGTCGATCTTGCACACCGCATCGAGCGTCGCCCCCGACATCTCTCGATTCCGTTTAGCCTTCGGCAGTCCCGGAGTTAAATCGTTGAACGTTATCGCATTCATCTCCTTCGCCCACACATCGTTGTCGAATGTCACATGGTCCCCGTTGAACCCGTAGACGCGCTTGACGGAAACATCGTCGAGGCGCACATAGTACTCAGGCTGGTCCTCCGACACTGCATAAAGCCGGAACTCGTTGGTCGTCGTCGCCATGACGTACTCGACATACGTCCCAGCGCTGGTTCTCCCAGCGCCTGTCGTGCCACCAAGGGTAAACCACGACGCAGTGTCATACCCACTGCCTGTGTTCGCTACGACTGTGTACGAGACTCTATAGAGTGCCCCCACAACAACGGCAAACGGATACTGCTCCTCTATGTAACCGGTTGTCTGGAAGCCCTCATAGAGCACATCATGGCTTCCGAAATCCCAACTTCCATCTCCCTCGTTCCAATAGTAGTCTTCATCATCGAACCCACCATCATCCAACAGCTCCGGCCCGAGGGGACACGCCAGATTGATCTCGCCGCTGATATTCAGCTCGCCTGTGACCGACAACTCGCCTGCGACCGATTGATCACCACCGACTGACAGATCGTCCGTCACTGACAGATCGCCCGGTACCGACACAGTGCCGTCCGTCGCGATCGTCAAGAGGTCGTTGGTGCCGAGCGAGAGAGATTTGCTGATCCGGAAGCTCCCGTCCGACGCCTTGACCCCGGCCGCCGCGTTGTGCGTTACGCCATAGGGGTCCGTGTAGTAGATCCTCATCGAAACCGAATCGACGTAGTAGGTCCTCGTGTCGCCGTCCTCCGTTTGTGCCCAGATATAGCAGCCGAAATCCGAGTCTTGCGTCATCGTCTGCGTAACCGTCGGCGGCGGGTTGCCCCAGACCGAAAGCGAACTGGAATTGCCGAACGACCAGTCTTGGAGCGTGGTGGTGATGTCCTCCCCACTAACCTGTATGTTGCTCCCGAGTTCATCGCCGTCATCATCAACGAGCCTCACGCAGACTCCTCCATCCGAGTTCGGGGCACTCTGCTTGCATCGGACCGTGACCACGATTCCGTTGATCGTCGAGCCGGACGGAATCGACGAGAAGTTAAAACTATGGAAGTAGATGGCCACGGATTCTGTCCAATCCAAATAGACGCTGGCAACGTTCGTGTCCGGCGATCCACCCGCGTTGGAGAGGTTCTGCCAGTCCTCGCCCTCCTGAAAATCCTCATTCTCTTCCAGCGTGGTTGTGTAAACGGCCCCCGTGTCGGTCTCGGAGGGGACATGCGCCGTCCACGTTTCCGTGGCATTGGTGCTCGCGGCGGCCGGCGTCACGTGGAGGGAGTCGACGGTCACGCTATCGGGAATCTTCACGGAGTTCGCCGAATCGCGCTGAATCTCGGTATCGGCGCCGATCTGGATGCCGGTCGCCGGGAAGGTCCACTGTCCGGTGATCGTCGCGTTCTCGGCTTTGCGAGGAAAGGCCGACGAATCGTAGTTGTCGAGTTTGTCCGAATCGGCCGCCTTGGCCGTCGTCCCCAGTTTGCCGTCCAACGCGGTCTGGAGACCCGAGACCTCGGACACGGCGGGCTGGCCGGCCTCCCACGACGTACTTCCGTTCCATTTCAGGAAGAGGGCGCTTCCGCCCGGGCCGGCGCCGACATCCGACAGATCGTTGAGCGCGTGCTGGTGGTCGTCGGCCTCGAATCCGGTCATGTCGTCGAGATTGAGTTGCCCGTGGACGTCCAGGTCGCCGTTGACGACCAGTTTGCCGTCTTTGCCGTTGAACTCGCCGAGTTGGGTGAGTGTGCCGTCCTTCATCACGTAGAGAATCAACGTCCCGTCTTCCGCTCCGTCGGTGCGGGTTTCGCTCACTCCCCGGAGGGCGGCGTAGAGGGTCTTCGTCGGAATGGTGTCATTGCCATAGAACCGCAGCATTCCCAGCGTCGTCAGTTCGTCGGTGACGTAGAGGTCGAGCGTCGCCGTCGTCTCCCCGTCGATCTCGCTCGACCCCGCAAAGCCGACCGCGGCGCTGAGCGCCGTCAGAACGAACGCAACGCACACTATCCATCTCTTGGTCCAATGCTTGCTCGGAGACATGGTGTCCGATCCCCTTTCTCGATAGGCTCGACGCGAATCCGCGCTACAGACACGGCGTCGCCGTTTCGTGCCGACAATATGGGCCTGCGAATTCGACTTCGGTCCGATTTGGCGGCTCGGCGTTTGAAGCGCGGGCCGCAAAACGAACTGCATTACAGCGGTTGACTTGCAAAGTCTTATGGCACAGGGCCGGAAACCGCGTCAAGAGCGAATTCCTCTCGAATGTCGATTTCCGGTCCCGTGTGCCGCGTGGCTCTCCTTCCGACCTCATATGATGCGTCTCTCCCCGCTCAGTAACCGGAATCGCGATTTTCATTCATCCTTTCTGGAGAAAAAACGGATCGCCCCACGAGAATCGGGCCAGAGTTCCGGCGGACTCCCCATGTACGAAGCGTTTGGAGTCTCGCCCGCGCCCACGCCGAAATCGCGATCCGTCCCCCGCGGCGCCTCGCCGGGCGCAACCGAACGTTCCGCGCCTCGGATTCGGTCAACACGGCGTATGTTGCGAGATTGGCTCGGTAACAAGGAGGTTTTCCGCGACGTATGCACGTTCCCGAGATTGTCGCAGAATGACGAAGTGCGAGGCGCGCTGTATTTTGCGCGACACCGAGGAGGCCCATCCCGACCGCGATCACGACTCCCTCGAAACCTGCCCCGCGCGGCAGAGCGGTGACGAAGAGGGAAAGGTAATGGGGTTCATCGGGGAGAAGGCCGGGAAGGGAGAAGGCGAAAATGAGAGAAGGCAAGTGAGGGAGGGAAGCGGCGAACGAATCGAAGACGGAGAATGAGATCGGCGGGAGAGGAAGGTATCGTAAGCCTGCTATGAGGCCGTGTGTCAACGGGAGCTTTAGAGAGATTTCGCCAGAGGCATTGTTGTGATCAGCCTGCTATACGTGCTCGGGGCACCAGATATGTATGCGACTGTGTATCTCGGCCACGCGATCTTTAGACGTAGGTTCAAGCC
>JAFGFN010000187.1 GCA_016931035.1 Candidatus Sumerlaeota bacterium
GGTGACCCCATTTGCTCACGACATTTTTGTCCTTTGTTTTCAATATCGAGACGAAGATCGCGCCTTTCTGTTTTGGACAAGAGTGGCCGGAAACGCCAAAAAGCCGGGGCAAAAAGGCTTGACAATACGGGGTCGATTTCCGATGATTCCTCGCTTCGGGAACCTGGGAAGACACTCTCGGGGACCCTCGAAAGAGGCGACCGAAGCCTCGCGGGCGCGTCGTCGGTCCGAAAGGGTCTGATCGCGCCGCCAGTTCCGTTCCGGCGAAAGGACCCAACCCCTATGCCTGTTCCACGCAGACGCCACGGTACGTCGCGTCGCAAACGAGGGCGTACCCATAAGAAATTGGCCGAAAAGCGGTTTTCTACGTGCCCGCGTTGCCACGCGGTCAAGATGCCCCACCGCATTTGCCCCAGCTGCGGGTATTACAACGACCGGGCTTACGTGACGAAAGTCACGTCCTAAGGTCTCGACCGATGCGAATCGCACTGGACGCCATGGGGAGCGATGTCGGGCCGACGCCCTTGGTCGAGGGCGCGGTGATGGCGGCCAAGCGATTCGACTGCAAGATTCTTCTCGTAGGCAGGCGCCACAGTCTCGGGCGCCTGCTTCGTTTTTACCGCTACGCGGGCGACAAGATCGAAATCGTTCCCTGTTCCCAAACCGTGCGGATGGACGCCAATCCGCGCGCCTCGCTCAAGCTGAGCGACTCGTCGATCGCGGTGGCCACCCGCCTGGTGGCCGAGGGCCGGGCCGACGCCATGGTCTCGGCCGGGGCGACCGGCGCGACCAAGGCCCACGCCCTGCTCGGGCTGCGACGGCTCGAAGGGATTCGGCGCGAGGCCATCGCCACGCTGATGCCCACGTCCAAGAAACCGTGCCTGATCCTCGACGTCGGCGCGAACGTGGACTGCAAGCCGCGCCACCTGGTGGATTTCGCCATCATGGGATCGGTCTACGCCCGCACCGTTCTCGGTCGCAAGAACCCGCGGGTAGGCATCCTGAGCGTGGGCGAAGAGCCGAGCAAAGGCAACGCTCTGACGCTGGCGACCTACGCGCTTCTCAAGCAGTCGCACCTCAATTTCATCGGCAACGTCGAAGGCAGGCACCTGTTCAAGGGCAAGGTGGACGTCCTGGTGTGCGACGGTTTCGTCGGAAACGTCGTGCTCAAGGTCTGCGAGTCGGTGGCCAAGATGATCCTGATGGGCGTCAAGGGCGCGATGAAGAAGAACGTCCTGACCATGGCGGGCGCGCTGACGCTCCTTCCGGGGATGCGCAAGTTCCACAAGAAAGTCGATCATTCCGAATACGGCGGCGCCCCGCTCCTGGGGCTCAACGGAGTGTGCATCATCGCCCACGGCTCGTCGAACGCCAAGGCCGTCATGAACGCCGTCCGCGTGGCCGTCGAATCGGTCGATCAGGACGTCAACCGCCACATCCGCGAAGAAATCGAAGCGATCTCGGCCGAGATCGAACAAGTCGCGAGCTCCCAAGAACTCGTGGCCGTGACCGAGTGAACCGACCCTCTCTTTCCGCTCGGAATTCCCATTCGCAGCACGACTCAAACGACCGCGATCCGAACCGCGCCCGGGGAAGTCTCACTTCCCGCCAAACATCGTCGAGACCCGCGTTGGAAAGATGAAAGCGGCATAGATCAGGAGAGCGATGAGGACGGCCGGGCTGACCCAGGAGGCGGGGATGCGCCTCCCGGGAAGCCGCAGGAGCGGCCAGTTCTCCTTCTGCGCGTGGGCCAGGAATCGAACGAAGACGAACAAGGCGGGAAGCAAAAGGGAGAGGATGAAGCGAGTGCCCCCGCCGATTGGCGTATACCAGACGTACGCGAGGGAATACCCCCCGAAGAAAGCGCTCGCGAACAATGCAAGCATCCGGTTTCTAGGGCGGGACACCCACCGGTAAAATCCTCTCGGGCTTTGCAGAGCGATCGCCAACGCGCAAATCAGATAGAAGCTGACGAACGGCATGTAGCCGTAGGAATGCCACGTTCGCCTCCAGGTCATCCTCGTTCCCCGCGCCACCCGGCTGACGATTTGGCGGGTCGAGTGCTCGCGAAGGTACTTTCGCATGCTCGGGATCTGATCTTCAGGCGTGTCGGGCCAGCCGCGCCGGTCGCCGTGGGCCTTCGTGCCGCGTTCCGCCTCCTCCCACGAGTCGTACCACATGTAGAAGGTCGAACTGACGTTGTAGAAGTACCGGCCATAGATCGCTTTGGTGTCTCGGATGTAGGGAAAAACCGTCAACAGGAAGACGAAGACGAAGACCAGGCCGCAATACAGGGGAGCAACCGTCGAACGCCAGGACAATCTCGCGGGAGAATCCGGGTCATGCGGTCCGCGAAGGCGAGCATAGAGGTTACGAATGAACATTGCCGAGAGGAACGCGAAACCCAGCCCGACCGCGGGCGGGACCGAGCCCTTGGCGAGATAGGCGAGTCCCGCGCTCAGGCCGGCGGCCGCGGCGATCCCCAGGCGCGGACGGGCGATCGTCTCGACCATCGATGCGAAGAGGAGGAAAAAGAGACCGTAGAACAGGACATCCGCCCGCACGTAGGGCGCTTTGTAGGCGAAAACGGTGAGCGCGGCGACCAGGGTCGCCGCGAGCGCGTCCGGCAATCGGGAGTACCTCTTCAGGACGGCAAAGAACCCCAGGAGCGCGACGACCGCGACGACCTCGCCCAAGCGTTTTCCCAGATCGAAAAGATCGTCGTTGGACATGTCCTCTCTATAGAACACGGCCATCATGACAGGGTGAAGCGGCGTCCGATTCCTGTCGCCCAGGTCCCGAAAATGCGACTGCGCCATTCGTCTGGCATTCCTCATGTATGCGGATTGGTCCATCCGTCTCATGTCGACGTTGACCAGGCGCCTTTGGCGCTCCATGCCGAAGAGAAGCAGGAGGAAACCCAGCAGGGCGATTGTTGAATAGAGGACTCTCATTTGGAGCTCAGCAATCCACGATGCAACCTTCCGCGCGCCGCCGGGACCGTTCACATTCCGCCGAACATTGTCGAAACCCGGTGCGGAAACACGAAGGCGACATAGGCCAGGAGCATAATCAGAACGGCCGGGCTGACCCAGGAGGCGGGGACGCGCTTGTCGGCGATGCGGAACAACGGCCAGTCGTTCTTTTGAGCGAGGGCGAGAAGCCGAACGAAAACGAACAGGGCGGGGAGAAAGAGCGCCAGGACAAAACGGTCGGGGGGGCCGATGTACGTGTACCATGCGTAGAGGAGGAGATAGCCGACGAAGTAGGAGACGAGGAAAAACGATAGAATCATGTTCTTGCGCACCGCCATCAGGCGAAGGAATCCCGCGATGTTGCACAGAACGATTGCCGCGAGGCACGCGACGTAGAAGCTGACGAACGGCACATAGCCGTACGCGTGCCAGGCTCGTTTCCAAGTGATCCGCGCTCCGTGACGGAATCGCTCGAGGATTTGCCCCGTCGTATGTTCGCGAAGATACTTGCGCATACTCGGGATCTGATCCTCCGGCATGTCGGGCCAGCCCACCTTGTCGCCGTGCGCATACGTGCCCTTCTTCGCTTCAGCCCAAGAGTCGTACCACATGTAGAACGTCGTATTGACGTTGTAGAAATAGTGGCCGAAGATCTTCTTGTTCTGGCGGATATAGGGGGAGACGACGATCAAGAAACACAGGACGAGGGCTAGCCCGCAATACCAAGGCGCGGCCATCGATCTCCACGACGGCCCATCCGTCGCGTCGCCGTCCGCATGTGGACGGAAACGCCGGCGGAGTTCGACGATTCCGTGGATGGCGAGGCACATCAGGCACAGGAGGATGGTCGGCGGGGCCGACGCCTTCGTCAGATAGGTGATTCCGCCCAACGCTCCCGCCGCGGCGGCGATCCATAGGCGCGGACGGGCGATCAGCCGCAGGATCAGGACGAAGAAGGCGAACGAAAGACCATAAAACAGGACTTCCGCTTGGAAGTAGGGCGCCTTGTACGCGAATACGGTGAACGCCGCGACCAGCGTCGCCGCCAGGGCGTCCGGCGTCTTCGCGTACACCCTCAAGACGCAAAAGAACGTCGCGAGAACGACGATTGCAATGACTTCGCCGACGCGTTTGCCGATTTCGAAAAAGTCCTGTAGCGGCATGTTCTTCTCGTAGAAGAGGGCCATGAGCGACGTAAACAAGGGCATCCGGTTCCTGTCGCCCATATACTGGAAGTCCGTATGCGCGATCTTGCGCGCGTTGTACATGTAAGCGTGCTGATCCACCCGCTTCATGTCCACGTTGACGTACTGCCGCTGGATCTCCATCCCGTAAAGGAAGAACGGAAGAGAGAGCAAGGCGATGATCGGATAGATCGCTTTCATGACAGGTTTTCCGCTGAGGTCGACGCTCGCAACCATCGAGGGAAAGGCGAATTCCCTTCGGAAGGATAGCCCCTCCTTCCCGTTCTGACAATGCCAATCGAACTTCTCGCGACCGGGTTTGATCTTGATATTCGAGGAAGGGAAGTCGATAGTCTTTGGGTGTTGTTTTCAGAAGGAGGAAGGATGAATCGGACAAGTCCCGCTCCCGACCCTCAAACCGAAATCGGTCACGTGGAACCAAGCGGGCTCTCTGGCCGTTCGCTGGCGGAATCGTGGTCCTGTTTCAGTCGATCTGGAAACGGGCGCGTGAATCTCTCGGGATATCTTGTTGTCCTGGTTTGTCTTCTCATCGCGATTGTATACGTTGGGCTTCGGATCGACAATTCTTCCCGTCTCGGCGCGATCAAGTTTCACGGGGACTCCGCCATCTATCTCAACTTGGCTTCGAAACCCGTGTTCAAACAGGCCTTTTGGGGACGCGCGCGTCCGTTGGGCGTTCCTCTGTTCTATAAGGCGCTGGGAAGCGATGCCGAGAAAATCGGTGTCGCGCAAACAAGTATGTCGATGATCGCCTGGATCGTTTTGGCCGCGACGATCGCGGTGGGTTTCCCCGGGCCGTGGTTTCGGCCGGCGGCATTCGCCCTCATTCTGGTTTTGGGGCTCGAACGTCACGTTATCATGTGGGACTGGAGTGTTTTCAGCGAGTCCCCCGCCTTGTCGCTCCAAGCCCTTTTCATCGCCGGGTGGTTCTGGATCGCGTCTCGATGGAGTTGGCCTCGCGCCGCCTTTCTTCTTTCGATAGGCGTTCTTCTGATGTTTACACGCGAGACCTTTGCCTGGCTTCTTCTCATCCTGGCACTCGGCATCCTCCCGCTTGCCGGCTTCAAACGTCGATTTCGGCGCTACTTGGTTTTCTGCGCGGTGTTCCCGGTCTTTTTCCTTTTGAGCCAGTACACGTCGAACAAAGGCAGGCGTTGGGAGTATCCTTTTCTGAACGTTTTCGCCCAACGGATCTTGACGGACCCGCACCGGACGGCGTGGTTCGAACGTCGTGGAATGCCCGTGACTCCCGCCCTCATGGAACGTAGGGGAAAATGGGGAGGCAGCGACGACCGATCGTTTTACAGAGACCCCCGGCTCGAGGAATTCCGCGCGTGGATGCATTCGCGCGGGAAGCGCGCTTACGTTCTCTTCCTTCTTACCCACCCTCTGCAGTCCTTCTGCGAGGCAACCGCCCATGTCGATCGGTTGTTCGCTTTCATGCCCCAGACCCATGCCCCCGACGGTTTCGAGCCCATCATGAATGGCGGGCTCGACGGCTTCTTGGCGCTTCGTGCTTGGCGTTGGACGCTATGGGTCCCCGCAGGGACGTTTGTGCTTGTGGCACTCGCCGCGGCGAGGCCTCGCCGCTCGGCCCCATGGGTCGCGCTGCTCACCCTTGTTTTGGCCTATCTCCATTTTGTGATCGTTTGGCACGGCGACGCGATGGAAGTTGGGCGCCACTCGCTTGCGGCCGGCGTTCAGTTCCGGGTTGCCTTCTGGACGCTTCTCTTGTTCTCCCTTCAGGCTGCGTGCAACCGGTTCTCGCAATACGCGAAGGTCCGGTTCCGAAGAGATAAATGACGAGTTGGGCGGAAGCGATGAGATTCCGCCCAACTCGGATGAAACGTCGCGAAGATGCCGCTTTGCCGAAAGGGTCAGTATACTTTGGACTTCAGCCGGAGGTGCACGCCCTTCACGTACACCGTGCCGTTTCCCGGTTTCATCTCGACAAAGAAGACGAAAGACTGGTTCCTGCTGACCGAAACGAGTTCCATCTCATTCGTCGAGAACTTGTATTGAGGAGGATCCAGCTGAAAGGTGTCCTCGTATTTGTCTTCCCAGTCGACGGTAACATCGAGCTGTTCAGAGTGATAGTCCTTGTTTCCAGCGTCTGTCACGTAGTACGCGTTTTCCTCTTGGCTGCCGGGAGTGTCGTGACTGTTCGTCCTAAGCCACATCCTCACTCGCGGTTCGTTTCCCGGGGTGAATCCCGTTGCGCCAACATAGAAGCCGAAACCCTCGATCAGATCACCCTCGTGAACTGTGGGGATCGCGCACCGGAACCACACGTTGCTCTCAGTGCGGACCCAGCCCGTTCGGTCCGAGCTCAGTACACTTGTGTTCGAGACCGACATCATGTTGACGAACCGGGCCAAGGATTTGCGGGTGACGATGTTGCCCTCGGCGAGGAGGCTCTTGTCGAGTCCCACGTCGCCCATGATGTCCACGGGGCCGGCAATCTGCACC
>JAFGFN010000021.1 GCA_016931035.1 Candidatus Sumerlaeota bacterium
CCGTCTTTGATCGTTACGATCGTTGAGGGTGATCCTATCACACCTCGAAAGGAGACCAGCCTTCTCATCCTACCTTGGCGTTTCGAAAGACCTCTTTGTGATTCTCTCGAACGACAATCGGAACGAAAGGAATCCCTATTGCAGGGTATTGATCGTAACCCGGCATGAATTCCCGCGAGACGCTCGAGCGAACGCAATTCGCAGCATCGCCCCAGTCTACGACTTCATCGCTATCGGGATCGATTCTCTTCCCCTTTTCGATCCCGATCCCGATAGCGATTTCGATCTTGTCTTGGAGCGATTCCTCTGAGTCGAGGGGTTGCGAGAAATCCGGGCTAGGAAACGGACCGGTAGCGAAGAGCGATGGAACGGTACTGGCGGCAGAGATTCATCGAGCACATTTCGGAGCATTTGACCCAGGCGTAGTCGTCGTGCTCGGGATTGAGTCGAACCGTCTGGTTGTTGCCGCGCAGGGTCGCTTCGAGGACGATGTAGGCGACTTTGCGGGCGGCGAGCTCGTACTCCGAGGCGCCGACGACGTGTTCGAGCGAGATATCGAGGCCGGTTTCCTCGCCCACCTCGCGCAGCAGCGCCTGGTCGAACTTCTCTCCGTCTCCCACCTTGCCTCCCGGCAGATCCCACATCCCGGGATTGCCCTTCGAAGACGGCGAACGACGCAACAGGAGACACCTGCCGTGCCCGTCGAGGATGACGACCTTGGCCGAAAGCGCAAACGGCTTGTTTTCCATGAAACGCTCCGGAGACTCTACTGGGCCGCTTCGGCCGTTTCCGGGGACTCGACGTCGACGTTCCGCAGGATGGTCTGTTTGAACTCGCCCGAGAGGATGCCGACAAAGCGCAGGCCGACCTGGTACATCGCGGCCTCGTCATTCCATTTGCATTGCACGACCTTGGCGAGAGTCAACAAGTGGAACGGACGTGTGGGGATGTTGAAGTTGATCTGTATGAGCGTCGGAGTCAGGATCTCCTGGTCGACCAAGAGGTTGATTCCCGACTCGGAAATGTTCTGCGTGAAGGCGGTTCCTTGAGTGAACGGCGCCGTTTGCCTGGGCGAGAGAATCGTGTAGGTGACTCGGAATCGACAGGCCTTGCGATCGGAGAGCCGTTTCTCGACCGGCTTGCTCCCTTTCTTGGACTTTTTCCTTGGCGTCGCAGCGGACATGAGTCGTCTCCTTGCGTATGGCCGGACACACCGATATAGGCGCCCCTCTGGGCGATACGGCCCGCCCGAGAGATTCCACCCTATCCCGGCCACCTCAACAATGGACCAGAAACCGGGGATTTGGCAACGAAAAACCGCCTGTCGCGCGTTTGCCGCGCGCAATACGAGCGCTCGGAAAAACGCCGGAGGGCCTTCCTAAAGTTCCACCTTGGGAATACCGATGAACAGACTGAGGAGCAGGAATGCGCCTCAGAGTACGTGATTTCGCCCCTCAATTCAGGGCGCAGGAGCGATAGGCAACATGCGTCGTCTAAATCGAATCCGCCGGAGGATCGTGGCCCGGGCCGTGGCGGGCGATTTCTCCCTTATCGACGGGCCCGCCGTTGCGGGCGTGGCGACGAACATGTCTCCTAACAAGGCGGTGAGCGCCCTGCAGATCAGTCACATCGCCCACCAAATGGCGAATCCCGGCCAGGCGCGGAGGCGACAGATTCTCGGGTGGTTGTTCGATCTGTCGACCAGAGACATATGACCAGCGTCGTTTCGGCGCCGACTGTCCCGCCGCAGGATGTCGCCGAGCCTTCGAACAACTCCAGGGGGTGCAGGTTCTTGTCTAGTCAAGCGGAACCCATGCGCGTTCTTGTCGTGGACGACGATCCCACGATTCTCGCCTTGCTCGAGGAGGTCTTTCAGTCCGATCCCGCTCTGCGGCTGACGACGGAAGGCGACAGCGAGAAGGCGGACGAGATATTGTCCAACGAGACGATCGATCTTCTCATCACCGATCTATATATGCCCAAGATCGACGGGCTGCGTCTGCTCGAACACGCCATGCAGACCAACGCCGATATTCTGGTCGTTATCATCACGGGCTACGCCTCGCTCGAGACGACTCTGCGCGCGATGGACATGGGGGTCTACGACTATATCACCAAGCCGTTCCGCGTCGAGGAGTTCCGGCTTCTGCTGCAAAACGCCGCGATCCGCGTTCATCTGGCCCGCGAGAATCGGACCCTGCGGCGGGAACACGCTCAGTTCAAAGAGCGGGCCGAACAGGCGGAGGGCGAATTGTCGGCCCTCAAGCAAGAAGCAGAACGATTGCGCGACGAACTCGGTCGTCGCCAGGAAATTCAGCCGCGGGCGGCCCGCGCCGGTAACGGCGACGCCCCGGCTCGCGCCGGTTTGTCGTCGTACGAAAAGGGGCTCGAAACGCCCGCCGAGCGCTACGATCGCGAGATTCGCAATCTTCAAGAAATGTTTTCGGAAGGGCGTCTGAGCGCCAAGGAATTCGAGGCGGCGCGCCAACGGTTGAAGACTCGGATCTGAGGCGAGGACGATGGCTCTTTCCTCCCTGCCGCTGCAGATACAGGGTCGGATCCTTGTTGTCGAGGATGAGGCCGTCGTTCGCGATTTGTTGTCCGAGATCCTGACTCAACAGGGTCACAAGGTCGCGACGGCCGGGGACGGAAGCGAGGCGCTCGACCTTCTTCGCAAGAACTCCTTCGACATGGTCCTGTCGGACCTGCAGATGCCGGGTCTCAGCGGCCTGGACCTGATCTCGAGCATCAAATCCCGCCAGCCTACCCTTCCCGTCGTCGTCGTCAGCGGCTATCCGGCGCTCAACAAAGCCATCGACGCCATGAAGGCCGGCGCCACGGATTTCATCACCAAGCCGTTCCGCATCGATCACATCCACCACGTCGTTCAGAAGACCCTCCAAGAACAACGGCTTTTGGTCGAAAACCAGCGCCTGATGGCGGAACTCAACAACGCCGCCGTCATCGAGAAACTCAACCGGCAACTCAGCCAGAAGGTCCGCCAACTGACCAAGCTCTATCGCGTCAGCGAGTCCTTTCACTCCGAGGTCGACAACCGGCTCGTGTTCCAGTACGTCGTCGGCCTCGCCGCCGAACTCACCGATGCGCGGCGCGTGTCGCTCCTTTCGCTCGATCGCACCCACAAGCGGCTGGTTTTCCGCGCCGCCCGCGGCGTTTCTCCCGACGTGGAACGCACCACGGTGATTCCGATCGGAGAGGGGGTCGCGGGCCAAGTGGCGCTCGCGGGGCGTCCGATGCGCGTGACCTCGCGCGACTACGCGCCCGGGCGGAACGACGACTCGCGCGGCTATCTGAGTCATTCCTGGATCTCGGTTCCCGTCTTCATCGCGGGCGAGCTGTTCGGCGTTCTCAACCTGACCGACCGGAAGGATCTTTCGGATTTCACGGAAGAGGACGAGCACCTGGCCGTGGCGCTGGCCGAGAAGGCCGGCGTGAAGATCGAGAACAACGTTCTCTACGAAGGTCTCTACGCCAACCTGCTCGATACGTTGAAAGTCCTGGTGTCGACGATCGAGGCCAAAGACCCCTATACCCGCTATCACAGCCAGCGGGTGACCGAAACGTCGCTCGTGATCGCCCGGCGCGCGCAGTGCACCGAAGAGGAGTGCGAGAGCATCGCGTTTGCCGGGATTCTGCACGATATCGGGAAGATCGGCATCCAGGACAGCATCTTGTTGAAACCGAGCTTCCTGACGCGAAAAGAGTACGACATAGTCAAACGCCATCCAATCGTGGGCGATATGATCGTCGAGCCCCTGGGACTCATCGACGTGGAACGCGACATCATCCGTCACCACCACGAACGGCTAGACGGCAAGGGATACCCGGACGGTCTTCGAGGCAAGGAAATACCGCTCCTGTCCCGCATCGTCTCTTTGGCCGACGCCTTCGACGCCATGACCTCGACGCGCTCCTACCGCCAAGCCATGTCGATTCCCGACGCGTTGGCCGAGCTGGCCGCCCATTCGGGCACCCAGTTCGATCCCGACCTGGTACGCACCTTGGTGGGCGCCTGCGAGGCCGGCGAGATGGGCGACGCGGCGGAGGATGCTTCCGTCGTGACGGTCGGCCCGGGCGGCGATCCGGTCGCCAGGCTCTATGCCAACGGGAAAAGCGACACGTTCCTGAAAAATGGGCTCAAGAATGAGGGCTCCGCCAACGATCAGGATAATATCGCAATCTAAGGGAGGGAGCGCGGCTCGGGGAGCCCTTCTCACGCCCCACTCTCGCCCGGAAAGGCAACGACCGAACTATTTGACAGAGCCTCATGTGGCAAGCGGCGCCTCTACCAAGTCCGGGGCGCGTGCGGTCTTCCCGTAAAACAACGTTCTTCAGGGGGCCTGAAGTTGGGTGTGAGATCGCAACGAACCCCGGACTTGATGGAGGCGCCGCTTCTTTTTGTCCTCCTCTACGAATCTTCCACGTTTTCTCAATCAACGAGTCCCGCCGAAGACCGTTGCGCTTAGCCTTTGGATCTCGCCGCCGATTCTCACGGATTGGGCAGGTTGCCGTTCAGGGCGATCGAGGTGACGTAGATCGACCCGGTCTGGTCGAGCCAGCCGTTGGCCGCTTGCGCCGGGGTCGCGGGTTGGCCGTACGCGTCCCAATAGAAGTGGAGCCACCGTTCCGGAGCGGTTCTCATCGCGTAGCGATACACGTCGATGTCCGACCCGCCATAGGTCGGTCTCCTGGGGGTTCCGGGCGCGTCGTCCGTGGTCGCATTCAAGTAATTAGTCGATCCTGAATAACGCCCCATCACGCCGCGAGCAGCGTAGTGACGGTTGACGCATGGCGTCTGGACCCCAATTCTCTCATC
>JAFGFN010000188.1 GCA_016931035.1 Candidatus Sumerlaeota bacterium
CGATGAGAGAATTGGGGTCCAGACGCCATGCGTCAACCGTCACTACGCTGCTCGCGGCGTGATGGGGCGTTATTCAGGATCGACTAGTATAGGTCGAGATCCGTTTCGCGATTTCTGTGAATGAGGGGGGCATGGATGGGGAGGACCGACTATTGGCGGCTCCTTGTGTCTCACGCCAAGCCCTCCCTGTGTGGCAGGGGAATTCCGTGCGCCACGCACCTCTCCCGTTCCGACGTTGCGAAACCCAGTACCTCCTCGAGTCGAAAGGAAGTCGATCATGAATCCGCACGAATTACTCATCTTATCTCGGAGTGTGGTTGTTCGTTCGCGCCGGCGGTGGACAGTGTTTTCCGCGTTGCTTGTCTTCTTGGCAACCGCGGTCTTCCCGACCGCGTTTGCGCAAACGGTCGTGGCGGATGACGGCGGTCCGGCGAAGATCAGTCCGCTGCTCCTCGACGAGATCAAGATCGTCGCCTCGGACGGGGCGGCGGGAGACCAATTCAGCTATGACGCCGTGTCGATCGACGGCGACACGGTTCTGGTGGGAGCTTTTCTCGACGACGACAATGGCAATGGCTCAGGGTCGGCCTACATCTTCCAACGTAACCAAGGGGGCGCCGACAACTGGGGCGAAGTCAAGAAGATCACCGCTTCGGACGGCTCGAGTGGGGATTACTTTGGATTCTCGACAGCCGTCTGTGGCGACATCGCCGTGGTGGGGGCCTGCCTCGACGATCCCTCCAGCCTGAACAACGCCGGTTCGGCCTACGTCTTCTATCGCAACCAAGGGGGAGCCAACAACTGGGGCCAGGTTCGGAAACTGGTCGCCTCCGACGCGGCAACAACGGATTACTTCGGCCACGGCGTCTCGATCGACGGCGACACAATCATGATCGGAGCCCGCGGCGACGACTCGATGGCTGGTTCGGCCTACATCTTCCAGCGCAACCAGGGCGGGGCCGACAACTGGGGCCAGGTGAAGAAGATTGTCGCTTCCGACCGCGCGGCGGACGCCTGGTTTGGCAGCTACGTCGCGCTCGACGGCGACACGGCCATTGTATCGGCCTATCGCGACGACTCGAACGGTACGGATTCCGGATCGGTCTACATTTTCTCGCGCAACCAAGGCGGCGCCAACAACTGGGGCGAAGTCGCCAAACTCACCGCCTTGGACATTGCGGCGGGTGACCTGTTCGGCCGTTCAGTGGCGATTTGCGGCGATACGGTCATTGCGGGCAGTATGTGGCACGACGACGACGGCACGACGAACACGGGCGCAGCTTACATCTATCGGCGCAACGAGGGCGGGGCCGACAACTGGGGGCAGGTGACCAATCTGGTTGCTCCGGACAGCGCCGAGGAGGACTACTTCGGGGCCTCTGTCGCAATCGACTCCAACGTGGCCGTCGTGACGGCGAGCTGGGATGACGACCACGGCGCCGACTCCGGCTCGGCCTATGTCTTTGAGCTGGACTTCGACCCTCCGACACCCGACCCGATGACGTGGTCGATACCGCCCGTGGGCGGCAGTCCCACGTCCATCACGATGACGGCGACGACGGCCTCGGACCCGAGCGGCGTCGAGTACTTCTTCGAGTGCGCCGCGGGCGCCGGACACGATAGCGGGTGGCAAGACAGCCCGACCTACGTCGACGACGGTCTGGACGATTCGACGTCCTACACCTATCGCGTTCGCGCGCGCGATAAATCGACCTATCAAAACGTGACGGCCTGGTCCGACGCGGTCTCGACGACGACTCTCGACGCGACCGCTCCGACGCCCGACCCGATGACGTGGGCAATCGCGCCAACGGCGGCTGGCGCCACGTCCATCACGATGACGGCGACGACGGCCACGGACCCGAGCGGCGTCGAGTACTTCTTCGAGTGCGCCGCGGGCGCCGGACACGATAGCGGGTGGCAAGACAGCCCCACCTATGTGGACACGGGTCTCGACGACATGACAACCTACACCTATCGAGTGCGGGCGCGCGACAAGTCGGCTGCTCAGAACACGACCGATTGGTCGACCGCGGCCTCGGCGACGACTCTCGACGGCGCGCCTCCGACTCCCGACCCGATGACGTGGGCGAGCGCGCCGCGCCGTGCTTCCACGAGCAGCATATCGATGACGGCATCGACGGCCTCGGACGTGAGTGGAGTCGAATACTGCTTCGAATGCGTGAGCGGGGGCGGCCACGACAGCGGATGGCAGGACGATCCGCACTATGAGGACGCGGGGTTGATCGAGGGGCAAACCTACACCTACCGGGCTCGAGCGCGCGACAAGTCCACGCTGCAGAACGCGACCGCTTGGTCGGACACCCGGTCCGCCGCGCCCGGTTCGCCTGCGACGACGGTGCAAGAAGAAGGTTGGCTTCTGTACGAGTAGTCGCCGATCGGGCGACCCATGAGGAACCGCCTCATTGCGATTTCGCTCCCCCCGACCTCTATCCGGGTCGGGGGGAGCGTTCTGTCAGGAAAAGGAGAGCGGCCTGCGAGGCGGAATGTCCGGTTCCCGAGACACACCCAAACGAAAAACGACTGCCAAAACACTTTTGACATCGACTCGTGTTCGTTTACAATCGATCGGAGAGGAATCGGAGCCGCCCGAGAGGGCTCGGCGACTCCGCGACTAGCGAAGCGCCAACATCTTCCGGATCGCGCGATGGAACGCCAGGCGATGACGATCGACAAAGAGCGATGACGACCGACAAAACGGAATCCCTCGAATCCGGCGGCGCGATGGCGCTTCAGGAACGGCGTCTGCCTCAGACGCGCGCCGCATTGTTGGAGGTGTCGAGAGTCTTCGACCGCCCCAAGCTCGAACGCGCGCTTAACACGCTGGCCGATCAGGGTTGGAACTCGGTCGTTCTCCACGGCTTCTTCGAGGGATACCCCGTCTTCCCCTCGCCGGTCTGGGCGGAGTATGGGCTGGCGCGCCAGCATCCCCGCTTTCGGAAATGGGATCCGTTCGACGTTGCATTCGGCATTGCCTCGCGTCGCGGGCTCGATCTTCTCGTCGCCTTGACCCCCTATTTGGCGGGTCCGGGCCGCCAATGGGGTCGGCCTCCCATTCTGAAACGGTATCCCCAATGGGCCGCGGTTCCCCATCCCAAACGGCGTCAGCGCAAGCGGTCTCCCGTCTCCCCGTATACCTACTACTGTCCCGTCAACGCCGACTATCGACGGTTTGTCTGCGATACGCTCTACGTGTTGGCCGAGGACTATCCGTTTCACGGACTGCTCATCGATCTGCGCCACTATCCCTTCTATTCCCGAACGGCCGAACCCGAGCGCGTGCCGTGGTGTTACTGCAAGGCCTGTCGCGCAACCACGTTGCGCGACATGGGATTCGATCCGGCGGGAATGGATTTCTCCAGGGAGCAGCCCCTGGTCGAGCGGTGGAGGGAATGGCAGACCCGGCAGATGGACGGCGCGCTGGCCTATCTCCGTCTTCGCGCCCTCAAGGCGCGGCGCACCATGCGGATTCTGGGACTTCTAACGTGCGACGCGGGACTCGATGCCGTCGGCGTGACGCCGCTCATTCACTGGAAGACCTGGATCGAGCGCGCCCTAGTCGAAGCCCTCGTGCTCGACGGTTACTCGCCGAACATCGAGGAGTTCGAGTCGCAGCTCGGCGCCGATCTCGCGACCTTGCCCGGCAATTCCCTCTTGATACCGATGCTCCCGCGCAAGGCCGAAGGCGGACGCGAGTTTCTCGACGCGATGAGCAAACAGTCGATTCCCGGCTTCATCACCCGATTCGACGACTGGGACCGGCACGACTGGAGTCCGTCGGATCGCCTGGAATTCGACACTCCGGCTTTCGCGGTCGAGTCCGATCCGATCGAGAGCATCTGCGCGTTGTTCGACGGGCTCCGAGAGGACCTTCCCCCCGAGGACGAGTTCTCGTTGTTCCTGGCCGACCTGGCGCACATTCTGGTCCGGGGCGATGCGCTGCTGACCGTCGAGCGCCTTCTGATGGTGGCCGAGAACCTCAAAGGACTTCACGCCAAAGTGGCCGAGGGCGAGCTGGCTTTCGGCCAGGAGCAGGACCGGATTCTCCACGACCTCGATCTGGCCTACCGCCTCGCCTGTCTGGCGGGATGCGATCTGAATAACTAGCGATTTCTTGTGAGGTGAATGCGCTCGAGCGCCGACGCGGTCTGAATGGCGACCAGTTCCATCTGGTCTCGAAGACCCTCGGGTTCGAGCCACTGCGTCTCGCGCCACGCGCACATGAACCCCAGGACTCGACCCGCTCTCTTGCACGGAATGAGAACCCCTTCGGCGTCCGCCGCGATCCACGGTGGCGGCGAGGCGAGGGATTTCGCCTCCAGGTACTGCCAGAACGAGGCGAAGTCGGCGGCCGAATCGAGCCGCGCCATCTCGCGAACCCACGGTTCGTCCCCGCCGACGCGTTCGGGCGGCGCCTCGGACCCCGTTGGGATCCCGGCTTCGCGCATCCTGATCCATGCGCCTCGTTCGGCTTGGTAGAAAACCACGGCGCCCGCACCGGTCAACTCCTTGACCGCCTGACACGCGAGGAAGGCGACGTCGGGCGTCTCGGACGCCTCGGCGATCGTTCCCAACCACTGACGAATCCGCCGAAGCGCCACCGCCGAGTCCGTCTCGGGCGAATCGCTGCCGACCGAGGCCAGAGTGCACAAGGCGACCCAGGGTGCGCCCGGAGCCGACTGAAAAAGCTCGAGACGCACCATCGCGCTCATCGACGCCCCGCTGCCATAGGGCGATTCCAACCGGCAATGTCCGCAATAGGGAAGCGCTTCGGAATCGAGAGCGCCCGACTCGAGGAACGGCGACCTCATTCTTCCGGACGGATGAATGACGTCGCGCAACAAGAGCAGCGAATCGCCGCGTCCGACGCGCGACATCAGGGAACCGAACGAAGGATTGCCGTAGAGAAGGTGACCCGACGCATCCACCACCGCGAAGGGGGTGTCCAACGGGTCGAAAAGACAGACAATCTGAAGGAGACCCGGTTCGGCGAGAACCGGTCTCGAGTGAGCCTGGACCATGAGAAACCGCTCGATCGGGAAAAGGAGCTTCGCGTTCGGCCTTCTCCGCCGAACACCCACAACGCGACTGCAACGACTCAAGCAGGTCCTGGTGCGCCGGCGAAAGGAGAATCTCCCTTCGCCTCGTATGTCATGCGCAATCTCTCACCTTGTCCCGAGCTATGTCAAGCAAAAACCTTGGAACCCTCGAAAACGATCGGTAGTGGCGAACTGTTGCGCGCGGCCGAGTCGCACGGACTTCTCGAGCGTATCTCGCGGCCATCTGCCAGGCAGCCGCGCCCCTTTCCCCGAAGTCCCGATGAGGGCGAATGCGTGGGATCAGTGCGAGCCGAAGGAGGGGCCGGGCGGCGACTTCACCCGACCGTCGAGGATAGCCCGGATCTTGCGCAGCAAGTCGTCGGGGACGAAGGGCTTCTGGATCAGGTCCATCCCTTCTTCGAGGATGAAAGCCGCGTGAAAAGAGCTCGCGCTGTAGCCGCTCAGGAAAAGAAAGGGGAAGTCCGGGTTCTTCTTGGATAACGCTCCGTGGACGGCGCGGCCTCCCAGTTCCGGCATCACTACATCCAGGACGGCCAGATCCAGATCGTCTCCGCGTTCACCGAAGAGTCGAATTGCCTCTTTGCCATTCGTCGCGAGCACGACCGTGTAGCCGGCGCCTTCCAGGATCCGACGGATGACTTTTCGGACCGTCTCGTCGTCCTCGGCGACGAGGACCGTCTCGTTTCCGCCCCGAACGGGTCCGGGGATCTTCTCGGCGGCTGGGATCGCCGGTCGCTCTACTAGCGGGAGAAGAATCTCGACGACGGCGCCTTTGCCCGGCTCGCTCAGACACCGGACGACTCCCTCGTGTTGGCAGACGATGCTATGGACGGTTGCGAGGCCCAAGCCGGTTCCCCCACGGGCTCTCTTGGTGGTGAAGAAGGGATCGAACACCTTGGAGAGGGTCTCGGCGTCCATGCCGCATCCAGTGTCGGCCACGCGGAGCTGGACGTATCGTCCCGGGCGGGCCCAGGCATGTGGCTTCACATGTTCGCCGTCGATCGCGACGTTCTCGGTTCGAATGGTGACTTGCCCGCCCTGGAACATGGCGTCGCGGGCGTTGATGCACAGGTTCAGCAAGACCTGCTCCATCTGGCCGCGGTCGGCGCAAACGGTTCCCAATTCCGAACCGGGACGGAACTCTATGCGAATGTGTTCGCCGATGACTCGGTTGAGCATTTTCATCAAGCCGCTGACGACCTCGTTCAAATCGAGGTTTTCGAGGGTCAGGATCTGCCGACGACTGAACGTGAGGAGTTGACGCGTGAGCAACGCGGCTCGACGCGTTCCTTTGAGGATTTCCGCCAGGCATTCTCCCGCGGGTTCCTCGCCGCCCTTCAACAGCCCTCCGGCCATTTCGGCGAAGCCGACGATCGCCTGCAAGACGTTGTTGAAATCGTGGGCTACTCCGCCCGCCAGCTGACCCACCGCTTCCATTCTCTGAGCGCGGCGCAACTGTTGTTCGAGAGACACGCGTTCCGTGACGTCCTCGACCATTTCGATCGCCGCAACGATTCGGTCTTGAGCGTCGCGAACGGGCGAGGAGACGATCCGGTGGATCACCGTTTTCTCGCCCTGGGCTATTTGCGCGGTCGTCTCGTGGACCACGCCGTATTTCAGGGTGCTGACGGCTGGACAGTCGTCGCAGGGGCGGTCGAGCGGCGGGACCCGAAGGGTCCGATAACAGATGGGCCGCGATCCGAGGCTCACGTCGGGAAACCACTGCCGCATCCGGCGGTTCATCTCGAGGATTTCCATCCTCGGGCTGATCAGAACGACGCCCATGCCGATATTGTCCACCATTCCACGGTACTTCTCCTCCGACTCGCGCAGACGGTCTTTCGTGAGGTGGCGCTGCACGGCGTGGCGCAGAACGCGGGGAAGCAACTGCGCGGGGATCAGACCTTTCACCAAATAATCTTCCGCCCCTTGTTGCACCGCGGCTATGCCCGTCGCCTCGTCGTCGTTGCCGGTGAGGACGACGACGGGAATGTCCGGCGCAGCCCGACGGATGGATTGGAGGGTGTCGAGTCCGGCGCTGTCGGGCAGCCCGAGATCCACGATCGCGAGATCCACCTGGTACCAATTCTTCAAACAGGCTATCGCGTCCGCCAGTCGTTCCGCGCGCCGGATTTCGAACCCACCCACCCCGTCTCTGGAAAGCATATCGCAGATCAGGTCGGCGTCGCCCGGGTTGTCTTCGAGCAACAGGACACGGGTATCTTGCTTCATCGACGGCGTCCTCCGTTCGGTGGCAACACCACAATGGCAAGCCAGAAGTGCTCGATCGACTTCACAATACCCAGAAACTGATGGAGATCGATCGGCCTCGTAATGTAGCAGTTTGCGTGCGGGTTGTAGGACTTCAGCGCGTCCGCCTCGGCGCTCGAAGCGGTCACGATGACGACGAGAATGCTTCTCGGATCGGGGTCGGTCTCGATTTCGGCGAGCGCCTCGCGTCCGTCTCTCCTGGGCAGGTTCAGGTCCAGAAGAACGAGATCGGGGCCCGGCGCCTCGGAGCAGCGGGTCTCGCGCCGAAGGAACCGCATGGTCTTCTCGCCGTTATCGACGGTATGCAGCGTGTCTCGAATCTTGCCGTCCTCGAGGGCGTCGCGAGTCAGGTCCACGCCGCCCGGATTGTCCTCGACCAACAAGATGTCGATCGGCGTTTGGCGAGATCCGAAGACAAAATGGGGCAGATCGAAGACTTCGTCGTCGGCGATCGGCGCGCAGAGGCCGACCAGCGTCGCCGGAGACAGCCACCATGTTCGGTTGCCGCGAACGAGGGGAAGACGGGTTGCCTCGTCCCCGCCGCCAGACGGGAGATTGGGCGCTTCATGCCGCACGCAAGCCACCCTCTTGCGCCCGCTGCAGGGACGCACCTCAACCGAGTCTGGTCTTGCAGGCCAACCGCATTCATTATAAACCCGGCATCTCCATCACCGTCAAGGACAATCTCCCATCCACAATTGGGTTGCGTGCGCGGCGCCGACGTCATTCTTGCTCCGCGCAGCCGCTACGCCTCGGGACGATTCGAACGACTTTGGGAGGACGCCGCCTGATTCACCCCCATTCACGTCGTGCATCCCTCGAAAACGATCGGTAGTGGCGAACCGTTGCGCGCGGCCGATTCGCACGGACTTCTCGAGCGTCTCGAGGAGCGTCTCGCAGTCCCCGCTGCGGTTCCTCTTGCTCACGCGCTTCCTCGTGTGATTGAATTGCGTCACCGTCGGACTCCGGTGAAGCCCTGTCCCCAAGTCGCCGACGGTGGAGACCGGGAAGGTTTCAACGTCGCCGAAAGGACCCGACGCTGGATGCTCCGACCGACTCGAATCCGTCCTGCCGCTCTCCTGGCCATGCTCCTTCTGGTGCTGGGTCTCCAGAAGGCCTGGTTTACCCTCGTCCAGAGTCCCGGGATCGACTACTACGATTTCTGGGTCGTCCCGCAAGCCGTGGCATCGCAGTCGGGCATCAACGTGTATTCGGAAGAATCGCGTGTTCGTCTGGGACAGGAATTCCTGGAGCGAAGCCGCCGGCCGGGCGCGACACAGAAACAACAAGTCGTCGCCGGCGCTCGTCAGCGCCTCGATCCGGTGGCGACGCCGTTTCTCTATACGGTTTTCCGCCCCATCGCGACGGGCGACTACGAGAGAGACTATCTGAGGTACCAGGTCCTCTGTCTCTTCCTCCTGATCGCGAGCGTCTTCTTTATCGGCCACTCGCTCCGATACTCTCTCGCGGCGCTTTTCGCCCTGGCCGCGGTCTTCTCCAGCGCGATTCTGCCTCACGTGTCGGAACTCATCGTAGGCAACGTCAATCGTCTTCAACTCGGGTTCCTCGCGTTCTTTCTCCTTCTTCGTTGTCTGCGACGCTTTCCCGGGCGCGACTATCTCTCGGCCGTCGTTCTGGGGTGCATCGTCCTTTTCAAGCCGAATCTGGCGCCCGTTGCCGTCGTCTATCTCCTCTACGCCGCGACCCAGCGACGATTCCGCAAGACGCTTTTCTCGATATTGGGTCTCGCGTCGGGAGCGGCCATCGCGGTCGCCGCGTCCAGCGTGTTCTTCGGATCGCTGCGATGCTGGAAGGACTGGACAACGATCCTGCCCAACGTGGTCGAGTCCATCCACCCCGTGTCCAAGGGCAACTACAGCGTGGCTCGAATCGTGTTCGATCGCGCGCAAGTGGACATATCGCGGCCTCTTTTCGCGGCGCTCCTGGTTCTGATCGGGATCGTCGCCGTCGTCGCCCGCCGTCCGACGCGCCGCGAAACGCCCGCCAAGACCGTCCGCCCGCGCGAGTACCGCGAGGACGTTCTCGCGGTCGGAATGGGATGCGCGGCGGCCCTTCTTGCCGCCCGATTGGTCTGGCTCCATTACTATCTCCTCCTCGTCCCGCTCCTGATGTATTCTCTTCGTCCGCGCGATCGGCTTTTCCGGGAATCCGCCGCTCTCTATCTGACGCGGTTGGGAGTGAGCGGCGTGGCGATTCTCCTTCTCTCCACACTCACGGTTCCCGCTCCCTTCGGATGGGAAACGACGACGCTCTCGGCCGTTCGTTCCTGCGGTGCCGCGATGCTGTTGTTTATCCTGGGCTTGGTCCAAACGCTCTCGCTGAAAAACGACCCGCCTCGCCTCCCTTCTTCTCCCTAGCCGCGGCCCGTCCGACGCTCCGGGAATCGGAGTTCGAGTCTTTTCGCAGGCGGCCTTCTTCCTCCGTCGATCACTCCGGCTCGAACGGGGAAAAAGGTTGTCGGGGCGGGGGCGGTTCGGGGATACTAGGCGCTCTGGAGATGCAGCAATGCCCAAATCCATGCCCGCCCTCGCCGCTCTTCTGTACGCGCTCGTACTCTGCGCGTCCGGCTCGGTTCTCGCCGCCGACAAGGAGAAGGACGATCGGATCGTCGTCGAGTTCTGGCACGCGATGGGCGGACCCGAACACTCGACCCTTCTCAACGCCTGGGCGCGCGACTTCGAAGCCGAGAATCCCGATGTCCACGTAGTCCCCGTCTATCAAGGCGACTACAACCAACTGAGCCAGAAACTCATCGCTTCGGTCATCGCCCGCTCGAACCCCGTCATGGCCCAGATGTACGAAGGGTGGACCTCGCGTTTTCTGACCCGCGACCTCCTCGATCCCGTTCAGAACTACTTCGACGGTCCGTACGGCATGAGCCGCGAGGAGATCGAAGACGTCTGGGAACCGTTTCGCGACAACAACACGTGGAACGGGACGATGGTCACTTTTCCGTTCAACAAGAGTTGCTACGTTCTCTACGCGAATCTCGACATGCTCCGCGCCGCGGGCTACGAACGCCCGCCCGAGACGTGGGACGAGCTGCGCGAAGTCTCGTGCGCGCTCACCGTCCGAGAACCGGGAAAATCGACTCCGAAAGTCTATGGATTCCTGATGCGGCCCCGGATCGAATCGTTCAGCGTCCTCGCGTTTCGGGCCGATTCGCGCTTCCTCTCGCCCGACTGGCTCCACGCGCAAGCGAACAACCCCCGGTCGCTCGAAGCGCTCCGGCTGCTCAACGCGATGGTCGCGACCGATCGCACGGCCTATTTCGACAGCAGCTATCCCGCCATCCCGTTCGGGTCGGGCCAGGTGGCGATGTACATCCACAGCTCGGCGGCCTTCCCGTTCAACGACCGCAACGCCCGAGGCAAGTTTCAGTGGATCGCCGCCCCCGTCCCCCATCCCGAGGGGCGCAGGGGAGGGATTCTCTTTCAGGGGACGAACATCGGGATCTTCGCCCGGCCGCATCCGCCCCAGGTGCGCGAGGCGGCGTGGCGGTTCCTCAAGTTCATGACCGACACGGAGAACGCGGCGCGCTGGAGCATCGACACGGGCTACGTCGCGATCCGCCGCTCGTCGACCGAGACGCCCGAGATGCGCGAGTTCCTCGAAAAGAACCCCAACTATCGCGTCCCCATCTCGCTCATTCCCGAAGCGACGTTCGACCCGCGTCCTCATTACTGGGACCAGATGCGCCTTCAGATCCAGACTTACGCGATCGAGGCGATCAACGGCAAACGCACGCCGGACGAGGCGCTCCGGCTCATCGACGAGAAACTCCAAGAGATCATCGACTACGAGATGCGGTGAGACTCCGCACCTCGAGAACCCGTCCGCCGCGATATGAACTTCTTGATCTTTGCCCGTCGCCGTGTCATAGTTCGTATCCGGAAGTTGCCTTACGTCCTAGGCGATCTGTGTCGCACTCATTGGGCGGCGGCCTGAGCCCCGCCACCGGGACACCCTCAATGCGTGTACCTGGAGGGTATAGGCTTACGTGAACGACTCCGACGGCATCCCTCCCAGCAGTCCCTCTTCGGCTCCGCCTCCGCCCGAAGCCGCCCACGACGCCCGCCAACTCGAGATCGCGACTCCCGCCTGGGACACGTCGCTCTCGCTTCCGGCCTTCTTCCATACGGTTCCCGAGATCCTCTTCTATCCCGCCGCCACGTTCCGTTTCATGCGTTCAAGCGGCGGCATCGTGTCGGCGTTTCTTTTCTTCTTGCTCTGTATCCTGTTGACCTTGCCGGTCCAGCTCTTCCTGTTTCGCGAGTCGCTCCCTCTGTCGATCGACTATCTGCGGCAGCTCGGAGCGGAGGAGACCCTGCTCAGGACGCTGGAGTCCCTCCGGTCCAGGTCCCTTCTCTCTCTTGTCGTGGTGTCGTTGCCCGGGGTCGCGTTCTCGCCCTTGCTCAGGGCTCTTGCGATCCATCTCATCCTCGCGGTGTTTCGCCTGGCGCACCGCACGTTCGGCTCCACTTTTCGCGTTCTATGTTATTCCCGAGGGGCGACGGCTCCACTCTGGTTGATTCCCTATTGCGTGGGCCCGGTCCTTGGAATCACCTGGGAGTTCTCCTGCACCGTGATCGGCCTCAGCGAGCAACACGGCATCTCGCGCTGGGCTGCCGCAATGGTCGTGATCGTGGCCGGATTCGCCGCGTTTCTCTGTTGTTGCGGAACGACCTTCGGCGTGCTCATCCTGAGCGCGCCGTTATCCGGTTCTTCCCTCTTCGCGCCCCAGTGACCGACGGGTGCGTGGGGTCCGAAGGCAACCAAGACAGGTGTTAAGTCCATGGCGCTAGAGAAACTGCTTGGCCGAGACCGATCGAGCCTGATCCTGCTCCATCCCAGTTCGCTTCCCGATCCGGAGGGGCGGGCGTACGGCATTGGCGAGCTGGGCTCCGAGGCCTGGCGGTTCGCCGATTTCCTGTTCGAATCGGGGACGGCGGCGTGGCAAGTGCTTCCCTTGGGGCACACCGGCTACATGAATTCGCCGTACCAGACGTTCTCGCGCTTCGCCGGATCGCCGTATCTCGTCAGCGTCGAGCGGCTTCTCGAAGCGGGCGATCTGACGGTCGAGAATCACGACGCCTACGTCGAGGCCGCGCGCGGGTGCGCCGGGGACCGAGCGGATTTCGGGTGGCTTTATCGCAACAAGCTCGGGAGCAACTGGGATGATTCGAACGCCGTTCTGCGCCAGGCGTATCGGGGCTTCAAGAGTCGTCCCGCCGACGACGCGCGAGCGGCACGTTTCCGCGACTTCTGCGATCCGGAACATTCCTATTCGGGCAAATGGCTCGCGGACTACGCCGAGTACATGGCTCTCAAGGAGAGCTGTGGTCAACGCCCCTGGTCCGAATGGGACGAGGATCTCCGATACGTCGAGCGCTGGCGGACCTCGCGCGACGCCGTTCTGGAACGGACCCCTTCGCTGGTCGAGAGCATCGAGTTCTTCAAGTACCTTCAGTTCGTCTTCTGGGAGCAATGGGAGGGGCTGCGCAAGCGGATGCGCGAGCTCGGCCGCACGATCATAGGCGATATTCCCTGGTACGTCGGACACGACAGCGCCGACGTGTGGGCGAACCGCGAGGTGTTCGATCTCGATTCGGACGCGATGCCCAACCGCGTCGCGGGCGTTCCGCCCGACTATTTCAGCGAGGACGGACAGCTCTGGGGGAATCCGCTTTACGACTGGGACAACCCGCGCGCCGTCGAGTGGTGGACGAATTCGATCGAGCATCTTCTCCGCCTGACCGATCTCGTTCGGATCGACCATTTCCGGGCGGCGGACAGCTACTGGAAGGTGCCCCAGAAGTGGGCCCGGGACAAGAAGAACGCGCGCAACGGGTGTTGGGCCAAGGGCCCCGGCGCCGCGCTGCTCGGAGCGATCCGCGACCGATTGATGACGACGAAACGGATCGTCGCCGATTCTCCAATTCCCATCATCGCCGAGGATTTGGGGTATCTGGATCCTTTGTACGCCACGCCCGAGGATTATCCCGAGCATTTCGCCAAAGAAAACCGGTTCAAGGTCGACGACGATTTCCGCGCCCTCATGAAGTCGGCGGCCGAGGCCCTCGGCGCGGCGTTCGATCCGAAGACGGGCGAGTACTCGACGCGCAAGGGCGTGGATCTCCTCCTGGCCGAGTTTTCCTTGCCCTCCATGCGCGTTCTGCAATTCGGTTTCGAGAGCGTCGTGCCCGACGAGCAGGGAGTGTCCGATGTGAATGTGGTCGTCTACACCGGCACCCACGACAACGACACCGTGCGGGGATGGTACGAGGAGAGTCTCGCGCACGAGGCGAACTCGTCGCAAGAGGGCGAAGAGAAAATCGACCTGCGGATCGACCGGGCCCTCGAGTGCGTCGGCATCTCGGCCGGCGCGACCTCTTCGGAGAACGGAACGCGCACCCGCGACGTGTGTCGCGACCTGCTTCGCATCGCCTTCGGTTCGCAGTCGGTGTTGGCGGGCGCTCCGGTGCAGGAACTGCTTCGCCTCGGGTCCGAGGCGCGCATGAACCTGCCGGGCGACTGTTCGCGTTCGTGGTGGGTCTGGCGAGCCACGCGCGAACAGATGGACTATCCGAAACTCTCCGCCGAGTTGGGCGCTCTGAACCGGATTTCCGGCCGCTTCGACCGACGCCTGCATTCGGACATCGCAGCGGTCTCGTTCACGAAAACCTGAACGGCGCTTCTTTGAATACCCCGCGGCCCAACGCCGAGCGTGTTGCGGCGCAACCCACACGGGAGGAACAAAGCGATGAAGTTCAAGGACCTGGTCCTGAAAAATCGAAGCTACCGCCGTTTCGACGGCAAGAAGTCGATCGGCCGGACCACGCTCCGCCAGTTGGTCGACCTGGCACGGCTGTCCCCATCGGGCGGGAACAAACAGGCGCTCAAGTTCCTTCTCTCGCACGATTCGCGCAAGAATGCGCGCATCTTCCGCCACCTGAAATGGGCGGGGGCGCTGACCGATTGGCCCGGTCCCGGCGAGAAGGAGCGTCCGACGGCCTACATTATCGTTCTCGCCGACACCCGGATCGCCCAGGGAGTCGGTTGCGACCATGGAATCGCCGCCCAGACGATCCTCCTCGGCGCCGTCGAACGCGGTCTGGGCGGTTGCATGATGGGGGCGATCGACCGCGAAGGTCTGCGCAGGACTCTCCGAATTCGAGACTGGTACGAGATCCTTCTCGTCATCGCCCTGGGGAAACCCGTCGAAGAGGTCGTGATCGAGAATGCGCGCCGGAGCGGCGACACCACCTACTGGCGCGATGAAAAAGGCGTGCACCACGTTCCGAAACGCTCCTTGGGCGATATCGTGATCTAACTCGCGGGTTTCTCGACCACCCATCGCAAAGGACCGCGACGATGGATGTCCAGAACGGCATCAGCTTCTTCGGGATCTTCATTCTGGTCGGCATCGCCTGGGTATTCTCGACCCAGCGACGCGCCATGAATTGGCGGGCGGTCGGGTGGGGTGTCGCGCTGCAGCTTCTGTTCGGTTTGTTCGTTTTCCGGATGGATCTCGGGCGGCACGCTTTCATGCTCGCCAACACGGCCGTGGTGAAAGTGCTCGAGTGCGCCTCGACGGGCGCCGTCTTCGTGTTCGGCCCCTTGGCTATAGGGCCGGGACAGACCGGCCCGGCGGGCGAAACCTCCCTCGGCTTCATTCTCGCCTTCCAGGCATTTCCGACCATCGTCTTCTTCTCGGCGCTCGTCTCGATCCTCTACTACATCGGGCTCATGCCCCTCGTGATTCGGGGTTTCTCGTGGGTGTTCACGCGTCTGATGGGAATCTCGGGCGCCGAATCGCTCTGCGCCGCGAGCAACATCTTCGTCGGGGTCGAGTCCGCCCTCACGGTCCGGCCCTATCTCGCCGACATGACGCGGTCCGAACTCTGCCTGGTCCTCACGGCGGGGATGGCGACCGTCGCGTCCAACGTGTTGGCGCTCTACGTGTTCACGCTGCGCGACGTGTTTCCCAACATCGCCGGGCATCTCGTCTCGGCGTCGATTCTCTCGGCCCCCGCCGCCATCGTCATGGCGAAGGTCCTCCTGCCCGAGACCGACACGCCCAAGACCCTCGGCAAGTCGGTCGAGATTCACTACGAGCGCGAATCGAGCCTCTTCGAAGCGGTCATCAACGGCGCGAACTCGGGCATCCGCTTGATCGTCGGGATCGTCGCCCTTCTCCTGGCGGTTCTCGGTCTCGTCGCGCTGGTCGATCTGATTCTGATCCCCACGGGCGGATGGATCGACGGATGGCTCGGCTGGACGGTCGATTGGTCGCTCAAAGGACTCCTCGGCTACGCGTTCTATCCGTTCAGCTTCATCATCGGCGTGCCGTTCGAGGATGTCGGGATCGTCTCGCGCATCCTCGGCGAACGCATCGTCCTCACCGAAGTCGCCTCGTATTCCGACCTCGCCAAAGCCCTCCAGGAAGGACTGATCCAAAGCCCACGCTCCGCCGTCCTGGCGACCTACGCGCTTTGCGGATTCACGCACGTCGCGTCGATCGCCATCTTCGTCGGCGGCACGGCGGCCCTCGCGCCCGGACGGACCCGCGCGCTCGCGCAGGTCGCCGTGCGCGCCCTGGTCGCCGCGACCCTGGCCTGTCTCATGACGGCCTGCGTCGCGGGCGCCTTCTATTCCGGCCAGGCGGAAACGATTCTGCTCGGGAACTGACGGGGGAGTCTCGCGCCTACGCCGGGTTGGACTCGACGATTTCCATCAGCGATTGCCAATGGTCCGCGGCTTTGCGAACGAAATCGGCCCCGAAGTGGTCGAGGCTGCCCGAATGCTTCGACTCGCGCCGGCAATTGATCGCGCACTCGCACAGACGATAGTAGGCGTGATGATAGGGGAGAAGTTCGTCGTAACGCGCCTTGGCCCCCGTGTCCCATCCGGAGAAGTAGCGCGACTGGAATCGCTCGATCCGCGTCGCGTCGCCGCCCAGCACCTCGTGCTCGACCTGGACCAGGTCCTTCGCCGGACACCCGAAGGAGAGCGTCGTCAGGTCGATCAAGACGAACCGGCCCGCCTCCGCGTCCCACAACACGTTTCCCAGGTTCGGCTTGTCGTGGACAAGCGAGTATTCCGTCGTCCCGGCGAAACGGCGCGACCAATCCCGAAACCAGCGTCGCACCAGGCGCTTGGCGGGACGGCCGATCATCGGCGGCGCCCATCGCCGCACCGACCGAAACCGGTTCTTGAAACGCCGGAACGCCTCGCGCGAATAGTCGCCGCGCCGCGTATCGCCCACTCGACCGTATTCGGGCGACCGCACTTCGAGAAGACGAACGAACGTTCGGGCCAGCGCCTCGATCTGGCGGTCGTCGAGCGCGATCGGATCGGGATGTACGCCGCGGACGAACTCCTCGACGACGGCGGTCATCCCCTGACGGCGGCTCTCGTAGATGTCGAGCAGACGCGGCGCGTCGAGCCGATGGTTCTCGACCAGGGCGTCGGACCGCAACCGATGATCGACCGCCGCGCCCTCGCGGCGCGAATAGACCCGCACCACGGCGCGCGACACGCCGTCCACCTGGATCAGGCGCACGATGCTGCGCACCCCCGCCAGCGGGATGACCAGCTGAATCTCGCCCTCGGGGAGCCGGGCATAGGTCCGCGCGCGACGCTCGATATAGCGCTTGAGAAAAAAGTCGGTCTTTAGGGCGTCGAGAGACATGGTCGAGGGGTCCGAGTCGTCTTACCGCGTTTCCAATCGCATATCAGATCGCCTCTTTCGAGTCAAAGAAGATTCCTTTGTCCAGTCAGCAGATAGGCTGTAGGCTTCGGGCCTTAGGCTATAGGACATCGACGGCGAAGAATCCGCGGGCGAGACCCTTCGACGGGTTCTGGGCGTTCGCGCATTCTCACTTGCACACTTTCTCACGTTCTCTTCTCTCCGGTCTATGGTCTACAGCCTACAGCCCAAAGCCTCAAGCCGCCTCCCTCAAGCCGCCTCCTATTCCCTTGAATTCGCCCTCTCGTATGATAAACTGCCTTGCTCCCGGGATTCTTTGCGTGGTTCGAGATCGTGACGCGGGAGCGCGAGGCGCATGATTCGCAAACTCACCCATGGACGCAAGCGCTGGATCGCCACGATCTTGTCGGTCGTGGCGGCGGTCTTCATCTACTTCTATCTGTGGCGCAAGTTCGACGTGAACTGGACCCGCCTCGCCGAGGCCTGGCGCGGCGCCAACAAACCCCTCCTCCTCTATACCTTCGCCTTCTCCGCTTTCTGGCATATCGTCCTGGGCACCGACAAGTGGTATCGCATCCTCAAGCGTCTGGGCGCGCCGACCACCTGGCTCGAAGTCATGTTCGTCCGAATGGGGTCCGACCCGATTCGGGTCGTCGTCCCGTTCAAGTCGGGCGAGCTCGCCAACGCCGCCTACTTCTATCAGCGCGGCGAGCTCGGGTTCGCCCGCTCGGTCAGCTCGATCCTGTTCGACAAGGTGCTCAACTTCATCGGAACGTTCTACTGGCTGTTCTTCGGGTTGGCCATTCTGGCGGTGGCGCGCGACGATTCGCTCTTCGAGCTGATTCCGCGCGAAGGGCAGGAGCGAATCTGGGAGAAGCTCGCCGTCATGGTCGCGGCGGGCGTCGTGGCGGGGTGCCTTCTCGTGTTCGCTCCGGTTCGCGACCTGATGTCGGCGGTGGGGGGGAAGATTCACCGCAAGGTGCGGCGGCTGGTGGACGAGGGGTTGGCGCCGTTTCGCGAGATGACGATGCGCCAGAAGGGGTTTTTCCTGCTCTACGGCATCTTCTTCCAGATGCGGCCGCTCTTGGTCCTCTACCTCCTCTTCGCCGTGTTCGGCTCGACCCCGGCGATGACGGAGATCCTCACTTTCGGGTCGATCGTCGTGCTCATGGCCAACATCCCGCTCACCCCGAGTTCGGTGGGGGTGCGCGAGGGCGTGATCATGTTCTTGTTCGCGTCCTACGGCACGTCGAGCAGCCAACTGCTGATCGGCAGTCTGATGCTCGTGGCGATCCAGATCGTCCCCGCGATCCTGGGGATTCCTTTCGCTCCGCGACTGCTTCGTGCTACAATCGAGGCGATCGAAGGAGAGAAGGAAACGCGATGACGGCGGGGACGGGCCAGATCGTACTAGTGAATCCGCGGGCGACGTACGTCAACGAAATCGCCCAGAAGTGCTACCCGCCGCTCAACCTTCTCTATCTCGCCGCCAACCTGCGCAAGAACGGGTTCGACGTCGACGTGATCGACGCCAACGCCTTGCGGATGAGCGACGAAGAGCTCGCCGAGCGATTGAGCGCCGAGAAGCCCTTCGTCTTCGGTCTTTCGTTCTACTCGGAAATCCTCCAACAACTCCGCGATCTCACGCGCCTCGCCAAACGTTGCGTCCCGGGGGTCCAGGTCGTCGCGGGCGGCCCTCACGCCAACGCGGTTCCCGAGACGACCCTCGCCCAATTCGAGTCGATCGACGCCCTGATCCTGGGCGAGGCCGAGGAATCGTTCGTCTCTTACTGCCGGACACTGCGCGACGGCGGCGACCTGCGCCAGGTGCCCGGGATCGTGTTACGCGAGGGAGAGGGCCTCTATTACGGACCCGAACCCACGCGACCCGACCTTTCGAAGCTGCCCCTGCCCGCCCGCGATCTCGTCCGGAAAGCCTATGACCTGAAGCGCTACCACTCCTTGCTGGTCCGTCAGCGCCCCGTGGACACCATCATGACGAGTCGCGGCTGCCCCGGGGTGTGCGGGTTCTGCTACAGCATGAACCGGCACTATCGGGGGCGGAGCGCCGAGGACGTGGTGCACGAGCTGACCTCGATCCGCGAGCGAGGGATCCGCAACGTCGAGATCGTGGACGACACGTTCACGGCCAACCGCCGCCGCGCGATGGAGGTGTTCGATCTCATCGTCCGCGAGAAGCTCGACATCTCGTTCCGGATCAAGAGCCGCGTGAACATGATCAACGAGGAATTCGTTCGCAAGGCCAAGGCGGCGGGGGTGTATCTGGTTTCCTACGGGATGGAATCGGGCTCGCAGCGGATCCTCGACGCCATGCGCAAGGGGACGAAGGTCGAGCAGAACGCGCAGGCCTGTCTCCTGACGAAGAAACACGGCATCGCCGCCCATTCGGGCTGGGTGTTCGGCTATCCGGGCGAGACGCTCGACACGATCGAGGAGACGGTGAATTTCATTCTCAAGATCAAACCGACGACGGTGAACACGGCGTTCCTGCGGCCGTATCCGAACACCGAGGCGTACCACATCGCCCGCGACCAGGGAATGTTGCGCGGCGACTGGACGCCCGAGAACGCCGATTTTCCGTGGGTCCAGCTCCCGTGGATAAAGAGCCGCGAGGAAGTCCAAGCGCTTCTAAAGAAGATTATGCGGAAGGTGTACTTCCGGCCCTACTATGTGTGGTCGATCGGGTCGGATATTGTGCGCAACGCGAACTGGACGATGCTCGCCTACGCCATGCAGGAAGGGCGTCGAGTCCTGTTTCGCGCGCGATAATGGGGGCTCTTCAGGATTCGGCCGGAAAAGGCGTGATCATCTTCTCGCTGAGCGACATCCCTTCCGCCGCCGCGAACGAGATCCCGCCCTGTGGGGCGGCCGGCATCTGTCCGCCCGCGGACATCTCGGCGCGAGACTTCACCCGGAACTGGCGACGGAGAAACGCCACTCTCTCGGTGGCCCGGGTCCAGTCCATCCGGTAAAGCGGGCAAGAGTCTTTCGTCAGGTAATGCGTCTTGTCCGGATGTGTGCACGTGCACATCGAGCCGCGTGGATTCTTGAAATACAAACAGTCCTTCAACGCGCAACGAACCCCAATTCCTCGAGTCATCGTGTGCCTCCCCAGGATCCTAGCACCTCGGATTTCCCACAACGGATTCGAACTGCAATGACTGAAGGGGCGGAGAGGAATCGGGTTCGCGACAATCTTAAAGAGAAGTCAATACGGAAAGACGAGACGCGCAGCGCCGCACGTTGCCTAGGCGAGGCGACTGCGCCATTCGGCCGCGAGATTTGCGATCCCTGACTTCGAGAATACCCCCCCGCCCCCAAGGGTGCGGCCCCAAGACTCGGGCCGCGGTTTGTGCGCCGATGCTGACTTGACGCCGGGTCGCCCCCAACACAAGCGGGCCCCTCCCGTACCTTCCTAGGTTGATCGGCATTCTGCTCCTTTTCTTTAGCTTGGAATATCGGCGAACCGATAAGATTTAGACATGAACCGGGGAAAGGGGCGGTCCGACACCCCCTTTCCGCCCGTCCTCTCGTGGGACGACGGCTCGAAAACGGAGAGCCAGGAGGGAAACGCGATGTCGATGAAGAGCCTGTCCAGATGTCTGTGCATTGTCGGGGCGATGGCCGTCGCGCTCGGGTCGATCGCCATTGCCCAACCGGATGCCATCGCCGAGCCGGGCGGCGCCGTCGCGAAGCCGCGCCCGACGTTCGACTTGGCCCAGCACAAGGGACGGGTCGTCGTTCTCGAGATCGGCTCGGCGGAATGCAAGGAAACCGAGGAGGGGATGAGGGCGCTCGAGGAGTTTCGTCAGACTCTTCCCGAGGGAATCGACATCGCCTATGTCGAGGAGGGGAAATCGACGTTCGATCTGGACGGGGCCGTCGAGCGCGCGAAGCCCGGGTACGGCGTCTTCTGCGACCCCGATCGCTCGGTGACCCGCCATTTCGACTACCAGAGCAATCCTACCTTTTATCTGATCGGGAAGTGGGGCGACGTGAGGTATCGAGGGAGATGGAACGCCGAGGAGTTCGACGAGCGAAGCCGGGCGCTCCTGTCCGAGACCTCGCCGAAGAAGGAGAACTACTTTCTCGAAAAACGGGTCCGGAAGGGCCGGATGGCGCCCGATTTCAATCTTCCCACCACAACGGACCAGACCGTGTCTCTCAAGGAGACTGCTGGGAAGTCGTCGATGGTCCTGATCGTCTTCGGTCAACCGTCGTGTCCCCATAGTCAGAAGGTCTTCGCTCGTTTCAACGCCCTGGGCAGGCTCCACAAGGACGAAGGGCTGAGCATCCTTCCGGTTCACGTTGGGGAATACGGCGACGAGGAGAAAGCCTACTACGATTCTCTGGCGCTGGACTGGCCGGTCGGGATCGACGGCAACGGCAAATTGGCCGACCTCTACGAGGTCGACGCGGTCCCGATGGCGGTTCTGGTCGAGCGCAACGGCCGGGTCTTCAAGACCGGTCTCTACGACCCCGAGTTCGAAGACGACATGCGCACCTATCTGCGGCTCGGACCCTCCGACACGGCGGCCTGGAACATCGGGGCCATGATGGGCGGTTCCGGAACGAGCGGCGCGACTTCGACCAAGCCGCAGACTCGCAACGACGCGCAACGCGTTCAACAAGCGCCTCGGAAACGGCGCGCGGGCGCCTCGTCCTCGACTTACACTCCGACCTATGCGCCCAAGCCGCCCAGGCGGACTCCGACCAAGAGCAAAGGGTGATCGCGCAAAAGATAAGTCGTTCCCCTCGGCGAGGGGGCGCAAAAAGACCAGCAGAGAGTTCTGAGTACAGCCTTCAGGCTGCTCTTTGCTCCGGAAGAAGCAGGCTGCCGGGCTACGGCAGGCTCCAGACTTCGCTTCGCTACGCCCTGACAAGCCGCCCTGACGAGAAGCCTGTACTCCGAACGCTGAACGGGCGATCCTCCATCGCCTCACTTTTCCCGAACAAGACTCCAGAATTGAATCTCGGCGAGTCGGACGACCTGCCCGTCATTGTCGCGCGCCGACGGAGGCGGGATCTCGAGACGCCACCATCGCGCTTCGACGGGCGGGACAAAAACGTTTCGCACTACTTTCGGGGTCCCCTCGGACGCGGCGGCAACGCGAGTCCATTCCGACGAAGCGGAATGCCGCACCTTCCAAAGGTACCCCGACAAGTTGAAATGCGACGAGAAACCGGCGGCCTCGGCCTGGTGGATTTCGATGCATCGGATGGATCGGGGCGAGAGAAGATCGAATTCCAAGACAATGGGTTCGTCTTTGTCCATGGGAGCGGCCCACCAGAAAGTATTCAGGTTGGTCCGGGTCTGGATTCTCCCATCCCTCAACGTGTCCGGCGAATTCGAGGCCGAGGCAACGTTGCGGGGCTGGATGACGATGAGCGGGTCGCGCAGTACGTTTCGCCAGAGAGGGCCGGTCGAAGGCGGTTCGAGGCGCAGGCAGAGCGCCGCGCGTATTTCGTTTGCGGGAGGGAACTGTTCGGGAGCGCCCAGCCATTCTCCCCTCCACCGGATCGCCGAGCCGTTGCCCGCGGCGCACACCGCGACGAAGTCGAGCGATTCGGGCGCGAGAATCCCGGCCAGCGCCGTCGGACGCACGGCGCTCTGGGCCCGCGCGAGCGCACGGTTCGCGCATCCGAACCAGACCTTCCCCGCGCGCTGCGAGAATGCGAGCCAGTTGTAGGGCGCCGCCAGCCGGGCGAAGCAAGGAGCCAAATCCACGCGCTCGCCGAGGGACCGCAGCGCTTCCTCTTCGGACGCGGGACCCTCGACCGAGACGCCGTCGCGTACGATCGAGACGAACCTCCCGGCAGCGACGGGGGGAGTGGGCGAATCCTCCGCCGATCTGAGGGCGCTCAGGTCGTCTACGTGGCAGAATATCTCCAGAATCGGCGCGGTCGTCTCGCCGACCGATTCGGGATTCATTTCCCACGTCCCATCGCGCCGAACGTGCACTTCGAGGGCGCCGGGCGTTGCGGCGGACGTGCCTTGTTCGGACTGCGCCCGGGTTTGCACGGGGAAGACGAGATCGAAAGGACTCTCGCGTTCCGCCCGCGCGAGGGCGGACTGGAATTCAGCGGGCGAAGCGCCGTCGATGAACCGCCATTCGAGGTCGGACGCCGTCGTGTCGATTCGCACGCCGAGGGTCTCGGCCGCGCTGCGGCTCGAACGATCGACCAGACGAAATTCCTCGGCCACGGGCCCGGTCGGCGTCCGACTCATCCCGGCGGCGCCGACGAGAAGAAGCGTCGCGACGAGGGAAGGGGAGAGGGGCCACGCGCAGTGTCGCATGGTCGGAATCATAGCGAGTTTTGGGGCTCAGTCCAAGTGAGAACCCGCGATTTGTGGGATCTGGAAAGGGCTTGAGAAAACGGAACGCGGCCCTTCGCCAGGGAAAGGCCGCGCGATCGAATTTCGGAAAGATGTCTCGGGGACGAACGCGGAACGGAGAAAACCCGATCCGGCGGACGGTCCGCGAGACCCGGGAAGGACTACTTGATTTCGCGATGAACCGTGCGTTTCTTCTCGAACTTGCAGTATTTCTTCACTTCGAGGCGTCCGGTCGTATTGCGCTTGTTCTTCTCGGTCTGGTAGCGCGACACGCCCCCCGTGTTGTTGCCCCGGCACTCGGTGCACTCGACGGCGATTTGGGTACGATTGACGTTCTTGGCCATGACTCAGACTCCCACGTATTCGGACTTCCTTCGGCGCTCCGAGGTCATTCGCCCTCGAAACGCGGTTGACGGAACGAGGATAATCCCATGCCCGCCCAGGATTGTCAACCGCAAAAACGGCGCTTCAGAACGGCATTTCGTCGTCGCGGGTGGGGGGCTCGGGCGGGGCGTCGTCTTCGGAATCCCGATCTATCGCCTTCAGATGCGCGCCGCGGGCCAGAAGCGTGTGCTCTTCGCCCGATTCGTCCCGGACGCGGTAACGCTTTGCGCTCCCCGTCCCTTCCTCGGCCAGGATGACGACCGGGCCGAGGACTTCGTGAAGGAATCTCGATCGCCGTTGGGTTTGGGCGCCACGCGGCGGCGACTTGCTCTCGACGGTCTTCGGGCCTAAGGGGCGCACGTCGATCTCGTCGATCGAGGTCAGAAGGGGGCGCGGGATTTCGCTGAGGAAGACCGAGGGGCGGGGCCACTGCGTCTCGCCCCACAAGCGCCGCGACGAGGTGTGCGACAAATACACGCGACGCCGGGCGCGGGTCAAAGCGACGTAGAACAGGCGGCGTTCCTCCTCGCTGTCCCCTTGCTCGCGGACGGCTCTCGCATTCGGAAACAGGTCCTTCTCGACGGCGACGACGAAGACCACGTCGAATTCGAGCCCCTTGGCGTTGTGGACCGTCATGAGCGAGACGCCCGATCCGGCGTCCTCCTTCTCCTCGGCGCTCTTGAGGGCGATCGACTCCAGGTAGTCGCCGAGATCGGCGTCGGGGTCCTGTTTCTGGAAGTCGTCGAGCGATCCGACGAACTCGCGGATGTTCTCGATTCGCGACATCGCGTCGATCGAACGCGGGTCGCCTAGCGACGCTTCGTATCCCGTGTCGTCCAGGATGGCTTTCACGAGTCGCTTGAGCCGGAGCTTCTGCGCGGCGGACTTTCTCCATTTCTCGACCATCGCGGCGAGTTCGAGCGCGCCTTCCGCCGCCTTCCCCTTGACTCGGGCGGCGGTCAGATGGGCGGAATCGCCGATCGCCTCGATCAACGCGAGGCGATTCTCGTCGGCGAAGTTGACGATCTTCGACAAGGCCGCCGAACCGATTCCGCGGCGCGGCTTGTTGATGACGCGCAGGAGCGCCAGGGCGTTGTTCGGATTGGCGACCACGTGCAGGTACGCCAGGAGGTCCTTGATCTCCGCGCGATCGTAGAACCGCAGTCCTCCGACGACGCGGTAGGGGATGTCGGCCTCGCGAAGCGCGTCCTCGTAAATGCGCGACAGCGAGTTGATCCGATAGAAGACGGCGATCTCCTCGAGCGGAAGGCCGTTGCGGTAGAGATAGAGAATCTCGTCGACGATGCGCCGCGCTTCCTCGAATTCGCTCTGCGCGTCGATTTCGAGGATCGGGTCGCCTTCTTCCCCGTCGCTCCAGAGCGTTTTGCCGAGGCGCTGCGTGTTGCGCGCGATGACTCCGCTCGCCGCTTCGAGAATCCGGCGCGTCGAGCGATAGTTCTGTTCGAGACGAATGGTCTTCGCCTTGGGAAAGAAGTTCTGGAACTCGAGAAGATTGTCGATGCGGGCGCCGCGCCACGAGTAGATGCTTTGGTCTTCGTCGCCGACGACGCACAGGTTGCCGCGCTCGGCCGAGAGAAGCCGCAGCCACTCGAACTGCACTTCGTTCGTATCCTGATACTCGTCGACCAACAGGTAGAGGTACTGCTCTCGATATCGGGCCAGGATGGAGGGACGATCCTGCCACATCTCGACGACCTTGAGGAGAAGATCGTCGAAGTCCACCGCGTCGTTCTCGCGCAGGCGGCGTTCGTATAATGTGTAGAGATCGGCGTAGACGTCCTCGCGGGCGCGAGAGAGAAAGTCGCGCGCCTCGTCGCCGTCGAGCATCTTCATCTTGGCGAGCGAGACCGCGTCGAGGACCCCTCTCGCGTCGAGCGTTTTCGGATCGCACCCCAGGGTCTTGATGCAATCTCGCATCACCGCCGTCTGATCCGTCTCGTCGCAGATGGTGAAACGCGCCGTGAGGCCGGCGAACGACGAATCCGCTCGCAAGATGCGGGCGCAGTGCGAATGAAACGTAGCGAGGGGAAGCCGCACCGTCTCGGCGGCGCGACACAGACGCGCCACGCGCGCTTTCATTTCGCGCGCGGCCTTGTTGGTGAAGGTCGTTCCCAGAATCCGATCCGGGGCGACGCCCAGCTCCGCGACGAGCCAAGCGATGCGGTGCGTGATGACGCGCGTCTTGCCCGATCCGGCCCCGGCGATGACGAGCAGAGGCCCTTCGGTTGTCGTCACCGCCTCGCGTTGGGGTGGGTTGAGGTCTTGCAGAAGTTCGGGATGCTTCATGGAAGAAACCGCGCATACGATTCGAGGGTCTGGGCCACCATCGCCTCGGCCGTGAAGCGGTTCCGCGCGCGCGAACGGCCCGCTTCGCCCAACCGCGCGGCAAGGTTCCGGTCGTCCAGGACCGTCAGAATGCCTTGCGCGAGGGCCGCCGGATCGCGCGGCTCGACCAGGAGGCCCGTCTCGCCGTCCCGCACGAGATCGGGAACGCCTCCCGTCCGGGTCGCGACGACCGGCAGGGCGAAAAGCATCGCGTCGATGACCGAGGTGCAAAGCCCTTCGAGGTGCGACGAGAGCGCGAACACGTCGAACCCGGCGAGAAACGTTTCGACGTCCTCTCGAAAACCCGTCAACCGGACCGTCTTCTCGAGTCCGCTCCGGCGGATTCGTTCTTCCAGGTCGCGGCGCAACTCGCCGTCGCCGACGATGAAGAACCGAACGTCGGGATGCTCGGAGGCGACGAGGGCCGCGGCTTCGATCAGATACCGATGGCCCTTGTGGTCCGCCAGACTCCCGACGGTCCCGACGATCCGACCGTCGTCCGGAATCTCGAACTCGCGGCGAAGTCTCGATCGAGGCACGTCGTACGAGAAGCGATTCGGATCGACTCCGCTCGGAACGACCGTGATTGCGTCGCGCGAGACGCCTCCTCGGATCAACACGTCGCGCACGCCGTTCGAGATCGCGAGGTATCGCACCCTCGGATCGAGATACTTGCGGCGCGACAGGAAGTGGTTCGAGACGGGGAAATCCACGCGCCTCGAGACAACCGGGACCACACTCGGGAGATTGCGCGTCGCCCCCCACGCCAGCGCGTGCGCGTGCGCGTCGTGCGCGTGGACGAGGTGGACTCCGCTTCGCGAGACCAGACCCTTGAGCCAACGGCTCGAAAAGAAATCCATCTCGCCGCGCATCGCGCGTTCGACCACGTCGATTCCGGCCTCGGCGGCGCGCCGCGACAACGCAGAGCCCGGCTGGGCGACAAGCCATTGCGCGATCCCGGCGTCGTGCAGACCGCGACACAGGGAGAGCACCTGGTTCTGCCCGCCCCGCCAGGAGCGGCCCGTGTCGAGGTGGAGAACTCGAAGGTTTTCGGGTGGGGTCATCTAGCGTGCCATCCCGGAGATTCTTTGCATGATTCCCAGCCCGCGCAGCGGGCGCCATAGGACTAGCCACGGGCGTCAGCCCGTGGAAATGAGTCGTCCCTTGTACAAGAGCCCCCGCAGGGGGCGGCATAGAATGTCGTCAATTACTCTTGGGACGGCACACTAGCGACTCGCACTCGTACTCGCAAATCTCTTTTTCGAGGCCTCGGCGCGCGAGGCCTCAGCTACGAACATGAGCACGAAGCCTTGTCGCCCGATCCACCGACCCGGACCGCGATTTGGCGAGCGACGGCCTGCGTCACGGACTCGACGCTCACGCGTTTCATGCACTCATGGTCCTCGGGACAATGGCGCAAGAGACAGGGCGCCTTCTCGCACGCGCCGTTCTCATAAACGATCGCCGCGCGCGGGTGATAGGGAGCCGTCGTGACCGGGTCCGTCGGTCCGAACACGGCCACCACGGGAACGCCTCGCGCGGCGGCGATATGCATCGCGCCGGAATCGTTTCCGACAAAGAGGTGCAAATGGTCGCACAGAGCGATGAAACCTCGCAGCGTCAATTCGTCGTTCAGGATCGCCAACGGGGTCTTCGCGCGGCTCGCGACCTCCTCGCACACCGGCTTCTCGCCCGCGCTCCCAACGAGAACGACCCGCGCGCCGAAACGCTCGGCCAGGTCGTCGGCGACGGCGGCGAACCGCTCGGGCAGCCAACGTTTCGCCGTCCCGTAAGCCGCGCCCGGGTTCATCGCCACGACCGGACCGTCGGCCAGGCGAATCCCATGGCGTTCGAGGATGCGCAGAGCGTATTCGTCCGCCCCCGGCGCCGGAAGAACGACCAGTTCGCGCAGCTGCGTGTCGATGTCGCAGAATTCGTGAAGAAGGTTCAAATAGTATTCCACCTGGTGCTCGCGCAATATCTCCGGCGTGACGCGGACCGGATCGGTCAAGAGCCACCCGCGCGCGTCGCGCCGGTACCCTACGCGCCGCCGGACCCCGCCCAGCGCCAAGAGAAGCGCCGCGCCGAAGGAATTGGGGAGCGCAAACCCGACGTCGAAGTCCTCGCGGCGAATCCGGGCCGCAATCTCGCGGAACCGCCCGATCGAAACGGTCTCGTCGGCCACCCACAGCCGGTCGATGTCCGGATTCGCCTCGAACGCCGGCGCTACGGCGGGCCGCGCCAGGAGCGTGATCTCCGCTTTCGGAAGGGTGCGGCGCAAGACGCGGATCGTCGGCGTGACGAGCACGGCGTCGCCCACCCAATTGACGCTCTTGATGAAGATCCGGTTCAATTCCTCAACGTCCTGTCCCGCGACCCGCGGTCGCGGCGGCGAGACTCCGCCATTGACGGTTGTTGCGACGCGCCCTAAGATGCACCCCACAGTCTCAGTCATGGCGCGCGGGGAGTCAAGCCCTTTGCCGACGTTCACGGCGCGAGAGACTGTCCGCTCCCATGCCCCAGAATCGTATCGCCCAGAACCTCGAAGCGGTCCGCCGGCGTATCGCCCGGGCGGCGGGTCGGGCCGGACGCGATCCCTCGGAAATCGGCCTCGTCGCCGTGACCAAGCATCAATCGCTCGACGCGATGCGCGCGCTGATCGAAGCCGGGCATTGCGTTCTGGCCGAGAACCGCGTTCAAGAGGCGATCCGGAAAATCGACGCGATGAAGGAGGTTCCGAACCTCCCGTCGATCGAGTGGCACATGGTCGGACATCTCCAAACCAACAAGGCCAACAAGGCCGTCGGGCGGTTCCATCTGTTCCACGGCATCGACAGCGTCCGCCTCGCCGAGGCGCTGCAGCGCGCCGCCGATCGGGCCGGGACGAACGAGAGGATTCTCTTGGAGGTCAACGTCTCGGGCGAGGACTCGAAATACGGGATTTCCCCCGACGAGCTGGCGGGCGTCGCGGCGGCTCTCCGTCCCTTGGACCGGATTCGATGTCTTGGCCTGATGACGATGGCCCCCTACGAAGCCGAACCCGAACAGACGCGCCCGGTTTTTCGCGATCTCCGAGAACTCCGCGACCGGGTGCGCGACCTCGGATTCGATCGTCTCGATCTTCATCACCTCTCGATGGGAATGACCAACGACTTCGAGGTCGCCGTCGAGGAGGGGGCCACGCTGGTGCGAATCGGGACCGCGTTGTTCGAGTAGACGAGCAAGAAGAGGGATCTCAATCATATCGGAAGGAGAGGAAACCATGTCGGAAAACTGGGTACTCGGATTCATCGGCGCGGGAAACATGGGGTCGGCCCTGATTCGGGGCGTGATCGAAGCGGGTTTGCTGTCGGCGGACCGAATTCGGATCGCCGACGTCGATGCGCGGAAGACGTCGTCTCTTGCGAAACACCTGGGCGTCGGCGTCGCGGCGAACAACACAGACCTGCTCGCGCAGGCCGACACGATCGTTCTCGCCGTCAAGCCCCAAGGAATGATCGCGGTGCTCTCGGAGATCGCCCCTGGGGCGTCGGAGCGCCACCTCTTCGTCTCCATCGCCGCCGGCGTTCCCATCCGAAAGTTCGAAGAGGCCCTCGGCGGCTCGGCCCGCGTCGTCCGCGTCATGCCGAACACCCCGTCCATGATCGGATGCGGCGCGGCGGGTCTCGCGCGCGGGACTCACGCGACCCCCGCCGACATGGAACGCGCGTTGTCCGTTTTCCGTTCGGTCGGCTGCGCGGTGGAAGTGGAAGAATCGCAGCTCGACGCCGTCACGGGACTGAGCGGCAGCGGCCCGGCCTATGTGTTCCACATGATCGAAGCGTTGACCGATGCGGGAGAGAAGGCCGGGCTGAGTCGCGAGGTCGCCACGGTCCTGACCCATCAGACGGTTTTGGGCGCCGCGCGGATGGTTGTCGAAACCGGAGTCGAGCCGGCGGAGCTGCGGCGCCGCGTCACCTCGCCCAATGGGACGACCGAGGCGGGACTCAAGATCCTAAGCGAGGGAGGGTTCCTCGATCTGGTCGGCCGCACCGTCGCGCGGGCCGCCGAACGGAGCCGCGAGCTCGCCAAGCTAGCGGGGTAGATCGGGGACGAGGGCTTTTGCTCGGTATCGTCTTCGGCGATCTACCGCCAGAACCGGTTCCGCCGCCCCTAATAGGGACGGCGGAGCCTCGAAGGAAGGAAGTGGTTGCTGCTACCTAGCCAACAGCCGGAGACGAGTCAAGCAGAGCAGAACTACGAGTAACGGAGACCGAAACGTTCCTCTCACGCCACTGTGTCGATGAGTCCCTCGGGCGACAGCGTCGCCTGTCGGGCACTCTCGAGAAGCTGCAAAGCCAACTGCCCCTCGGTCCGCTGGATATCGAGACTCTTGCGCGCCGTCGCCGCCATCAGGCTAGTCTGCGTCTTGGACGCTTGAAGCGCCAAGCCTATTTCGACGACACCCATGAATGAGTCCGCGCTCATAATCGGATCCGCTCCAGGAGCACATTGCACACTCTCATTATTTGAATCATCGGCTCTTCCCGCCTCGGACTTTAGAGCGACTCCGCAAGGGGATCTCCGAATTCCCCATACGAATTGCCCCCCCGCGGTCACGACGGGAAACCCCGACTCGCCTTTCC
>JAFGFN010000003.1 GCA_016931035.1 Candidatus Sumerlaeota bacterium
CGAAGTTGGCAAACACCTAACACAAGTGTTTTCAAAAAGCTATGGGAAAATGAGAAAAAACGACCTTATGGGATGAAGGATCGAGGAATTCCGAGCCACTCCAAGTCATGAGTCCTCAGCGATTGGGGGTCTTTGCCGGGCCCGTGACCCTTTTCCCCCAAACCCCGCCCGTCCGGTCGGTCCGCGGTTCCTCCTGCGTTGCGAGATCCCCCCTTACGGCGAGACTCTCCTCCCGGGCCGGGGGCACGAATTCCCACGCCAGCACCTGCGTCTTGCCCTCGACCATATTGACTAGCGCGCGACAGGTGAGCCCCCGGGTGTCTTTCCCGGGCCGCGGCCGGTCGATCAGCGCGGTCGACGTGATCAGGAAGGCGGTCGATCGCGTCGTCGCGATCGGGCATAGTACCATGAGCGATTTCAGGCGGTCGATCGCTTCTCTTCCCTGCCATACGTCCTTGTTGGCCGCGAAATCCGAGAGAGAAACGAACGGCACGCGCTCGAACCCGGTCGCATGGTCTTCGGTCTCGATTCGCTCGCGGTAGGCGACGATTCTCTCCACCAGCGCATCGTCCAGTCCGGGCAGGACGGATAGAACGGCCCTGGACGCCGTGTTAAGATTGATTCGACCGAACGAGAGAATCTCGTCTTTCGAATCGGACTCCTTCGCGACGACGCTTTTCTCGGTCAGACAATCGAGCAGGCCGAGGCCCAGGGCGGTCGAGCCGGGGAAATCGACGGATGGAAAGATCCAGCGCTCTCCCTGGTCGGGGGGCATCGCCGGCACGGTCAGGACCTCGGCCACGGTCTCGAACGGCTGGTTCATCCGCTCGTCGAGCACGTCGCGACAGAAACAATCGTAGGTCGTTGGCGGATCGTCGAAACCGTGTTCGAAGGGCGTGGCTAGAGAAGGCACGCCTTTGCGAGCGAAAGGAGCGATTTTCTGGAAACCGCGGTTGATGCCGTCGAAAGCGGCGTCGCTGTAAGTCAGGTAGTCGATCGGGCGCCGTTGGGCGTCGAAGAGGCGGACCGTCCCGGAAATGTCGGGGATATTCATGTCGGGTTCCTCGACAAGCAGGGTCTTCGAGCTGTAGGGGAGGATCTTGAACACCTCGTAGAACGATCCCATTCCGGCCATGTCGCGCTCGGGGGTCGGGTCGTTCGAGTCCTTGATGTCGTCGGTGACGATCAGGAACCCGCCCGGAGGCAAAAGCCCCTTCAGAGACATTTCGCCTTCCTGCCAGTTGAGGGTCCACCCGCTGAGATCGACGGCTTCGTCGAGCGGGTTGTAGATTTCGATGTACTCGCCGTTGTCGCCGTAGCGCGACGGGGTCATGACGTCGGGACAGACTTCGCTGACGACGACCGTCTTCTCGTATCCCATGACCGGCAGCGGCTCGACGTCGTCCTCGTAGACGGTCGGCAGCGAGTCGGCGTCGCGCCGATCGACCAAGTTGACGGCAAATTGCTTGAGAAGCGTGGGGGGGGCCTGGGGAAAGGCGTCTCGCAACGTCTCGTAGATCTTGCGCGCGCCGGCGGAGTTGAGCGGCGCGCGCTGGGCGGCGCGTCCGCTGGGCGGCGCGCTCCAGATTTCGGGGCTGCTCGAGAAGGCGGTGAGGAACGGTTCGAGAGCCTTCCACAGATCTTCGGGCATCTGGGCGAGGGTCTTGGCGGCGCCCAGGTTGAGAATCGGTCGATCGTCGCCGCGAGGCGCCCGGCGCAGATCCGTCTGGAACTCCTCGAAGCCTTGTCGCAAGGCGCCGTCGCCCGGCCAACCATCGGGCCCGAGCCGGGCGTCGAGAATCCCCTGGGTCATGGCGCGCGCCGCCGAGGGCTCGCGACCCGTGTCGGCGAGACGCAAGGCGATCAGGGCTTCGAGCGACTCGGCGGGGACGCCGGGCGAAACGAGCGGCATGTGATCCGTCTTGCGAGACGTTGCGGGGTAAGGCTGGACGGCGTTGATGTTGATCCGTGCGCACTGGTCATCGATCGCGATATGGCCCGACGGGATCGGCGTCGGTGTCGGCGAGGCGCTTGGGTCGGCGGTCGGAACCGAGATCGGCGACGCCGCCCGGTCGGCGGACTCGGTGTCGGCGAGAGCGTCGGTTTCGGAAGGATCGGAGAAAAGCGGCTGGCGGCGCGCCCAGCTTTGCGTGCCGGCGATCGGCTCTCCCCCGTAGCCGGCCAGGAAACGGCGGGCGCCCGCGACGCCCGTGACGGCGGACATGCGGGCCTGGACGCCGAGGGCGGCGTTCTCGGCCGATTGGGCTTCGAGTTTGGACATGTAGGCCAGCATCGTCGCCAGCAGAACCAGCACGGTCAGAAACACAATGACGAGAAGCAGTATCGACCCCCTGCGACGCGAGCGACGGCGAGGAAAGCGGTTTTTACGGTGCGGCGACATGGCGTTGATCCTCGTTCTCCTCGGGTCAGGGATTACGCGGGAACACGGCGTCCTGGATCACGCCCTCGACGTCGACGATCGTCGGCAGTCGCAGGGTTTGCACCGGGTCGCCGTCTTCGTAGCTCTCGATGGGCTTGGTGTCGGCGTAGACGACCAGTTCGACGAGCACGCTGCCGGGCACGAAGAAACCGGGAAGCGGTTTGTACGAGCCGGAATACCAGCTCTCCACCCAGTACTGAGTGCCCGGCATGGCGTTGGGGTCCCAATAGAGGGCGTTGAACGACAACACCTGGTAGGCCAACGGCGAATGCGACGTCTCGAACGCCGCTCCCGCCGCGTTGTAGCGCGTTTCGGAACGCATGAAGACGCGGTTCTCGTCTTCGAAGGCGGCGATCTCGTAGAGGACGTCGCGGTAGGCATAGTCGGTTTCGGAAAGGGGAACAAGCCTCATCGAGAGGCGGTCGCGGTTGAACCGGTTGTCTTCGTCCACGCCCGAATCGCCCCAGTCGGGCCGGTCCACCCAATCGGGCCGCTCGACGCGAGCGATCGCCGTGGCGTGGAGGATCGCGGCGGGATCCCAGTCTCCGTCGTCGTCGAAGGCGTTGGGCCATTCCTCGTCCACGCTGCCGTCGCCGTCGTTGTCGAGTCCGTCGCCGTCGGGCAAGGGTCCGTTTTCGCCGATGAACTCGGCGACGCCGATGTCGTTGGTGACTTGCTTGAGCTCGTCGGAGAGGGTCCGCAACGCGGCGCGGGCGTTTGCCGCGGAGTTGAGAAGGACTTGAGATTCCTGGGACGTGCGCAGGATGGATATGAAGGAGGCGACGACGGCGCTGAGAATGATCACGGCCACGAGCATGGCCACAAGCAATTCAAGCAGCGAGAAGCCCGCGCCCGAGGGCGACAAGCGTCGCGGGCGCGCGCGAAGGGGGGCTTTGAACGAATCAGTCATTGAACCTGAGCTCGTAGAGGATCTCCTGCTGCGGGCGAAAGGCCCGCGAATAGCGAACGATAATGCGAGCGACGCGCACGTCGTCGCGAAAGTCGTCCGAATCGTCGACGGGATCGAGAAGCGAAACTCCGCAGAAGCTGTAGGCGAAGCGAGGATCGGCGGCGAACGAAACGGGAGTGGAAGGGGTGGTCATGAATCGGATCTCGCGGATCAGGAGCCGGCCGGTCGAATCGTCGCGGCGGATTTCCTCGGCCTTGAGCTGAGCCAGATACGCGGCGATCGACTTGTCCACGGCGCGCCGGTTCTGGCGCACCGTCGTGGGAAAGAAGGCGGCGATGGCGACGATTCCGGTCAGCAGAATAGTCAGGCTGACCAACACTTCAAGCAGCGTGTAGCCTCGGGGGCGTTTCGGGGTCGAGTGAGGCGGCATGGGACGACGACTCTCAGCGTCTCTGGTTTTCGAAGATGTTCGCTCGCGCCGTGGGACCGTAGAGCCGGATCGTGTAGTAGTCGGTCGGGGCGGGCGTGTTGGGCGGCCGAAGAAGGGCCTCGCGCACGAGGTAGACGGCGGCTTCGTCGCTTCGTCCGTCGGGAAAGAACCGGACGTTGCGCACACCGCTGCTGTAGGAAGTCGAGCCGATTCGGAGTTCTTCGATGGCCACGTCCTGGTGAATCGGTTCGGGAGTGACGACCTTGGGACGAACCGTGTTTCCCGCGGCGTCGGTCTGGTCGATCCAATACGAACGGTCGTCGAAGGAGAAGACGACTCGGTAGTAGTCGTTTTGCGAGATTCCCCAAGAGCGGGCCGTGGCGAAGGCCTTGCGGATTTTCTGGCTCTCGACGGCCACGACCGACGTGTCGAGGTAACGGCGGTAGCCGATCGCCGACAACGAGGTGAGAATCAGGATAATCAAGAGGATCGTCGCGAGTTCCAACGCCGTCACGGCACGCAGAAGGGCCGTCCGGCGCGCAAGACGGCGACGGCGCAGGGGACGCATGCGACTGGAGACGTCACCTCTCCTCACAGAGTCTCATCCTGTTGCGACGATTTGGCCGCCCGGCATCCCACGCGCGGTCCGCGGTCCGCGCACCGGTCTCAGTCGTTGCCGACGTGCTTGGGCAAGTCGAAGAGCGGCAAGTACAACGCGATAACGATGGTGCCGACGATGGCGCCCAGGAACACGATAAGAATCGGCTCGAGGATCGACGTCAGGGCGTCGACCGTGGCCTCCACCTCGCGTTCGTAGGCCTCGGACACTTTCTGGAGCATGTGGTCGATGGCGCCGGTCTCCTCGCCGACGGCCACCATGTGAACCACCAGCGGAGGAAAGACCTTGGCTTGGCGCAGCGGCTCGTGGATGGATTCGCCTTCCTTGACGCTGTTGTACACGCCGTCCATCGCTCGGGTGATGACTTCGTTGCCCGACGTTTCGCGGACGATGTCGAGCGCCTGGAGAATCGGCACGCCCGAGGTGATCAGGGTGGCCAAGGTGCCCGCGAAACGGACGATGGCGGCCTTCTGGAAAAGCGCGCCGAAGACGGGGATTTTCAGTTTCATCGAGTCGATGACGAAGCGTCCGGTTTTGTTCTTGTAGGCGTACTTGAACCCAAAGACGAGGAGGACGATCACGACCCCCACCTTCCAGGTCTGGTATCTCAGGATCTCGCTGGCGTGGATCAGCTGCAGGGTCAGCCAGGGAAGCGTGGCGCCGAGCTCGTTGAAGATATCCTGGAACCGGGGCATGATGAAGATCAGGATGCCCGAGGAGATCAGACCCGCCACGACCATGACGACGAGCGGATACATCATGGCGGACTTCACCTTGGAGATGATGGCCGCGCGTTTCTCGAGAAACTCGGCGATTTTGTTCAACACCGATTCGAGCACACCGCCGATTTCGCCCGCGCGCACCATGTTCACGTACAGGCTGTCGAACTGCTTGGGATGCTTGCCGAAGGCCTCGGACAGGGTGGTGCCCGATTCGATGTCCTTGGCCATCTGGGCGATCTTCTCTTTGAAGATGGCCGATTCCACCTGTTCCTGAAGAATATGAAGGCTTCTCAGGATCGGTAGACCCGCGTCGATCAGCGTGGCGAGCTGGCGCGTGAACGTGGTGATGTGCTTGAACGTGACGCGATGAAAGATGTGTCTGATACCGGGCAGCGCCAGAACGTCGAACTCGCCGGCCTTGACCTTCGACTGCGAGATTTTCAGGGGGTAGAACCCCATGTCGCGCAGTCGTTCCGCGATGATTTCGTCGTTGGGCGCATCGATTACGCCCTTGACCATTTTCCCGCCTTGGTCCAAGGCTTCGTAGGCAAACTGTGGCATGGTTTCTTTCCTCCTTCAGGGGAGGCGGCGGCGCCCTTGGGGCGGGGCCGCGGGTCCTTGTCCCTGGCAGAACCGCGTCGGCGGCTCAGCGGCCGTGCAAAGTCGGCGCCTCGCCGTCGGGAATATGCGGGTTCTGCATCTGAGGTTCGAGAACGGCGCTGGGCGGCACCATTTCCTCGTATTCGTATTCGGGACGCGCAACCGGCGGCTCTTCCGCGGGCGTTGCATCCGAAACGCGCTCGAACTGCTCGGCGGGCGTTTGGGCGGTCACTTCGGGGATCGTCGTGAGCCCCATGCAGACCTTGACCCACCCGTCTTGGCGCAGAGTGATCATTCCTTGCCTGACGGCCAGATCGTGAATATCGTCGGTCGTCGCGTGCTCGATGATGAGATCGCAGATTTCGTCGTTGACTTTGAGAAACTCGAATATCCCCATCCGGCCTTTGTAGCCGGTGTAGGAGCATTCCTCGCATCCTTCGCCGTGGAAGAAGACGATGTCGGCCACGTCGGCGCGGGTCACCCCGAATTCGCCGAGCTCTTCATCGCTGGGCTCGTAGGGCGCCTTGCAGTTGGGGCATATCGTACGCACCAGGCGCTGGCCGATCACGGCCTGCAACGTCGAGGTGATCAGGAACGGCTCGATCCCCATGTCGATGAGCCGCGTGACGGTGCCCGCCGCGCTGTTGGTGTGGATCGTGGAGAAAACGAGGTGGCCGGTCAGAGCGGCCTCGATCGCCATTTTCGTGGTGTCGAGGTCGCGGATTTCCCCTACCAGGATGCGGTCGGGGTCCTGGCGAAGAATCGAGCGCAGACAGCGGGCGTAGGTCAGATCGACCTTCTCGTTGATGTTGACTTGGACGATGCCGTCGACCTGATACTCGACCGGGTCTTCCGTTGTGATCAGTTTTTCTTCGACCGTCTTGACTTCGTTGATCGCGGCGTAGAGCGTTGTGGTTTTTCCGCTGCCCGTCGGGCCCGACACGAGGATGATGCCGTTGGGCTTTCGGACTTCCATCAGGAAGCCTTCGAGAATGTCCTGGCCCATGCCGATCTCGTGGATGCCGATCTGCATCATGGTCTTGTCGAGAACGCGCATGACGATCGATTCGCCGTGAACGGTGGGGACCGAGGCCACGCGCAGGTCCACCTCGCGATTGTCGGGCAGGGCGAGTTTGATGCGACCGTCTTGCGGACGGCGGGTCTCGGCGATATCGAGGTCGGCCATGACCTTCAGGCGCGAGATCAGACCGACTTGCATGTCCTTGGGAGGCGAGTCCATTTCGCGCAGCACGCCGTCCACGCGGTAGCGAATCCGCAACATGCTTTCGAACGGCTCGATGTGGATGTCCGAGGCCCGGTCGCCGATGGCTTTCATGAGAACGAGGTGAGTCAGTTTGACGACGGGCGCCGCGTTGATGATCTCGTTGATGTCGCTCAGGTCGTGCTTGCGGCTGGCGTCGGCCTGGAAGATGTCGGATTCGCCGTCCACCGAGAACTGCTCGAGCATCGACCCGATGGTCTCCTCGCCCATGCCGTAGCTGCGGTTGATGCGGTCCATGATGTCCGCTTCGGCCGCTACGACAGGGTCGATCCGGCAACCGAGCGAGAGGCTGAGGTCGTCGACGATCGTCACGTTGGAGGGGTCGGCGACAGCCAACACCAGGGTGTTCATCGTGTCGTCGAAACTCAGGGGATACACCTTGTAAGCCCGCGCCTGGTCGGACGTAATCATTCTCAAGACCCGGTAGTCGGTTCCGGGATAGTCGTTGAGGCTGACGAACTCCATGCCCATCTGCTGGGCCAGGACCTCGTGAACGTCGATATCCGCGCTGTCGTGAAGCTCGGGGCTGGGCGCGGGGACCGATTCGGGAGCGAATTGCGAGGGCGCGCTGAAGGGCGCTCCTTCTTCGCCTTCGGCGAGCTGTTGCGGGGGCGCCTGCCGAGGCGTTTCGAGGTCCTGGTGAATCAGGGCTTCCATCTCCCTGCGAAGATCGACGTCGGCGCTGGAGAGTTTGTATTCGGTGATCATGCTGCGTTCTCGGTTTCGTTCCGCCGGCGGCTTTCGGTCGGCTTGCCCTGATGTCTTCGCGCGGGGAGGTTCTTGTCTCCCGATCCCTGCTTTCTTTGACTCTCCGCGGCTCGGATTCCTTTGGCTCTCAGTATTCGCGCGACGCGGCGGCTCCCTCGCCGCCCGCATCTTGGGCCATGAGCATCTTCTTTTGCATCTCGGACCGGGTTTGCGCGCGCTCCAGGCAAACCTCGCCGCTGATCATCCCGAGCCGGTACAGATTGAACAGGAAATCGTCGAGGGTGATCATGCCTTGCTTGGCGCTGGTTTGGATCACCGAGGTGATGCGGTTGGTTTTCGCCTCGCGAATCAGGTTGCGGACCGCGGCGTTCACGCGCAGGATTTCGTAGGCGGCGCACCGGCCTTTGCCCGTGGCCTTGGGGAGAAGGGTCTGGGAAATGATCATCATAAGGGCGACGGAAAGAACGGCGCGGATCTGCTCCTGCTGGGTCACGGGAAAAGCGTCGATCATACGGTCCACGGTGTCGGCGGCGCCGATGGTATGTAGGGTGCCGAAGACAAGGTGGCCGGTTTCCGCCGCGGTCAGCGCCGCTTCCATCGTCTCGAGGTCGCGCATCTCGCCCACCAGAATCACGTCGGGGTCCATGCGCAGCGCGCCGCGCAAGGCAAAGGCGAACGACGGCGTGTCGACGTGGAGCTCGCGTTGGGTCACAATGGCCCGTTGATGGGGATGCGTGTATTCGATCGGGTCTTCGACCGTGATGATGTGAACGTGGCGGTTGCGATTGACCCAGTCGATCATCGTCGCCAGGGTGGTCGTCTTGCCCGAACCCGTAGGGCCGGTCACGATGACCATCCCGCGGTGACCCGCCAGCACGTCGTGCACGGATTCGAAGGGAAGCCCGAGTTCTTCGAAGGTCAGGACCCGGTGGGGAATCAGGCGCATGACGACGCCGATATTGCCGCGAGTGCGAAGAACGGCGGTGCGGAAGCGCGCCTGGTCGCTGTAGGAGTACGCGAAGTCGGCGCTGCCTAGTTCCTGAAGCATTTGCTGGTAACGGGGCGGCGTGATTTCGCGCATCAGCCGCTCGGTATCGTCGGGCGTGAGGACGTCGGGATCGACAATGTCCAGGATTCCGCTGATGCGCATCACCGCGGCCTTGCCGACCGAGAGATGAAGATCCGACGCGTCGCGTTCGACGATGATCTTCAGCATTTGGTTCATATCCATCATGGCCGGAACGATCCTTAGTCCATCTGAGTCATGCGCATGACTTCCTCGACGGAAGTGATGCCCAGAAGCACCTTCTCCCACCCGTCTTGCCGCAGAGTCCGCATTCCGAAGCCGATAGCGGCCTTCTTGATCTTGATTGTCGGCTGAACCTGAATCACCATCTTGCGGAGATCGGGATTCATCTCGAAGATCTCGTGAATGGCGGTTCGGCCGCGGTAGCCGTCGGAGCACCGGTCGCACCCGATCCCTTTGTAGAACGTCGTGCCGACGTAGTCCTTGGGATCGTAACCCATCTGGACGATCACGTCGGGCGCGAGCGAGGTGGGGCTCTTGCAGCGCGAGCAGACGCGCCGGATCAGTCGCTGGGCGATGACGGCCTGGATACTGGACGCGACCAGGAAGGGCTTGATTCCCATTTCGATCAAACGGATCGTCGCGCTGGGGGCGTCGTTGGTGTGGAGCGTGGAAAAGACCAAGTGGCCGGTGAGGGCGGCGCGAATGGCGATGTCGCCCGTCTCGCGGTCGCGGATCTCGCCCACCATGATGACGTCGGGCGACATACGCAGCATCGTCCTCAGGGCCATGCCGAAATCCAGCCCCACCTCGTGGTTGGCCTGAATCTGATTGATGCCTTGAATCTGATACTCGACCGGGTCCTCGACGGTGATGATCTTGCGCTCGGGCGAGTTCAGAACGCTCAAGGCCGAGTTCAGGGTTGTGGTTTTGCCCGAGCCCGTGGGTCCCGTCATCAGGATAACGCCGTTGGGGGTGCGGATGAGACGTTCGAAGATCCGGATCGAGTCGGGGAGGAAGCCCACGTCTTCGAGGCCCATCAACACGTCGGACTGGTCGAGGATACGCATGACGATCGTTTCGCCGAATATGGAGGGCAGACAGGAAACACGCAGGTCGAGCTTCTTGTTGGGCAGGGTGAGTTTGATGCGCCCATCCTGCGGAATCCGCTTTTCCGCCAGGTCCATCCCCGAAAGAACCTTGAGGCGCGAGATGATCGCGTTCTGCCATTTGCGGGGCGGCTGGGGAATCTCCGCCAGCACGCCGTCGGTTCGGAACCGGACCTTGAGGCCGGTGCGCGACGGCTCGATATGGATGTCCGAAGCCCCTTCGTGCACCGCCTGTCGGAAGACCAAGTCGACGAAACGCACTTCGGGCCGGACGACGCTCTCGACGCCGTGGTCCAAGTCGATGGTTTCGTACTCGCCCAGGCCGCGGACAAAGGGGTTGGCGGTGTCTTTCGTGAACTCATCGTAGATCTTGCCGACTTCGTCGCCCTCGTAGTACTTGGCGATGTAGCGATCGAGCTCGGCCTCGGGAACGACCTTGGGGACGATCCGCTTGCCCGTCGCCATCTGCAAATCGTCGCACGCGCCGACGTTGGTCGGGTCGTTGAGCGCAATGACGATTTCCTCGTCGTTGTAGGAGATCGGGAAGACGCGGTGCTTCTTGGCGAAAGCGGGCGCAATCTGCTCGAGAAGTTCCGGCGTCACTTCGACCTGGCGCAGGCTCGTGCGCTCTACGCCCAGGTCGTCGGCAATCGCGTCGAGGATATCTTCCTCGGAAACCAGGCCTTGCTGAATGAGACTGCGCTTGAGGCTCTGCGCCGATTCCTGGCCGCTGGCGATCAGGTCGTCGATCATCTCTTTGTTGATCAAGCCCGCTTCTTCAAGCAAAACCCCTAGGGCGAAAGGGGTCTTGGGCTTGGTCGCCATGCTGGTCGGATCGAACGGCATCGACTCGGGCGGCTGATACGGCCTGGCGACCGAAGAGGCGATCGAGGCTACCGAGAAGCTCCTCGGGTCGAAATGCGTGCCCGACTCGCCTTGGGGCGACGCGGGAGTTTCGGTTTGGCTGTTAGGTCGCGTATCCATAGTTCAAGAAGGGATCGCCTTCCGATGTCGGGTTCCTTGCGGGATCGTGGCGCGTGCACCGTTGCCGTGCGCTGGGAGAAGGGGATCTGCGCCTGGAGGGACCGGTTCGGTCGCCAAGGACCGGGCGTGCGCGGGAGGAATCGACGAGATATCCCGCCTTCGATCTCACCCTACACCCATTCCGGCCGATTTTGCAACAGCCGAATCCACTTTCAGGCAGTTCCTCGGAGCGGGCCGTGCGGCCTCGGCGCGGCGCGCTACGCGAGTTTCTGCCGACCCGGGGCGCCCCGTTCCTCCAACTTCGTCTTTTCGGTCGAACGGGGGGCGAGGATTACGATGCCCCCCCTGTCTCGCCGCGCACACTCTAACTGTTCATCCGCACGAAACGAGAGATTGATCGGTCGTAGGTCCGCTCCACGTCGTCGGAGAAGAAGCACGCGGGCAATTCCCCCATCGACCGGTGGTATTCCACGCATTCGCAACAGATCCCCTTGCGCGAACACGGCTCGTATGTGCAGTTGCAGCGTTTCTTGTTGCGATCGACGTTGACACACTGTCCCATAATCGAACCACCCCTTTCCAAGCGCCCGCTCGGGGCGCAACACCCCAATCCTACTCAATCGGGCTTCAATGTCAACTCTTGCGACAACTCCGTCAAGCACGACAGCCGGACGCCCCGCCTCCCGACCTTCTCAGATATTGTCGAGCAGGTCGTTCTTGAAACGGTTGAACAGGGCCGTGCCCAGGCCCAGGGCCACAAGGGGCAGGGCCACAACCGCCGCCAGCGAGACAACGGAGACGGCGCGGGGATCGGTTGTCACACCGAACAACCACTGGCTCAGGCGCGTGAAGTGCATCACCGGGTTGAATTCGACCGCCACCCGCAGAAACCGCACCAGCCGGCCGGGATTCCCACTGGTGAACCAGTCGAGGGAATAGACGATCGGCGTGAACCAAAAAAGGAACTGAAGTCCTATAATGACCACTTGCCCGACGTCGCGGAAATAGATGTTGAGAACCGAGACGAGAAGGCCTAAGCCAAGCGCCATCAGTGCGATACCAAGCAGGATCGCGAAACACAGCAGGACGCGTGCCCCTGGCCAGGCGTCCAAGGCGGTGACCAAAACGATGAAGGCCGAATAACTGATAATGTGGACGAACACGGCGTTGAGGGTGACGGTCAGATGAAGGACGATTTCCGGGAAGGCGACCTTCTTGATGAGGCTCGCGTTTTCCAGCAGAGTGCTCGAGCATCGGGTCACGATCTCCTGGAACACCAGCCACGGGATCATTCCGGCACAGAGATAGAGCGCGTAGGCTTCGCGTCCCACGCCTCCGCCCCATTTCTGAGTCAGGATCGTTCCGAGAATCAGTATGTAGATGGCGATCATGACGATCGGATGAATGACGTTCCACAGAATCCCGAGCAGCGAGCCGGCGTAGCGCGCCTTGAGGTCGCGGCGCGTGAGAAGCCAGAGAATCGACCGGTGGTTCCAGATCTCGCGAAGGGTCGAGCGGGCGGCGGCGCGCCGGACGGAAAGAGAGGCGTGGACGACTCGCGGGGTGGAAGGCGCCATGGATTTCGTTGGTTCCCGGTTGGGCTCGGACAACATCCGCCCCGGTCGGGACGAACACCGAGCGCCATCATGGTCCGATCAGCGGGGTGAATGCAACGGCATTCTGAAGAGGGCCCATCGGGTGGAGCGGCTTCGCGGAAGTCGTCACGGGAGTGTTGACACCCGATATCGGAGGAGCATAGGTTGTTGGGCATGGCTGAGATGGCGGAACCGGTTTCCTCTCCCTCGATCTCGACGCCGCGTTCGGTTCCGACGCGATCCGGATGGATGCGTTCGCCCTGGCTCTGGCTCTTCCTGTTTGCGCTTCTCTTTCGTCTGGTCTACATCGCCGAGTCGGCGCGCGACCCGCTCTACGGCGTGCATCTGGTGGACGCGCGGGTGTACGACGATTGGGCGCGAGAGATGGCGCGAGGCCACTGGCTGTGGAACCGAGTGCGGTACTACTTGCCGGTTTACCCCTTGTTTCTCGCCTTGCACAAGGTCGCGCTGGGCGACAATCCGGTCTATGTGAAGTGGTCCCAGGCCGCGATGGGTGCGTTGGCTTCGGTACTGCTGGGTCTGACCGCCGCGCGGCTGGTCGGTCGCCGATGGCTCGGACTGCTGGCGGGGGGCGCCATGGCGACGAACTGGGTGCTGGTGGTGTACGGCGCCGAGGAGTTCGCCGAATCGTTTTCCGTCTTCTTCCTGACCCTCGCTCTGTACTGCACGATCGGGCGCGGGCGCCTCGACTGGGTCGGCGTATTGCTGGGCGGGCTTGCCATGGCTCTGGCCGCGGCGGTCCGCCCGAACCTGATTCTTTTCCTGCCGTTCGCCGCGGGTTGGATCGCGTGGAAACATGGGCTTCGGCGCTGGCGGCGCGCCGCCTGGGGGGTCGCGATATTCGCGTCGGCGTGGGGATTCATCTTCGTCCCGATTCTTCTCAGGAACCATCGACTGACGGGGGCCTGGATGCTGCGCAAGCAGGCGACGTGGAATTTCTACTCGGGGGTGGCTCCGCGTTTCGACGGTCTGCCGATTCCTCCCGGTATCGAGTTCGACAACTACATGCGCCTGCCGATCCTCGAAGGTCTGCGGTCGCCCGACGAGATCGAGCGGTTCTGGGCGGAACGCGGCCTGCAGGTTCTGCGCGAGAAGCCGTTGGGCGTGGCGCGGGTCATCGCGCGACGCGTTCTCATGTATCTCAGTTCCGAGGAGTTCAGCCAGGAGTTCGACGTCCACGCCTACCGCTCCTACTCTCGGTTTCTGTCCTTGCCCTGGCCGGGGTTTTGGCTCGTGGGGCCGCTGGGGCTGCTCGGGATCTGCATTTGGAGGCGCTGGTCGAAGGAGGCCGCCCTGCCGGCCATCCTCTTCGTCGTCGGCATCGTCTCGATCGTCCCGTTCCGGTTTGCGGACCGCTACCGACTGCCCAGCATTCCGTTTTTGACGCTGTTCGCGGCGGCGGCGGTGGGGAGACTGGTCGAGTGGTGGACCGCAAGGCGATGGCGTCCGCTCGTTTTCGCCGCGGCGGGCTTGGCCGTGTTGTGCTTTCTCTCCTGGCCCGACTGGCTTGGGCTGGAGGAACGGCGAATCGCGCGCCACGACTGGTACGTCGGCCTCCATCATAAGGAAGCGGGACGGTTCAAGGCGGCCCTGGAATCGTTCGAGCGTTCGATGCGCGACTACTCGTGGGACGCCGATTCGCCGAGATACGCGGCCGAGATTCTGATCGAGATGAAACAGCTGGACCGGGCCGAGGCGATGGCCCGCGAGGCTCTGCGGCGCGAGCCGCGGTTCCCCGAAGCGATGTTCGCTCTGGGCCGAATCGCTCTGGAACGCGGCAACGACGCCAGGGCCGAGGCGTGGGTGCGGCGCGGCCTCGGTCTGTTCCCGAACTCGTTCACCGGTTTCCTTCTCATGGCGCGTCTCGCCAACCGGGCGGGCGAACCGGAGAAGGAAATCGCGTTCTTTCGCCAAGCGTTGCGCGAGGGCGCCGGAGAGAGAACCGTCCTCACGCTCGGACTGCGGCTCGAGGATCTCGGACGCCTCGACGAGGCGCTGCAATGCTACGAGCGCGTGCTTGCCGAGGACCTCGCGCCGAGATTCCATCGCGCCCGCGCGGCCATGCTTGCGGGCAATCTCTTCCTCCGTCGGCGCGGCGACCCGGCGGAGGCGCGTAGGTATTGGTCGATCATCGTCGAGCGTTTCCCATCCGAGACGCTCTTCTACGATCAGGCCTGTTTCCTGTTGAATCGAATCGACGAGACGCGGTTCCTCGCGAGATTGGAGCCGACCTCTCCGCCGGCCGAGAAAAGCCTCGTTTACTACGTCATCGGCATGCATCGCAAGATGGATGGGGACTTCGAGGGCGCCCGGCGGGCCTATCGCCAATGCCTCGGAGTCGCCGCAGGCAGTGAGACTCCTCTTCTTCCGCAAAAGTGGGCCCGAGAGGATATGGGCTCAACTCCCACCCTGGAAATCCGATAAGCTCTTGAGGAAGACAGCGCCGCTCTCGGGAGGCCCCGCGAGGGGCGTTCGGTGTCCGCAGATTCTGTCGCTCATGTTGACCGGAGCTTTCACCTTCCGCTGGACTCTCCTCATCTCCTCAGACGGCCTGTTTCGGAAAGAAAGAACAAACGCTCGCGGGGATCGGCTTGCGAGAGTCGGTGGGAGAACTCGATGAAATCGGTGAGGGACCATCGCTCCACTTCCCGCCAGGGAGATCGGACAACCCCGCCCCGCAGGCAACCGGTTTCTCCGGGTTTGGACGGGGGGACGCGAAGTCGGCTAGGGACGAACCTGAGAGTGCTCGCCGCGTGCCTGGCGACGGCGATGGCGACTTCTCCTCTCGGCGCCGCCTCGGTGGATCTCGCGGCGCTTCTCGCCACCCAATCCTCCGTGGTCTTGAACCCCGCCGACACTTACTATCTTCCTCCTACCGGGTACGACGCCGGGGAGGACAAAACGATCACGGGCAACGGGGCGTCGGTCACCGTTCAGGCCAACCCGCTCAAGGTCCGGGCTTCCGCCACCCTGAGCGTCTCGGACTGCGTCTTCGTGAGCGGGACGGGATGGGGCCTGCTGTCGGCCAACGAAAGCGGGACGCTCGTCCTCGACGGATGCAGCGTGACCGGAAACGGCTCCAATACGGGTATCTATGTGTCGGACACGGCGACGTTGCGCGCCAGGGAGTCCAACGTGCAATCTTGTACGTTCGGCCTCAACGCCATGAACACGGTGACGCTCGACCTGACGAACACGTCGTTTTCGGATTGCTGCTACGGCGTCCAGCAAGACGCGGGAACGCTCTCCTGGAACGGAGGGACGGTAAGCCAAAGCGCGGGCGTTGGGGTCTTTCTGAATCGCGGCTCGGCGATCGTGTCGAACGTCACGGTGTCTCAGGTCGAGCCGGGCGGCATTGGGTTCAACATGAACGACACGACCACGGTCTTCTCGAACGTGTCGGTCAACCAGAACGCCTCGAACGGCATCGGGTTCCAACAGGCCGCGGGCACGCTCACGTGGAACGGAGGAACGGTGAACCAGTCCACGGGTGTCGGCATCAGCATGAACAGCGGCACGGTGGACATCTCGGACGTCGCCGTGATTCAGAGTCTTTCGGGCGGCATCGGGTTCAACCTGCTGAATAGTACGTCGGGCGCCCTGCACGGGGTGCATGTCCAAGGCGCGGATCACGCGGTCCAAATACACCAGGGCGCCATCGCCGTGGACGAGGGTTCGATCTTGGTCGGCGGCCACGGGTCTGGCATCGCCATCAACGCGGGCGGAGCGGTCATTGTGCGCGACTCGTTCTTCACTTACTTCCAGAACGCCATCGACGTGCAGCCGCACGTGCCCGCAGGCACGGCCGACATCGAGGGCTGCTCGTTCTACACCTGCGACTACTCGGCCGTGAGCGTCGTCGACGCGCACGACGTTCGCATGGCCGACTGCCTGGTCCAGGACGCCCAAGCCGACGGCGTCTTCTACGTACGATCCACCGGATCGATCGAGAATTGCCGCGTGATCCGCAGCGTCATGACCGGCGTGACGTTCATGGGATGCGAGGCGGGCGACGTTGTCGTGCGAGACTGCCTGATCGAGGGGTGCGGGCATCAGGGGGTCGCCGTAGTCAAGGACGACCAAGTCCCGAGCCATCCCACGCTCGGGGCGCAGGTTCTGAACAACACGATCCTCGGCAGCGCCATATGCAACCTGCTTGTGGACGAGATCTCGACCGCTTACATGCAAGGCAACATCTGCGCTCAAGCCGAGGATTTCTCCATTCGTTTTCAGAAGACGAACGGCGTCCGTTTCGACTCGGGCCTCGTGATCGACAGTCGCCGCGGAATCGAGATTCAGGACAGCGACGTCGACGTCGTGTTGTCGTCGGTCGCGGGACATCATTCAGGGGGCGTCCTGGCCTACCTGAACGCCGCGCCGACATTCCGATGCAGCGACTTCCGCTGCAACGATCAAGATTATGAAGCCCACGACTACTCGCTTTTCGTGACCGACGGGGCGACGGCCAACGTTCAAGGCTGCAACCTCGGTTTATGCGGAGAATGGGGCCTCTACAACAACTCGAGGGCTCTTTCGACGGACGCCACCCAGAACTACTGGGGGACGGACCTAGGGCCCAAGGAACAATGGTACGGGCAGAGTCCGGGCGCGTCGGCCGAGTGGAACTACGAGGTTGGCGCGAGCGTGGCGTTCTCCCCCTGGCTGTTCGAGTGTCGCGTCGACTGCAACTACACGGCGGCCGCTTCCCTCCTGCCCGGCGCCGCTTGGTCGTGGGATTCCAATCTGGGCGCCGCCCTGGCGCTCACGGGCCAAACGGGCGCGGGAGGCCAGGGCGCGGAGAACCAGGCGGCGGGCGTTCTGCGATGCTACGACGCCTCGGACCTGGCCGGCATCGTCGCCTTGCCGGACGATTTCATAAGCGGACATCTCTACGCGGTCTGGGTGGCGTATCCGCTGCGCGACGCCGCACAAGAAGGTTCCATCACTTTCTCGGCGCCGGACGTCACGGCGCCCTGCGTCGCCTTGACGCGACGCGAGGTGGACGGATCGTGGACCAGACAGAACGAGGCGACGTGGGTCTCGGCGAACCGGATTCTGGTCTTCTCGCCCTCCGACATGAATCTTCTCAACGGGACCTTTGCCCTGGTCGTCGATACGAGCGTTTCCACTCCCACGCCGCCTCCGTTGCCGCTCTCGGCCCGCGACTGGCAACTCTTCGACTAGATTCAACTTCACGCCGGTTCGAACGGACTCCGACAGGGAGCCTGCGACGCGAGAAATCGCTTGCGTTCAACGACTTACGGACATAACGTGAGAAACGGGTGGGCCGCAGAAGAGGCCCCGTCCCACGGGACGCCACATCTACGGACCGGCCCACAACCTACGATTCACCGAGATGCGTTCGCCTCCTGGAACCGCGAGTACGAGGAAAGGGGTGTAGGACATGCTAGCCCATATACTGGCGGGCCGCGCCCAGGCCGGCTTGTTGAGCCTTCCCGGTCATTCGGAATGGATCATACTTCTGGTCATCGTTCTGCTCCTGTTCGGTCCGAAGAAACTTCCTCAGCTCAGCCGCGCCATCGGCCGCTCGATCCGCGACTTCAAGAGGGGGTTGGGCGACATCAAGGACGATATCGAGCGCGCGGGCGAAGACGACGAGGAAGAGAGTCGGCCGAGTCCCGCTCGCAAGGGGGATCTCCCCAAGGGTTCGCAATCCGCCGCTCCGTCGTCCGAGACGGACGAGAAGAACGGCTGACGAGGCTTCCGTGGCTAGGAGCAAGCGTAGCGATCCTGAGAAACACATGACCTTCCTGGAGCATCTCGACGAGCTCCGGACCCGCCTGATCTACTGTCTCCTCTACATTGTGGCCGGGTGCCTTCTCGGCATGCTCGTGGCGAATCCCCTTCTCGAGTTTCTCTTCCGTCCCTTCCACGCAATCCGGGTCGAAAACGTCGAGAAGACGATCCGACTTCGCGTCGGCGCCGACGGCCGCACTCTGAGTTCGATCGACACGCTCGACCGGAAATTCCTCGAGAGCGTGTCGCCCTATCGAGTCGCGCTCTATCTCGCCGACACGCCCGAGAGCGATCCGCCCGACCTGGTGCTCGGCAACGCCCTGCGTCGCCCGGTCTACACGGGCCTGACCGACCCGATGATGTTGTTTTTCCAGGCCTCGTTGTGGGCGGGATTGCTTTTCTCCCTGCCGTTCGTTCTCCATCAATTGTGGCTCTTCGTCGCACCGGGGCTGAAACCGGGCGAACGAAAGGCGGTCGTGCCGTTGATCGCCCTGGGGTGTCTTCTGTTTCCGTTGGGGGCATCGTTTGCGTATTTCGCTTTGGGCCTCATCATGAACTTCCTGGTGAACTTCCAGTCGGGGAGTCTGGAACCCTTTCTCGAGGTCTACCGATTCGTCGGTTTCGAGCTGCAGCTCATGATCGCTTTTGGGGTGGTCTTCGAGACCCCGCTCGTCGTGATGTTCCTGACCTATATCGGGGTCCTCGATCCGCGCGTTCTCCGGCAATATCGCCCGCAGGCCATCGTCGTCATCGCGTTTCTGTCGGCCGTGCTTACGCCTCCCGATGTCTTTTCGATGTTGCTAATGACGGTCCCCTTGACTATCCTTTACGAGGTTTCGATCCGGTTGTCCGTGCCATTGGCCAAGAGGATCGAGCGGGAGAGGATGGAGCAAGCCTCCTGATTCTCGGTCCGCGGTCGGCATGAGAGCCTTTCGAACCTCTCGGAATCGACGTCTCGGTGGGATGGGGATACTCCTCGATTGTGGGCGAACATCCGTTTCACGACACCCGCGTTTCGACCGCGTGTCTTTGACGGATCGACAATCGTGGAGCGAACTCGGAACCTGCCGAGCGCCGTTCTTCTTTTGGAGTGCGGCGACATGTCGCCGCTTTGAAAGCGCGGACCAGCCGCCTCTTGGCGGGCCATGTCCGCGCACTCCAAAACGAACAGACGACCCATCAAACAAGAGCGGCCAAAGCTCCAGTCGGGTCGCGCGGTGGTCGGACGATGACGGATGCTCTGCGGTTGGTCATGTGTTCTTCCCCCGAGTTTCGGGATCGCCTGGGCCAGGGGCTGGGCGAGACGTACCGCCTCGAAGGGGTGGAGACGAGCCTGGAGCTGGCCGAGCGGCTCGAGGAAGAGCGGCCCGCCGCTCTGCTGATCGATCCGGAGCGGACGGACCCCTCGGACGACGACATGGTGCGGGTGGCTCACCAGGCTCGTCCCGACTTGCCGATCGCTCTGATCGTGAGCACGCGATCGTCGGCTTGTTACTCCTATCTTCAGACGTACGGCCTGGGCGCGGCGATCCCGGCGGACGCCCCTTTGAGTCCGCGTCCTCTCAAGGCGTTTCTCGACCATTTCATCGAGCCCGAGCCGAGATTCGGGCTCGACCCGTATTTCCCGCCGAATCGACGGATCGAGCGACGCCGGATCGACACGCCCGTGGCGCGGGGCGACGTTCTCAAGGAGCTCGTGAACGAGTTTCGGGAGTGCGACTACATCGTCTCGCACGATCTGCAAGTGATCTTCGAAGAGACGCTTGTCAACGCGATCTCGCACGCCTTCCGCACGGAACGGAACATTCAGAAGTACGAGGAAGACGCGGAGAAGGCGTTCGACGTACACGACGAGATACACGTGGAATGGGCCGTGGACCGCGATCTCGCGGCGCTCTCCATCACCGATAACCAGGGTCTTCTGGCGCCGCGCGCCGTATGGGAGCGGTTCTCGCGCCATTCGAGCATGGAGGGACTGCTCGACTCGCGGGGACGCGGTCTGTACCTGACTCACCTCCTGTCTCGTCAGATACTAGTCACGATCGCGCCCGGGATGCGCACCCAGATCGCGGTGTTCTTCGCGCCCGGCCCGGTCGAATCCGAAAAACCCATCGGGATCCGCGTCGCGACGCGATCGGCCCGCACCTCGACCTGAATCTTCTCTTCGCCCATGAGGCCCTCTTCAAAACGGAACTGCGAAACACACGATCTATGAACCCTCGTCAACGCTATCTTGAAACCCTGTCGTTCGGCCGACCCGACAAGATCCCGTTCGAGCCGGGCCAGCCGCGCGAGTCCACCCTCGAGGTGTGGCACGAACAAGGACTCGACGATGGCCGCCACTATCTCGACGCCGTGCAGGAGGAACTCGGCCTGAACGAAGATCCGTGCGGCGACGAGCTCGATCCCAGCGCGTCGTTCCTGATGATCCCTCAATTCGAGGAGAAGGTGATCGAGCAGAGGGAGAGCAGTCTCGTCGTCCAGGACTGGAAGGGGAACGTCTGCGAGATTCTCGACGTTTACGACGCCTCGTATCTGCGCTCGCCCAAGGACTTCGTCACACGCCGCTGGCTCAAGCTCCCGGTCGAGAACCGCGACGATTGGGAAGCGATGAAGGAACGTTACAATCCGCTCGATCCGGCGCGTTATCCCGAGGACTTCGACGCGCGTTGCGAGGCCTGGCGCGAGCGCGACAAGATCCTGGGCGTCACGATCCCCGGTCCGTTCTGGCAGATGCGCGAGTGGCTCGGCGCCGAGGAACTCTATATGTTGTTCCTCACCGATCCCGAGTGGGTCCGCGACATGGTCGTTTTCTGGGAGGATTTCGTCTCGCGAGTTCTGGGAGAGATTCTCAAGCGGGTGAGTCCCGACGTGGTTCGCGTTTCCGAAGACATCGCGTTCAAGGAGAAGAGTTTCATCTCGCCCGACATGACGCGCGAGTTCCTGCTGCCCACCTGGAGACGGTGGGTCGAGGAGATTCGCGCCGCCGGGTGCTTTCTGATCGACATGGACTCCGACGGCTGGATCGGCGAGCTGATCCCGGTGTGGATCGAGGCGGGGATCAACGTCTGCAATCCGATCGAGGTCGCGGCGGGATGCGACGTCGTCGAGTTCCGCAAACGGTTCGGCGGCCGGATCGCCTATCGCGGCGCGGTGGATAAGCGCCTCATCGCCAAAGGAGGCGAGGCGATCGAGAACGAGCTCGAGCGCATCGTTCCGCCTATGCTCGAAGGCGGCGGCTTCATCCCTTCGTGCGACCACGGCGTCCCGCCCGACATCTCGTGGCCCGACTATCTCCACTACTGCCGCGTCCTGGCTCGGCTGACGGGATGGCTGTGAGGGCCGAGCGGATCGACATTGCCGTCGGGACTTGCAGAACGGTTCTGTTTCAGAACGCAAAGGCGCCGTGAAGAAGAGGAGAATCCGTTCGTGAGCGGTGTTCGATTCCTAATCGTCCCCGCGGCACTTGTCGCGTTGCTCGCGGGATGCGCGGGCCTGAACGACTATGACTATACGATCCCGTTTCCCGCCTTCCCCGGCGCCGAAGGGTATGGCGCCTCCGCCAGCGGAGGGCGCGGAGGGCGGATCATCTACGTCACCAACCTCAACACCGAAGGTCCGGGCAGTCTGCAGGCGGCGTGCGACACGACGGGGACCCGTACCGTCGTGTTCGCCGTGTCGGGAACAATCCCGGGACGGATCGTCATCACGGAGCCGAATCTCACGATCGCCGGCCAGACCGCGCCCGGCGACGGGATTTGCGTCCATACCGTTCGCATGAAGGACGCCGACAACGTGATCCTGCGCAATTTCCGCATCCGTTCGCAACACAACGACGCGTTCGAGGCGCGGGGCTGCACGAGCGTCATACTCGACCACATCTCGGCCAGTTGGGGCACGGACGAGGCGGTGTCGTTTCGCTGGAGCAACGACGTCACGGTCCAATGGTGCCTGATGGCCGAGGGCCAGCGTCCGCATTCGATGGGGTCGATCACCGACGCCCACCCCATGTCGATACACCACAGCATCTACGCCCACTTCGACTGCCGCATGCCGCGCCTCGCGGGAGGGCCGCTCGATCTGCGCAACAACGTGATCTACAACTACGGCAAGGAACCGGTCTATACCGCCTACGACGACGGCTCGGAGGCCAACATCGTCGCCAACTACTTCAAGGAGGGGCCTTCCACGCCCCGCGGACTTCAACCCACGGGCTATCGCCCCGGGTGCCCCGTCTTGATGCCGGGACCGAGCGTCAAGATCTACTTGGCGGACAACTTCTATGCCGGCCGTCCCGACCGCACGAGGAACAACTGGCGGATGGCGAGCGCGTACCGACGGGCGTGGCGCGAGGACGAGCCTCCGGGCTTCTGGGCGACACCCGCCGAGATCCGCGAAGCCTGCGAACTCGATCAGCCTCTCGCCCTCGCACCCGTCTCGACCGACCCTGCCGAGACCGCCTATGAGAAGGCCCTCGCCTACGCCGGAGCGCTGCCGCGCGACTCGCTCGACCGGCGCGTCATCGAAGAGGTCCGGAACGGGACGGGCCGGATTCCCGAGGAATCGCATCGCGCGGCGATCGCCGACGGGACGATTCCCTACCCCGCGCTCGAGTCGGCGCCCGCCCCGACGGACACCGATCTCGACGGAATGCCCGACGAATGGGAAATTCGCTGCGGCCTGAATCCGAACGAGGCAGCCGAACACAGTTGGGCCGACCAAGACAACGACGGCTATACCGACGTCGAGGAGTACTTGAACCGCACCGACCCGACCGAGTACATCGACTATCGAAAACCGGAAAACAACCGGCATTCATTGCACTAGCCTCTGTCCAATCGGGCCGTCTCTCGGAATTCCGCCGCGATTGAGGCGGTGGTTTGGGCTATGCGTTCGGGATGGTGAATCGTGTCGAGCGGAACTTGGTCGACTCGTGGGATGAAGGCTTGTCGGTTCTTGCGGTAGATGTTGGCAAACCAGGTGGCCCTCATGACAAGCCTAGGTCGTTCTTGAGGCTTCGCGGGCGCGATCTCAGCCGGATTGCGAAGGACGATTTCAACAAGTGGTTTCAGCAGTTCTGGACCCTGTCGGGCGCTTCGACTAAAGACCATCCCGCCCCATTTCCTCTGGAGCTCGCTTTTCGACTCGTTCGCATGTTCTCGTTTACGGGAGATACCGTGCTGGACCCGTTCCTCGGAACGGGAACCACGATGGTGGCCGCCATGAAGTGCGGCCGGAACAGTATCGGCGTCGAGGTCGAACCGAAATACGCGCGCATGGCGGCGAGAAGACTACAGCAGGAATCGCAGGACTTGTTTGCGGTCCGCAATATCGAGTTTCTCAACGCTTGCCGGGATTCCGAGTCGGAACGCTTGTGCGTGCGAGAGGACAAGACTCTGTATAGGGCCTCGAAGCGCGGAAGAAACACATAGACAGACGCTTGCCCGGAGCCGCTGGGGTAAGCGACCTCAGATCCCGCCAAACGCTCTTCATTCTGTCGTAGTCCGACTCAGAGAGACGACTAGAAGCGCGGCGAGCCAGCCGCCCGCGATGCCGATCAGGGTCGTCGCGCCGATCTCGCGCAGCACGGGGTGAGTCGCGACGGTCAGCGCGCCCAGCCCGATCAGAGTGGTCAGGGCCGAAAGCGTCACGGCGCCGCCGGTGCGGCCGAGTCGCCCGTCCTGCGTCGCGCCCGCGCGCTCTGCGACCCCGACCAGGAAGATGCTGTAGTCGATCGCCAAGCCGAACACGAAAACGCACACGATGCTGTTCATGAGGTTGATTCGGACGTCGAGCCATCCCAGCGCGCCGAACATCCAGACGACGCACAACAAGACCGGCGAGGCGAGTAGGGCGATCCGCGCAGGCCGGCGGACGACTACGATCAATAATAAGAGGATCAACCCGAGGGCGAGCGATCCCATCCGCGCCAGCTCGCTCGAAATCAGATGCACCAGGTAACGCATGAAATCGCGCCCGCTCGCGGCGAGAATCCCGGGCTCGACCCGCTCGAGCCCCTCGACGACGTCGGCGAACCGGTCGGGGTCGGAGAGACCTACGCTCGTGAGAAGAAGCGTCTGGCCTTGGTCTTCGGTCCGTTGGGTCTCGAGCAGATCGCCGAGGAGGCCGGTTCCCTCGGGGTTGGGGTCGATAAGAGGCGCGGGGCCGGACAAAGCGGATAGGAAGGGCTCGAACGTTTCGGGACGGATGCGCTGCGCGAGCGCCGCGGAGGTCAGATCGTCTCTCAGCGTCTGGATGCGCTCGGGCGTCCAGAACTCACGCCATCGCGCGATGTTCTCTTCTTGGGTGCGTCGACTCGGGAAGAACGGACTCAGCGAGCGGATCCCCGTGACGATCCCCGCGTCGCGCCGGCGCGCGAGTTCGGCATACACCGTTTCGTTGCGCCTGAGCGCGTCCTCGACATCTTCCCCCACGACCGCCAGGGAGACCGACTCCATCGCATTGCCGAAAACCGACGTGACCCGTTCCAGCTCCTCCTGGGTCGAGTCCGACGCGGCGTTGAGTTTCCGATAGTCTCCTTCGAAACGAACGCGAGCGACGCCCGCGACGGCGACCAGCGTCGTCGCGACGAGAACGCACAGAACGAGTCCACGCCGACGCGACAACCCATCGATCGCCCAACCGAAGAAACCGCTCAGCGACAGAAGGGGCGCGCGGCGGCGCGGCTCGCGGCCCAGGCGCACGAGAAGCGGGAGAACCGTGAGCGAGAACCCGGCGGCGCCTAGAATCCCGAGCATCGCGAACAGACCGAGGTGCCGATAGCCGGGCATGACCGACAGAAGCAGCGTGGCGAAGGCGAAGACCGTGGTGGCGGCGCACAGCGCGATCGGTTTGGCCAGACGCCCGAGCAGGGCGCTCATCGCGCTCGGCCCTCCCGAGCCCGAGTCGAGTTCCTGGTCGGCGCGATAGAGAACGTGGATACCGTAGTCGACCGCGATGCCGATGAGCATCGAGCCGCAGCCGATCGAGATGGCCGAAATGTCGGGCGCGATCCATCGGACCAGTCCCGACGCGAAGGCGGCGCCGAACGCGGCGGGCAGAATCGTCAGCGGGGAGAACAGGAAGCGCCGGTAGGCGAGGAACGACAGGATCAAGATCCCGACGACGGACAAACCGATCGTGAGTTTGAGATCGCGCTTGATCCGCTCGGCGTTCTCGAGTCCGAACCGGTGGCCCGCGACGTAGGCGATTCGCAGGTCGGGCGCGGCAGCCTCGCGGAGCGCCTCGGAAACGGCGGCGTCCGCGTAGGCGATCAGGTCTTTGGCGTGGTGGCTGTCGGTGGAAGGGAAACGAGGCTGCGCGACGATCAGAATGTGACGCAGGTCCTCGCTGAACAAACGCCCCCGATGAACGCGCACCCCGCCGCGCATCGCCTGGAGCGCGTTCAGGCGGTCCACGAGCGATTCGTCGAAGTAGAGCGGATCGCGCGCGAGCCTTTGCGACAGGGTTGGCGCGGGCGACTGCGCGAGGATCTTGCGCCAGTTGGCCAAGGCGGCGCGGATCGATTCCGGATCGAGTTTGCGTTCGATCCGTCGGGCGTCGTCTTCGGTGAACAGCGCGGCGCGATGCGCGCGGAGAAAGTCGAGCGCTTCGAGCCCGCTCTCGGGCGCGTATCGGTACCGGATCTTGTCGAACAGAGAATCCTCGCCTCCACCCGCGGCGGCCTCGAGCCGCGCGGCGAGCGCGTCGGCGACGGCGATCGAGCGTTCCTCGTCCGGCGGCGCGGCGCTTGCGTCGGCGGGGCCGATCTCGATGCACATCTGGTCGGTCGGACGAAAACTCTGGAGTATCCGACGGTAGTCCTCGACCACCGGATCGCGGTCGGGAAGAAGATCGAGAATATCCTCGCGCCAGACGATCCCGCGCGCCCAGACAAGGAAGAGCGCGACCGAAGCGCCGCACAAGGCGAGGACCCATCCTCTGTGGCGCTCGAGGAAATCGAAGAAACGAACCGGAGATCTCTCGGGACTGGACGGCATCGCGTTGCGACCCCTCTCACCGGGATTCCGGCCCGCCCGCGTCGTCGGGCAGAACGTGGAACTCGAGCAATTGGATGTCCAACTCGTAACGCCAACGCAGGTTCTCGATCCGGATGCGCGTCGGAATCGGCCGGGGCCATCCGGCGAAGAGTCGAGGGGTTTCATACGTCGCGCGGCGCGCGATGCGTCCGTCGCGCGCCTCGATCGAGCGGAGGACAGGCCGGCCCGGCGCGTCGAACGTGTCCTCGCGCACGACACCCTCGCTCTCGCTCGACAGGATCGGGCGACCCTCGGCGGAACGGACGAGCCGCGCGTCCTGCGCCGCGCGCGGATCGAACAGATGGGCGATCTCTCCCATCGCGCCGTCGATCAAGGGATTGGGCGGCATCGAATCGGGTTTGAGAAGAATCCGGCGTTCGCCGTCCTTCGATTCGAGATCGAAAACCTTCCCGCCCATCTCCCCTAGGGTGAGCGCGCGGAAACCCGCGCCGCGCCGGACGATCAAGTACCCGACGAAATCGTAGCGCCGCCCGCGGATCGTGAGGGCGAGTCGCTGAACCATCTTGAACGAATCGGGATACGCCTCGCGCAGCGTCTCGATGCACGCGGTCCGCGTCGCCGGATCGTCGATCGGGTCCCCGGCCGGAGGGGCGTAGCGCGTGGCGCACGCCGTCGCCAGAAGAAGCGCGGCGAGCGGCGCGCCCCGCAGGAAGATTCGGCGCTTCGGAAACACCTGGGAGCCTCGGGATCGACTCGACACGTTCATTTCTCACCCGCCGCGGCGTCGAGCAAGATCGGATTCGCCCCATCGAAGAGTCGAGGATCGAGCGTCGGATTGATCTCGCGTCGCGCGAACCGGATCTCGACGTAGTCTTCGCCCGGCTCGCGGATCGTGACCCGTTCGACCTGGCGCGACACCGGATCGATCGACAGTTCGACGGCCTCGATCATCCGACGAAGTTCCTCCGCGCTCGGCCTCATGACCAATCGGTAGTCGTCGCCCTCGTAGAGCTCGAGCCGATAGAGGTCGCGCGCCGTCTCGAACCGCCCCTGCATCCATCGCGAGATCTGTCCCAGGAGTTCGCGCATCAGCTCCTCGCCGCCCATGTTCGCGCGGCGGAGCTCCCCCTCGATCCGGTCGAACTTCGCCACGCTTCGCCCGTCATAGATCAGGACCGTCGCGTAGGGCTCGACCAGCTCCCAACGCAGCTTGTCGGGCGGGGCGAAACAAAGGACGCCGCGCGCTTCGAGCGTATCGAGAAACGCGGTCAAATGCCGCGTCTGCACGAACTCGGCGCGGAGCGAACGAATCTCTCGGAGCGTCTCGGGCATGGACGAAAGAAACCGGTCGCGTTCGGCGTCGGACGACAAGCGGTAGGACGAAGCCGTCGGGGACGTCGTCTCCTGCGCCGACACGCGCATCGCCATGGCGTGGAACAGAATCAGAAGGACAAGAAACAGGCGAAACTTCACTCGGCGCTCTCCTATCGCGAAAGGATGGCGAGGCTGAATCGGTCGTCCCCGTCGCACGACAAACAACCGATCCGCGCGCCGGCGGGCAGATCCGCTTCGCGTTCTACCACCGCGAGCCCGCCGGAGCCCGTCGCGGCGTCGGGCGGCGCGTAGAGTTTGGCGTCGGCGATCGAGATCGCGGCGATGGCGGCGTCGAACGCCGTGCCGGTCGGCATCGAACCGTAGAGCGGCGCGTAGGCCGCGCACGGGACTCCGGTCGGAATCGCCCGTCTGTAGTCCTCAGCCCGATCCCGATCTCCGTTCGCCGCGAGAAAGAGGGCGTCGAGACCCGTCGGCACGCCGCCCGGTTCCCATGCGCCCATCGAGACGCGCTCGATCTTGCCGCATCGTCCTTCGCTCGTCTCCCTGCCTAGCAGGAAGACAACGTACCCCTCGCCCGGCGCGTACGAACACGTCTCGAGAAGAAACGGCTGGAGAGGCGATCCCTCGCGATCGCGCGCGCGGCGCGCGACGCAGTATCCAACGACGGGCGTATACTCCTCGCCAACCCCGGCCAGAACATAGTCCGCCTCGTCGCGTTCGAGGAGGCCCTGCGCCGTGGACAAGACGGCGGCGGCGGTTTGGCCGAAAGCGGCGATTGTCTGACACGGCCCTTCGATTCGCATGGCGATCGAGACCTGCGAGGCGAGAACGTTGTGGACCGACGTGGCGAAACAGGCGGGCGAGGCGCACTTGTCCCCGTCGTCGATCATGCTGTCCTGAAAGGCGAACGTCTGCCCGAGCGGCCCGTACCCCGAGCCGAAGACGACGGCGATGCGCGACGGATCGGGCCATTCGATCGCGGCGTCCTCGCGAGCCAGAAACGCCGCCAACAGCGCCATGCGGGAAAACGCGTCGAGACGCCGCAGCTCGCGTTTCGAGGCGAAACGAGACAGGCCCTCCGTTCCCGCGCGATAGACAGGGAGCCGGATCTCGCTGTCTGGCAAGGCGACCGACTCGATCTCGATCCGCGGGCGGTGCGTTCCCGCCAGTCCGGCGCGCAGAGCCTCGATCCCCTCGCCGAGCGCCGTGACGGCGCCGATGCCGAGTATCGAGACGGCTGTGTCGCTGACGAAAACCATCCGCGGTTCCTATCCCCTCTCCAACACGAGCGCCGAGTTGTGGCCGCCGAAGGCGAGCGAAGTGGAGATCCCGACCTTCGCCTCGAGCGGTATCGCGCGCGACGTGGGTTCGATGCGGCACTCCGGATCGGCCTCGCCGAAACCCGCCGTCGCGGGGATTCTTTGGTCCGTCAAAGCGCGGATCGCGAAGACGGCCTCGATCGCTCCCGCCGCGCCCAAGGTGTGACCGGTATACGCCTTGGTCGAGACAACCGGAATCGCGGGGCGAAACACGTCCGCCGCGACGCGTCCCTCGACCCGGTCGTTGTCGGGCGTCGCCGTGCCGTGCGCGTTCAGGAAGTCGACTTGGTCCGCGCGTCGGTCGGCTTGTTTCAGCGCCGCGGCGATCGCCCGTCTCAACCCCTTGCCCTCGGGATGCGGCGCGGTCGGATGGTGGGCGTCCGCCGCGCAGCCGTATCCGAGCACCCGCGCCAGGGGCCGCGCGCCGCGCGCCGAGGCGCTCTCGCGGGTCTCGACGATCAGAGCGCCCGCCCCTTCGCCCAGGTTGAGTCCCGCGCGCCGCCGGTCGAACGGCAGACAGGGCTCTCTCGACGCGATCATGAGCGAGATGAAACCCAGATAGGTGACACGCGAGAGCTCGTCGCTCCCTCCGGCGATCGCGACGTCGCAGCGACCCGATTCGACCCACGCCTTCGCCATCCCGACCGCGTCGGTGCCCGAAGAGCAAGCGTTGGCCAGAGTCACCGCCGGCCCGCGCGCGCCGAGGGCTCGCGCCAACATCGACGCCGGATTATTGTCGAGGAATTGCTCGACCGGCTCGAGGTCCGGCGCTTCGCCCTCGCGCCACGCCCGGTAGAAAGGCTCGTTGTTCAGAGTGCATCCGACCGTCGTTCCCATGCACACGCCGACGCGAAGCGACCTCAGGCGCTCCGTGTCAACCCGCGCTTGGCGACACGCCTCGGACGCCGCCAGCAGCGCGAGGCGCGAAGTGCGCGACACGCGACGAGGAAGGGCGAGCCCGGCGAAACCGTCGGCGCGGGCCAACCCCTCCCATTCCTCATCCAGATCCGAATCGATTTCGAAGACGGGATATCCCTCGTCCAGATCGACCGCGAAACGCTTGGGCGGTCGGGGCGCGCGCCGTCCCGCGTAGAGAGTCGCCATCGACGCGTCGACGGAGCGTCCCGCGCCGCACAGACACCCCAGACCCGTAACGATCGCCTGGCGAGTCGTCATGGCTGTCCTTGGCGAGCGCGAACGTAGTCGGCCAGCGACCGGATCGACTGAAAGGCCCGGCGGCCTTCTTCCATATCCTTGATATCTATGGAGAAATGCTTTTTGAGAAGAACGACGAGTTCGACCGCGTCGAGCGAGTCCAGACCCAACCCTTCGCCGAAGAGCGGCGCATCATCCTCCATCTCTTCCGGATTCACGTCCTCCAGGTTCAATTCCTCGACTAGCAGCGCCTTCAGTTGACTCTCCAGGCTCACTTTCGGTATCTCTTTCTGTGCCGACGTTGTTCCTTCCCGCGCGCCGCGCGCCGGACCGAAACGAATTCCCCCGAGACCGCCGCGCATTGCCGAATGCGTATGTTACCCGCTCCATCCCCTTCGCCGCAACGATATACGGCGCTTCTCGCCTACAGCCGCTTTGTGTCACGGGGAAAGATCGGCGCTTGCGTTTTTCTCGAAAAGAAACAGCGTCGTCTCGCCGCAGACCCATTCGGTTCCGACCTGCCGGTACGGCGATCCCGGCGCCGCGAGCGCCCCGGGCAGACGCGTATCGTCGGTGACGACCAACCACAACCGGTCGGACCCGCGCGAGAGTTCGGCCGCCAAACGCCGGAGGGCCCTGTCGCGTTCGGGACCCTTGGGAACCGCCTTCTCGTCTCCGCGATCGAGGGCCGAAAGCGGAACGTCGCCCAGTCCGTAGTAGGCAAACGCGCGGCGCGAGGCCCCGTCGTAGCAAAGAACGATCGCGTCGCGGGCCGGGCGCGCCTCGCGCGCGATGCGCCGACACGCCTGCCTCAGTCCCGCTCCTGGATAGAGGCTCCAGCCCGCCGAACACAAAAGGACGACGACGAGGGCAAGCCCCAGATAGACTCTATGCCAACCGACGGTCGGACGGCCCGAGGCGCGCCTGAGTTCGACGACGCGAGCGATCGCCCGATAGGCGCCCGCCACGGCCACCGGCGCCGCGGCGGCCGTGACGGCGTAGTAGCGCTGCGAGCTCAGAACGGTGCTCGACTTGAACGCCGCGAAATAGATCGGCGCCGCGGGCGTGAAAAACCACCAAGGCAACAGAGTCGAGAGCGCGGCGCCGGGCGAGAGACGTCCGTCGTCCGTCGATTCGTCGCTTCCCGCCTTTCCGGATCGCATCGCCTTCCACGCGAGGCAGACAACCGCCGCAACGGTCGCCACGAGGAGGGGAACCGAGACGAGCCGCGACGCCTTGTTCACAAGGTCATGGTCGTAGTCGCCCCAAACGACGCGCAGAATCTCGCGGAACAAGCGGTCGAAGGACGGCAGCGCCCACTCGTCTTGGCCGATCTTGTATTGCACGCGTTCCCAGAACAGAAGCCACGGACTCCAAACGACGAACGGCACGACGACGAGCCCCGCCAGCCAGAGGCCCGCGAGACGACAGCGGCGACGGACCGCGACCCAGTGAATCGCCTGGACGAGATACACGAGGGCGAAGAGAAGATGGAAAAAAAGACCGCCGATTCCGGCAAGGAGGTGAACCGTGCGGGCGCGCCATCCTCCCCCGGCGAGAAGCGCAAGGTAGGCGTCCATCGACAGGACGCTCCAGAAGACCACCGCCGAGTACATCCGCGCATCGGCGGGAAGAGACAGGAGATTCTGACCCGCCGCGGCGATCCACGCCGCGCCGAGCGCGGCGCGCGGCCCCCAAGCGCGCCAGACCAGGTGCCACGTCGCGGCGACGGCGCCCAAGCTGAACAGCGCCGACGGGAAGCGCAAGGCGAACTCGCCCTGGCCGAAGACGAGCGTCCACGCCTTGAGCGTCAGGAAATAGCCGGGCATGTGGTTGAGCCGCAGACGGTCTTCGACGACCGCGTCCCAATCCAGGCCGATGACCTTGAGTGTGATGAATTCATTGTTCCACAGGCCCTTGCGAGCGAGAAGCGCGACATGCAGCGCGCACAACAGGCCGAGGCTCGCCCAGGCTAGGCGTCGCCCCGCCCGTCCCCAATCGGCGAGGGGCGGAACGTCGGGCTCAAGGAGGGATTTGTCCGTCGAGGTCTCCATGGGAAAAAAGGAAAAGCCTCTCAGCGAGGTTCTCTCGAAGAGAGGCTTACGATATTAACCCGCTCCGCCGTCCAGCCAGAGTAGGCGAACCAATCCGCCAGGTGGGTGCCCGCAAAACCGCTTCCGGTGCCCCGACCAGGGGGCGCCATTCCACGGAATAATATTAAGCTCCCTGATGTAGTATGTTGGTTCTCTACATCACTGACTGCACCAACGTCGCAGGTTAACTCTCGCGCGTTGTCCGATAGGATGCGATCGGTCGAGTTCGTTGTCAAAAAACCCATGCGGACCGTCTCAATCCCGCGTTTGGAATCTTATCAAACCCCTAGTCGCGCGCGCAAGCAAAAACCGCATCTCGCCCTTTATTCACAATGCGATTCTTTGCGCGCGATGTACGAAAATCCTTGACACGGACGCGACGCGTTCTCACGCCTCCGTCCTCGGAGACCAGCGTTCGATCCGCCATCCGCGCGAACGCGCGATGCGTTCCATCTCTTCGCCCGGGTTGACCGCGACGGCGCGGCCCACTCGCTCGAGCATCGCCACGTCCGGAATACTATCTCCATAGTAAACCGACCGGTTCAGATCGCGGCCTTGCTCGGCCGCGTAGCGCGAGGCCAGCACGAACTTCCCTTCGGCGATACAGTAGGGCTCGACGATTCGACCCGTGTAGCGGCCGTTCGCGATCTCCAATTCGGTCGCGATCAGGTCGGTCATATCGAGATGCCGCGCCAGAGGCTCGGCCACGGGGCGATTCGTCGCCGTCAGCATGACGCGCGGCACGCCGTCCGCCTCGAGGCGTTCGAGCGTCGCCCGGGCCTCGGGAAAGACCCGTTCGCGAACCCGCCATTCGAAGTGACGACGCGCGAGCTCGGCCATCTCCTCGGGCGCGCGCCCGCGAAACTGCGCGAGCTGAAACGACAAGTAGTCTTGAACCGGGAGATTCCCCTCGTAGTACAGACGCCAATAGCGGTCCATCTCCCCCCGCTCCGACGGGTCCGCCAGGCCCTCCTGGATCAGATATTCCTTCCACGACACGTCGCAATCGTTGTCGATGAGCGTATGGTCCATGTCGAAGAAGACCACGTCGGGACGAAAGGTCATCGCGCGCGTTCTCTCCCTTCCTTGTGTTCCGGGTTCCCCAGCGTAGGGAAACGATCGAGTAAGGTCGAGCGTTTTCTTCGCGCTCGGGATGCACCGGGCGCATCTTGATTAGGCAACGTTGTCCAGTTCCCAGATTTCGTCCCAGTCGTCGTTGCGGCGGGCGAGTTCGAGTTCCACGA
>JAFGFN010000189.1 GCA_016931035.1 Candidatus Sumerlaeota bacterium
GCGGTGACCCCATTTGCTCACGACATTTCTGTCCTTTGTTTTCAATATCGAGACGAAGATCGCGCCTTTCTGTTTTGGACAAGAGTGATCCTTTATCTTTCATCCTTCATCCTTTTCCACCCGCCGTCTTCCCGATCGCCTGGTCCAGGTCGGCGAGGATGTCGTCCACGTCCTCGATCCCGATCGACAGACGAATGAAGTCCTCGCTCACGCCCGCGGCGCGCTGCTCTTCGGGCGAAAGCTGCTGGTGGGTGGTCGAGGCCGGATGGATGATCAGACTCCGGGCGTCGCCGATGTTGGCCAAGTGGCTGAACAGCCGAACCGAGTCGATCATCTCGATTCCCGCCTCGAGCCCGCCCTGGATGCCGAAACCGACGATGGCTCCCGCGCCCTCGGGCATGTAGCGTTTCGCGCGCTCATGGTCCTTGTGACTCGGGAGACCCGGATAGTCCACCCACGAAACGCTCGGATTCTCATCCAGCCATTGCGCGACGCGCTGGGCGTTCTCGCAGTGACGCGGCATGCGCAGATGCAGCGTCTCGATCCCTTGGAGAATCAGGAACGAATTGAAAGGGGAAATGCACGGTCCCATGTCGCGCAAGAGCTGCACGCGCGCCTTGAGAATGTACGCCGCGCCGCGAACGATCGCCTTGTCGTGAAGGCCGAACGCCTCCCAGTAGTCGACCGCCTCGTGGTACTCGGGGTCCGGCTCGGTGATTTCGGGGAAGTCGCCCTTAGACCAATCGAACCGCCCCGAATCGACGATGGCGCCGCCGATCGAGTTGCCGTGGCCGCCGATGAATTTCGTGAGCGAATACACGGCGATGTCCGCCCCGTGGTCGAACGGACGAAAGATCATCGGGCTGACCGTGTTGTCCACCACCAGCGGAATGTGGTGGGCGTGGGCGACGGCCGCGATGGCCTCGAAATCGTCCACGTTGTTCTTCGGGTTTCCGATCGATTCCGTATAGAGAAGACGCGTTTTCTCGTCGATCGCCTTCTCGAAGTTCGATGCATCGGACGAATCGACGAACCGCACCTCGATCCCCATCTTGGCCAGGGTGTACTGGAACAGCGCCCGCGTGCCGCCGTACAGATAACTGGTCGAAACGATGTTCTGGCCGGCGCGGGCGATGTTGAGCGCCGCGAGCATGACGGCGGCGGAACCCGAGGAGAGGGCCAGCGCGCCCACGCCCCCGTCGAGCGCGGCAAGCCGCTTCTCGAGCACGTCGGTCGTCGGATTCATGATCCGAGTGTAGATGTTGCCGAACTCTTTGAGCGCGAACAGATTGGCGGCGCGCTCGGCGGAATCGAACACGTACGACGTGGTTTGATAGATCGGCACGGCTCGAGCGTGCGTCGCCGAGTCGGGCTCGTGACCGGCGTGCAACGCTCGAGTCGCATACTTGTAGTGGGTGATTTCGGCCATCGTGAGGCGAGATTCTCCTTTCAAACAGAACGTGCGGCGCGTAAACACTTACAACACGATCAACGTAGTCATCATTAAGGATTCTACCCCTGTTGCTGGGAGAAGTCAACGGGCATTTTCTCCCGTCGGTCCTATGCAGGAGGCTCGTCATCATGGTTGGCATCTTCACGGCTGATCGAAACGGCGGGAGACGAAGCGTCTCAAACGATTTCGAGGCGATGTGCCCCGGGATTCATTGGAGGGCGACATCTTCTCACGCCAGAGGCGCCTCAACGGGAGGGGCTGTCCGACGGTTTCGCGCGGTGTCCGAGAAGGTCTTTCGAATATGAGGAATATTCCGTTTGCATTCCAAAGGCAATCACCTATACTATCTGGAGCAAAGCAGCGGTCGTCGTCGATCTTCCGGGCCTGGACTGCGTGGTGTTTCGTACCTTCGATCCGGTCGCACGGCGATCGCGGCGGGCAGCTGAGGCGTTGTCTTCTCTTCTCGGGGCGGCGGTAACTCCAAGAGGAAGGGTATTGCTGCGGGCGCCGATGAGTATTCTAAACCACGTTGCCTTTATTTGCGACCCACGCGAGGAGATCAACGGGTTCGTGGAGAAGCTCTCGCTCGAAGGCTTCTCGTGCGTTCCGTTGTCGCCCGACGAGGATCTCCCCTCGCAGTTGCGGACGGCGCACGCCGCCGTGATTCTTCTCAGCACCGGATTCGACCATCCCGTTCTGATCAGTCTGACCCAATGGCTCAAGGAGAACCTGCCCAACACGCCGATCGTGCACGTGGTGGGACGCTCCGACGAGGAAACGGTCTCGGCTCCTCCGCTGCCTCAGGCCGACGGCCTGTGTTATCTCGACATGTCGCCCACGCACTTGGCGGTTGTGCTTCGGGGCGTGATCCGCTCGGCCTTCACCATTCAGGAGCTCGTCCACGCCAATCGCACCCTCAACGAGATTTCGATTACCGATTCGCTGACCGGCTTGCACAACCGCGGTTACATGATGGATCGGCTGAACCTCGAGTTCAAGCGCGCCGAGCGTAGCGGCGAGCCGCTTTCGTGCTTGATGATCGATATCGATCACTTCAAGAACATCAACGACACTTACGGCCACAAGTTCGGCGACGTCATTCTGCGCGCCGTCGCGGTCCGCCTCAAGCACCACATCCGCGAAACCGACATTCTCGGGCGCTACGGCGGCGAAGAATTCCTCATCGTGTTGCCGAGCACGGATTTCGACGGCGCCGAGTTCTTGGCCGAGAAGCTCCGAAACGGGATGGAACAGGAGGAGTTCCGTCACGACAACGTCTCGCTTCTCGTGACGGCCAGCTTCGGCGTCGCCTCGACGGAGAACCGCGAAGTCATCGCCGCGGATCATCTGCTCCAACTCTCGGATCGCGCCCTGTATCAAGCGAAGGAATCGGGCCGCAACCGCGTGTGCATCGCGGGAAGAACGAAGCAAAAGAGGCGCTCCAAGTCCGAATCCTCGCGCCAGTCGAACGGCGAAATGCGCTTGACCCGCGTGGCGATCGTCTGCACCGACTCGTCCCCGAGACGCTTCGTCGATGCGCTCAAGTCCAACTCCAAGTACCAGGTTTTCTCCTACGACTCGGCGAGGGATTTCCTGACGGCGTTCAAACTGGAAGTGCCCGAGATGATCGTCATCCAACAGGGCGATCCCGCGCGCGAAGCCTTCGATCTTTGCCGGCGAATCAAGAAACAGCTCAACGAGTTGTTCATTCCGCTGGCGATCGTGCTGGGCAACGCCGACGACGAGTCGCGCGAGCAGGCCATTCAGGCCGGCGCCGACGACGTCTTCCTGCCCGACCCCGATCCTCGCGACTTCCTTTCGCGCCTACGCACCATGGCTCACCTCAAGCGGCTGCACGACCAATGGCGTCAGACCCATCAGGACCTGACGGTGACCCGGACGCGTCTGATCCGGGCCGAGCGTCTCAACGCCTTGGGCGAGATGGCCGCGGGCATCGCTCACGACTTCAACAACATGCTCGCTCCGATTCTCGGTCGCACGCAGCTGCTCAAGGAAAAGTGCGACAACTCGGACACGCTCCGCAGCCTCGAGGTCATCGAGAAGGCGGCCACCGACGGCGCCGCCACCATCCGGCGCATTCAGGATTTCGCCCGATCCGCGACCAGCCGCAACTACGAGGTCCTCGACGTGGCCGAGCTGGTGCAGGACTGCATCCAGATCACGCGGGGCCGGTGGAAAGACGAAGCCGAGCGCGAAGGGCGACGCTACGTCATGGAAGTGGAGTTCCGCGGCACCCTGGTGGTGTACGGCAGCTCGACGGAACTGCGCGAGGTCGTCACCAGCATCATCATGAACTGCCTCGACGCCATGCCCGACGGAGGAACGGTGCGATTCGAGGGGCAGATCGAGGAAGACGAAGTCGTGCTCCTGATCTCCGACACCGGTTGTGGAATGAGCGAGGATGTGCTCAATCGCGTCTTCGAGCCTTTCTTCTCGACCAAGAGGGGCGAAGGCACCGGACTGGGACTATCGGTCGCCTATGGCATCGTCATGCGCCACCAGGGCCGAATCGAGTGCTCCAGCACTCCCGGCCAAGGCACCCTGTTGCGAATCCGACTGCCTTTGCACGCCGGACGTCCGAGCGTTCCGATCCTTGCCCAGGCCGGCGCGCCGACCGTTCCGGTCGCGGCGGACAAGAAACGCGTCTTGGACGTGCTGGTGGTGGACGACGAAGCGCCCGTGCGCGAGGTTATCCGCGACATGCTCGAGCAGGACGATCACAAGGTCTTCGCCACGGAATCGGGTCGCGAAGCTCTGCGCCGGATCGAAGAGCACGAATACGACATGTTGATCACCGACCTCAGTATGCCCGAGATGAGCGGCTGGGAAGTGGCTCGTCAAGCGCGCAAGCTGCGCCCCGACCTCACGATCATCCTCACGTCGGGTTGGGGACGAGACTTTAGCCGGCAGCAGATCGTCAAGCACGGCGTGAACTTCCTGATGCCCAAACCCGTGCCGTTCACCACACTGAAACGCCTCACGCGCCTGGTCGCGCAGGGCCAGGTTGTCACGCCCGATCCCTGATCCCGCCTAGAGCCGTCATCTTTTCGCCCGATCGAAGTTCGCCGTGCCCACGGCGGTCTCGAGTTTCGCCCCGCGCAGATCCGCGGCGCGGAAGATGGCCCGTTGGATATCGGCCTCGGAGAGATCGGCCCTCGAGAAATCCGACGCCCCGGGGCGCGAATAGTAGAAGCCGCATCGCCGGAACGAAGCTTCGACCGCTCTCGCGCCGACCAGATTCGCCCGTTCGAACCGCGCTTCGTCGCACACCGCGCCGTCGAGAACCGCCTCGCCCATGACGGCCAGCTCGCAACGCGCTCCCTGGAGCCGCGCGCCGCGGAAACGCGTTCCCACGCACACGGCACGGGTCAAGTCGGCCCCCTCGAGGTTTGCGCCGGAACAATCGGCGCCCGAAAGGTTCGCCCCCGCCAGTCTCGCTCCCCTCAGATCGGCGCCCGCGAGGTCCGCGTTCGCCAAATTCGCGCCGGCCAGCGATTCGCCGCGACCCACCCCCTCGACGATCCGCGCGCGATAGGACTCGGGAGATTCGAGATGGCGAACACACGTGTCGGAGGCGTGCAGCGCGTAGGCTCGGCACTCCGGCTCGCGACAGGGTCGAAGAGTCGATAGATACAGCATGTCGGACGTCCCTCCCGGCTCTTGGAATCTCACTTCGCCGATTCCATCCTATCAACCGGGCGATGGCGTTCTCAAGCCCCATCCACCGACGGAGCGCGATTCGCGATTGCGCGCGCGCCGCCCCAAGGCGTAGGATCGTGAGTGGGAGCGAAGAAGGGTTGGAGTCCCACGGCGACAGCGGCGAGCGAGAATCCGCGATGAGCGACAACGAGTCGCAACGACCCGAACCGATCGAGAACGCCGACGGCGGCGGAACGCCCCGGATCGTCCTCCGTCGGTCTTTGGGAATCGCCGTTGCCGGAGTCTGCATCGCCGCCTGGATATTCCTGATGCGTCAGGCGGCCGCGGACCTCCTCTTCGCCCAGGCCGAGTACTTAAACAGCAACAGCGACCGCCGCAACGGCGCGGGACGCCCCTCCGAAGTCGACGTCTCGGCCGCCATTGCCGGACTGACGATCCGAGCCATCGAACTCAACCCTTATCACGGCCTGGCGCTCGTCGCGCGCGCGCGCGATCTGGCCAACGCGGGTCGATTCGAGGAAGCCATCCAGGACGCCCGACGGGCCGACCGCCTGATCGTAACGCCTGAGACGCTCAACCAGATCGGCTCCATCTGGTTGCGATTGAACGACGACCGCCAAGCGCGCCGGGCCTTCGCGGAAACCCTCGGCATTGCCCCATCGAACCGCGAAGCGCTCGAACGACTCGTCTCGATCGCTCAAACGGACCGCGACATCAAGCGGATGCTGGCGCGGCTTCGCGAGCTGAGCGGGTCCTATCCGTACTCGCCCAACACGGCGTACTTCTGGGCGCAGTTCTGGAAAGAGATCGCCGCCGCGACGAAACTCCCCGTCTATTACGCCGCGGGACAACGCGCCTCGGGCCTGGCCTGCAACCGTCCGGTGCCGACGGACTACACGCTCTTCTACGAACCACGGGACATGATGGAACACTACAACTATTTCATGATGGGAGCTCGCGGCATGAACGTGCCCGACACGGGCGAGGTCTTCAAGCCCACGCGACCGGTCGACCCGGTCGCGATCGGGTTAAGAAAGTGATCTCAAACCCGGCGCGGGCGTCGGTGCGGGAGACCTCATCCACCGATTGCGGGATTCCAGACCGATGAAACGGCTTGCGCGGATCGCCATTCTCGCTTTCGCCTTGCTCCTCACCCTTGTCCTGGCGGGGACGGCATGCGGCTTTGCCGGAACCTGGGGCGTGCTCCAGGCGATGGGCCGCAACCTCGTTCTGAGCTCGAGCCACGTGAAGTTCTGGCCCGATTCCTGGCCCGCCGTGGCGCTCTATGCGTGGGCCGCGCCGCTGCATCTGGCCGCGGCGCTGGCGATCCTCTTCGGACTTCTCCCGCTCTGCCTGGCGCTTCTCGAACGGGTGTTCCTCGCCCTCGACTCCAGCCCCGATGCGCCGGACGACGAACGCTAGCGCGGGTCCGCGCCGGGCCTCCCGCTACGATCTCAGATCGATCTCGAGCACGACGTTGCGACCCGCCGTCAGGCGGACCTCGCGGCAATTCACTCCGAGGCGGGACTCGCCCGCGCGAGCGGGATCCCCGTCGGCCCGGATCGCCGCAATCTCGCGCGGTAGACGAATCGTGACGGTCTGGTCGGTTTCGGAACGCAGCGTCGCGCGTACCTTCGAGACCGGTTTCCCGATCCACGCGAGCTCTTCGATCCGAATCCGACCCCGGCACAGGACCCCGCGCAGGGTCCCGGGTTCGAATTCGTCGGGCAGTCCGGGGAGAAGGTCGATTCGTCCCGGGCGCGAGGCGACGAGCATCTCGACTAGGGCGGAGGGGAAGCCGCCGCTCGCGTCGAGGTTGAAGATGTCGCGACCGTAGTTGTGCGCCGTGGCGAAATTCGGGTAGTAATGCTCCTCAGCCATCTGGCGCAGCGCCCGCCACGCCAGATCGGGGCATCCGAGGCGAGAACACGCCATCGACAAGTGGTACAAGCCGAACCCCTTCTGGATCTTCGGGTCCTGGGCCAGACGCAGCTCTGCGGCCCGTCGAAGCGCCGCGCAGAGCGCCGGGTTCGCGTACTCGTCCGCCTCGAGGCCGGGATAGGCCGGATACAAATGGCACACGTGGCGATGCTCGTACTGGTCGGCCAAGTCGGGGTGGGTCCATTCCTTGAGGGCTCCGTCCTCGTTCGTCAGGTACTCGGGCATCTTGGCGATCATCGCCCGCCATCGCGCGACGCCTTCGGATTCGATCCCGAGCGTCTCGCAGGCCGACGCCAAATTCGCTAGGACCTCCTTCGCGACGGCGATATCCATCGTCGCGTTGATCGCGACCTGCGAATCGCCGTTCGACGGCGTATTCTCGGGCGAGTAGGAGGGGCTGAACAGATAGCGCCCGGTTTCGTCCTCGACTAGAAAATCCTCGTAGAAGAGAGCGATTTCCTTGAGAAGCGGCGCGAGGCGCCGCGCCAGGAAATCGCGGTCGCCCGTGACGAGCCAATAGTCGAGAAAAGCGTTGGCGAGCCATCCGGCGCCCGCCGTCCAGAAGACGAGCGGCCATCCGACGTTGAAACCGGGAACAAGACCGCTGTCGCCCGTCGTGGCCGCGCACGAAACGACCCCGCGGCAGCCGAACACGCGTTCGGCGTTCGTCCGCCAGTCGGGCAGAAGGGACTCGACGAGGCGAAACAGGCTCTCGAGGCACTCCGGCATGTCGCACACGAGCGCGGGCGAAAGGGCGGCCTGGACGTTGGCGTCGAGCGTGTAGTTGCCGCCCCACGGCGGCGCCCAAATGCCCGTCCAGACGCCCTGGAGATTGGGCGGCCATTCGCCCGAACTCGACAGGACCATGTAGCGTCCCGCGTCGAACGCCTTTTCGAGGAACGCGGGCGAAACGTCTCCGCGACTCGCGCGTTCGACCAGTTCTTCCGAAGGAAGGTCGCGATCCTCCCCCGAACCGAGTTCGCCCGAATCGAGTTCGAGCGAGACGCGGCGGAAGATCTCGCCGTGAATCGCCGCGTGACGTTCGAGCAGAGCGTCGTAGTCTTGAGGCAGACTCGAAAGCGATCGTTTCGTCTCTTCGACTCGGGATTCTCGCGCGTCGTCGAGCGGGACGATTCGGATCGGGACGAGGACCTCGTCCGCGTCTTCCACGCAGACGACGTTGCCCTGGTTCGCGATAGTCCCGCCACGTGTGGCGACGCGCCCCACGCCTTCGTAACCCTTGGGCGCGACCGCGTAGGCGCTTCGATAGGTCAGCCATTCCCCTTCGGCCGCGATTTCGACCGAGCGAATGCCGCTTGCGAACCGCCGGTCGCTCCCGAACCGGTCGCGTTCGGCGGGCCGCGCGTTGAACATCAGGGTGCAGTCCGTGGGGATTCCGTCGAGACTCCGGATGCCGACGACGATCGCGTTGTCGGCTCGAGAGACGAACACGCGCCGCTCGAACCGTCCACGCTGGTTGGTCCAACGGACTATGGCCTCGCCGGTTTCGAAGTCGAGCGCGCGCGAGTAGTCTCGAACGCCGCCCTGCGGCCCCATTCCGACGAGCAAGTCGAACGCCGGGTGGAAGGCGTTGGGCAGAAGGTTCTCTTCGGGCATCCCTTGGCGGACCGCTTCGTCGTACGCGAACCGCGCCGCGTCGCCGCAGCGCCCTTCGGCGAGAAATTGTCGGATGTGAGGGAGATGCGGCGCGAGATGGACCGGCCCGACGTGAGACGAGCGGGGAAAAAAGAATCGTTCGTGAGAAAGAATGAGGGTTTCTTCTTTGGGCTGGCTCATCACGAGCGCCCCCATCGTCCCGTTGCCGACGGCGAGCGCTTCTTCCCACGTCCGCGCGGGACGCCGACTCACGAAACCCCGTCGGGGGGACTCGAGGAACGTCTGTTTGTCCTTGTCTCGTTTCATCCGTTATCCTGGCTCGTCCCGAGTCTCATCGTCCGACAACGGTTCCGCAACAGGTGTCTCGACACCATCTATTGAGGCGGTTGCGGCTCGGTGCGCGGGGTGGGCAAGGGCGAGGGCACGGGGAGTCCGAGCTTTCTCATCGTCTCCTCGAATGTCTTGCGGACACGAGGGTCGCGATGCGCCAGGCCTTCTTCCAGCGCCGGCGCCGTTTTGCGAGCCGGTTCGCCGATCCATGACAGAGCTTCGGCCGCCGCGCAACGCATCCCGACGTGCTTGCCGGTCAGCCAGCCGTACAGGAAATCGACCGCGTCCGCGCCGTACACCTGGAATGCCCGGCAAACCGGATCGTGCAGCTCCTCGTTGTCCTCGGCCAGCGCTCTCAGCAGCGCGATCCAGGCGTCCTTGGTCTCGGCGCCGCCCATCTCCGTGAGAATCTCGACGGACCGAAGGCGCAGCCGGGGCTCGTGCTTCCACGTCAGGATCTGACGCAGGTGGGGAACGCACCTCGGACCGATTCCCACCAGCAGGGCCCGCCTCGCGGCGTCGCGTACCGCTTCGTCCTCGTCGTCTAGCGCATGAACCAATTGCGGAGTGGCGGATCGAGCGGTGGGGCCCACCAGATCGAGTCCCCTGACCGCATCGAGCCGCCTGGCCGCGTCGGGATCCGCCAGCATCTTGCGCAACGTCGGTAATATGGTGACCTCCAACCGGCGGATCGCCTGCTGCGCCGCTTCGCGCACCGTTTCGTCGTCGTCGCGCAACGCGAGGACGATTCTAGAGAAGGCTGCCTCGGCCTTCGCGCCCATCTCGGCCAGGGCCGCGATGGCCCGGCGACGCTCCTGGGCGTCGCCCTCGTCCAGTCGCCGGTGCAACACGACGGCCGCCTCAGGGCCGATCGCGCGCAGCAGCTCTCCCGCTTTCTTGCGCACGTCGGCGTTGGGACTCTCCAGTCCGACCGCCAACGCGGGCGCGGCCTCGGGGCCGATCTTTTCGATGGCCTGGGCCGCGGACGTGCGAACCGCCTCGTCTTCATCCGCCAGCGCCGACACGAGATCGGACGACACCGAGGCCGTCGTGAGAACCTCCTGGGGCGGGCCCTCGGAGTGGCCGAACGCGAAGTCTGTCCGGCTGAACCAAGACAAGAAGAAGTATACGCCCGCGGTGTTGAGCACGAGCGCCCACGTTTTCAGGATAGATGTCCGACGTCCGGCCATGAGTATCATCCTCCCCTTCTTCCGATCTTTCTGCAAACAGTTGTCTCTCTCGTCCGCGCAAGAACCCGCGCGCATCCGACGGATGTCCACACCATCATCCAATGCCTTCCAGAAGGGAGCAAGCCAAATTCGTGCCAGCCAAATCCGTGCCAGCCGCATCGACCAAGCGGAATCTCCCGAGTACAGGAAGACACTCTTGTCCAAAACAGAAAGGCGCGATCTTCGTCTCGATATTGAAAACAAAGGACAAAAATGTCGTGAGCAAATGGGGTCAC
>JAFGFN010000190.1 GCA_016931035.1 Candidatus Sumerlaeota bacterium
GGGGGGGGGGGGGGGGGGGTAGAATCCCGGCGTTGGCGTTGTAACATCCCAATTCATGTTTCCGGCTGTTTGTGTTCATGACGGACGAGTCTTGCGTGCGCGAAAGGGGAATTCGGGTTATGAGCAAGTACGTTCGGAGGTCCGTACCTGGGGTGGAAGGACGCGAGACTTTCGCGTCTGCGCGGATTGGGGTTTGGCTGGCCACAGTGATCTTGATCTTGTCCCTCTCGCGGCCCGGGGCGGGTCAGGATCCGCGCGATTCGGGCCCGGGTATGGCGACGGTGGAGGAATTGAGGGCCGCCCGCCGGCTCGTGAAGGAATTGAAATTGGACGAGGCGGAGGCGGCGTTCGCCGGCCTCGCGCGGGAGTACCCAAACGACTGGCGAATTCCGCGCGACATCCAAAAACTCGCGGACAAGCGCCTTCTGATGCGGGCTGAATACCTTGTGAATCATGGGCGCTACGTCGAAACCGAGGCCACGCTCAAAGAGGTGGTCGCCGCCGCGACGGGCGACCTTCTGACGGACCGGGCCCAAGCCCGCGTGGATCTGATCGCCCTGTACCTGAGATGGCCGAGGACCGAGGCGATTGCTCCGGTGTGGAACGAGTTCGCATCGGACCCAGGGAAAGACCGGACTCGCGGCGCGGTGAGGCTCGGGGAGAAATTCCGAGAACACGGCGCGTTCGATCTCTCCCGGACGGCCTTCGAGCTGGCGGCCGAGGACCTATCGACGGCGACGAGCGAGTCGGACACGGCCACCCTCAGTGAGGCGCTGCTCGGAGCGGCGGTCGCGGCGATCCTGACTCCCGGCTCGGAATCGTCGGTCGAGGGAATTGACGCCGTCGTCGCGCAGTTCTGCGATTCCTCCGATGTTTCGGGACGCGCGGCCCTGTATTGCCGGGCTGCCGAGTGGGTACTCCGAGCCGACTCGCCCGAGAAGGCACTGCTTCTCTACGAACGGGCCCCTGGCGTCGCGAAGGCCTCCGCGGGCCGGTCGGGCCCACACACGTTCCTTGTGACGTGGGGCTCGCCGGGCTCAGGGCCCACGGTCAAGCGGTTGGGGTGGGCCGTCGGCGCGGCAAACGGGGCGTGCTCTGTTAGCGAGGCAGCGGCACAAATGAGCGCCTCAGTCGCGTGGTGGCCAGGCTTTGGCGGATACAACGCTCAGGAACTCAATCTCAACGCTTGGCAGTTCCTAGATACCGGGTGGAAGGGAGACTGCATCACTCTTGCCCAAATCGCGTGCGCCGGGCTGGAGATGGTAGGCGTTGCGGGTACGCCATGCATTGCGTGGCCGACGGCCGATGGCAGCGAAGGGTTCCCGTCAGTCAGCGCGAGCACGTGTCAGAGCATCACGAGGAAGCAGTTCCAATACGAAGGGCAGACGTTCTGGGCCAAACTAGTCTATCCAGGTAACAACCATGAGGGTTTCTTCACGGTGTCCGACTCCGGAATTAGGGCCTACACGGTTGCGCCTTCGGGCGGTCCGTTCTGCAATCCAACGTACTACTACCTTGAGGTACTGCGTTCGGTGGCGACCGACCAGTTCTGGGTGTGGGATTGGTGGGCGGTACCCGATGCTCCGCACATTCCAGTGCCAGCCGTGCCATGAAAGGAGATACGAATCGTGAATAGATTTCTATTTGCCGTTTCAATGCTGGTGGTCAGCTTCTCGGCGTACGCCGGTCCTCAGCCTGGGATCGAGAACCTGACGAGCGGGACCGCTTCTTTGGGTCGACGTTTTGGGTGGTCCTTGGTCAAGCTGATGCCGAACGACCTTGCGGCATACGAGAGAGGGCTCTCTGGAGATAACACCGTGGCCGATGTCCAGTCTTCTCTCTTTCTCCTCTCGAAGGCGAAAGATCTCGCGCTCACACCGTCGACGGAGATCTCCGAGTTGCGCGACCGGCACAAAGCCTACACCGAGGCTTGGGAGATCTGCCTGCGAGCGAGGCGTGAATCGGGCGACCCGCAAGCGAGGCAAACCCTCTTAGAGGGGTGGAACGAGTCCTTGAGGGCGGACGACGTGACCGTCCCATGGCAGTTGGCTTCTCTTCTTTCCGACGAGTGGGATCGCACCCTTCTTACCGAGGATTTCTGGCGGCTTCTCCAGAGCACGAAAAAAAAGAAGACTCGATCGGCGATCTGCTCCATCCTGCTATCGCGCGGGGAGTCTGCAGACGAAGAGAGACTGCGGCAGATAGCGAAGACCGCGACGGATGACGATCTGCGTGACGTGATTACCCGCACTCTCAGATACATGGAGTATAGACGGCAACCTTCAGATCCCATGAACCCCGGGCCGGCAACGGCACCGCCGATAATCGAATGAAGCAAAAGGGACGCGGGCAACTGCCTGTTCTACGACCACCGCGACGTAGATGGTCGAAGACAGTATCTCGTCCTGGATTTCGGCGGCTCGAACTGGAACGCTTTTGAGGGTTGTTGCGTGGCCGCAGACTGCTACTACTCGATCGCGCCGCCTCATAAAGAGGCAAACGACTACGAGATACTGAAGTCTCTGGGTTGCCACCAGTATTGGGTTCTTACGCGCGACGACGACGAGCCGGGAGAGACCACTGACTGGGAAGTTATAGAAGTGATTGAGGAGGCGCCCATACCATGAATCCGCTTTTCGTTCTCACCGTCTATTGTATCATCCTTTTCCCTGCCCTGGCGCACGGGCAAACAACGTCGGCGCTGACGCCCGAGTCCAAGGCGGAAATCCTGACCCTAGCGAACACGAGAGGCCCTACCCTGAAGGAGATCCTGTTACCCGAAGAGGCGGTACAGAGAATCGAATCCGCCTCGCTGCCGCAATCCGTGAAAACGAAGTCGGCCGAATGGATTCGGAAGGTGGTTCGGGCGAAATGGCTGCCGGAAGACTTGGAGGCCGACATGTTCGGCGCCAACGACGTGAAGATGTGGGAGACGCGAGAACCGGACGGAACCGTATCGGAACACAAGTACGACTACGTCCTGCTCGACCACAATGTCGAGGGGCACGGGATCCATGTCATCGAGTCGCCCTCTAACGTGTCTATTCGCGTCGATTTCCCGAAGCCCCGAGAGGTCTCGGAGGACCCTTCGTTCTTTATCAAGAGTCGTCTGGCGGAGTTCACGAACATGCCCTACTATGCCTTCAAGAAGATGGATCTCGAGGTTGTCCAGGACGGTCCTCTTTACAGTGCTTCGTGGAGGGATACTCCGACGACCGCAACCGAGGCGTCGACCAACGGAATGTGGTGGAACGGATTTCATTGGTGGCAGCGATTGACGGTCTGCACCGATGGCCGCTTCTTCTTCCTGAAGGTCGCAGAATCCGAACCGGGGTGGTTCAACCCACAGGCGCAGGCCAGCGTTGGCATAGATCGGTTCTAGAATTCCGGACGCGATACTAGATTCAAAGCGATGTGCCATTCGAATCCCGTGGGTCGAGGCTCAGTAGAAGTCCGCGAGCGCTCGAATAGGACCTCATGAGAGGAGCCAAGAGAATGAACCATGCGCGCCGTCTCCTTACCGGGATTTGGATAGGCCTAGCCGCTATCTCTGTGGGAATGGATCCCCCAATAACGATCGGAAGCGATAGCACGCCGATGGTAGAAGATCCGACGACAATCGGCGCCGCTTTGCCGACGATTGTCGAGAAGCTGTTTCAGTGGCCCGACGCCTCGATCCCCAATGGAGAGAAGAGACTCGATGCCGGCGACCCGGTGGTAGCCTCGGCCCGGAGTAACTCGACGCAGTGGATCGAGAAAGTCCTCGATTCCTCGGTTCGCCCGTCAACGGACACCGAGATGCTCTTCCTCGACAACGAATTCGACGGCTGCGACGTGACCCGAACCGAGTGGGATCGAGACGATCTGCACTTTGAGGTATCTCAGACCCTCCAAACGTTCGCTCTGAAGATCGCTCCGCTCGACGACGGTGGAACCGGAGACGATGCCGAGGGCCGTTTCGAGTTTGCTCGCGATCTGTGTCTGAAGGTCTTCTCTCGTGAGACGGAGATGCGGCAATGGGATGCGACATGTGTCCCCGTGCGGGATCTGGAAAAGAAGATCGCGGGCTGGTCGTTCGACCGCGGGAAAATGAGGGAGCTTCCTGAAGACAAGGTGGTAACGGGGGGCACGTTCTCGATGATGCCGGCAGGCAAGCCCGATGCGAAACATCTGCATCCCGATCAAAATGAAGAGCCACCCGTGGACCCAACCGAGACGTTCGAAGCCTACTACTACTGGTTTCGAAACGTCGGATGGTGGAATGACGGAAGATATGTGGGCTTCTTCTTCCCCAAATCCGAGGGGATCGGCGCTCGTCCCGTCTTCGTGGGTGCGGAGATAGGCAGACGATGGTTCGATATCCCCAGGGACCGGATGGGGCATCCGTTCCGGACACCAAGCCAGTAGCACTCGATCGGATCGCAAGAACAATCCAGTCAGCCAGACCAAGGACACACCTGTCTCCGGCGAGGCGACGTTGGTGTTCCATCCGTCAGGAATGGGGTTCAGCCTGACCTGCGATCCGTTTCCTTCTCAGACGGGAGTGACTTCCTCGGGCGGCTTGGTCAACGAGGCGGCCCTTGTTCTTCTTATCGGGCCTCGTTCTTCTTATCGGGCCTCGTTCTTTCCGCCCTCTTCCTCTATCGCTCTTCAACCAGGAACCTGGAACTCTTGAACCTGCGAACCTGGAACGTTCGAACCTGGAACGTTCGAACCTGGAACATGGAACCCGGCACCTTCGAACGAATATCTGTTTACGCTCCCTTCTCAAAATGCTATGAGTTGACTCGCGACGAGCCGGGTACTTGAGGCCCTTTGGCGATGTTCTCGCACTCCCCGAGAAAGAGGCAAGACGGCTCATGGCGCCCGGTCCGAAATACAAACTGATCCTTCTCAAACTCAGCGGCGAGGCCCTGAAAGGCTCGCGCGACTACGGGATCGATCCCGCGGTGCTCACGCATCTGGCGGGCCAGATCCGCGACGTGCACGAGCTGGGCGTGGACATCGGCCTCGTCATCGGAGGCGGCAACATCTTCCGCGGCGCGAGCGAAGCCGCGGCGCACATGAACCGGGCCGTCGCGGACTCGGTCGGAATGATCGCGACGGTTCTCAACTCCCTGATGCTTCAGGACGCGCTCGAGTACGTCGGCATGGAAACGCGCGTTCTCTCGGCCATCGAAATGCGCGCGGTTTGCGAGCCCTATATCCGCCGGCGAGCCATTCGCCACCTCGAGAGAAGGCGCATCGTGATTCTCGCCGCGGGAACGGGCAATCCGTATTTCTCGACCGATACGGCGGCGGCGCTGCGCGCCAACGAGCTCGGCGCCGAGGTCCTGCTCAAAGCGACCAAGGTGGACGGCGTCTATACCGCCGACCCGGAGAAGGACCCGTCGGCCAAACGTCTGGCGCGGATCTCGTATCAGGAAGCCATCGCCAAGAACCTGCGCGTGATGGATACCAGCGCTCTGTCGCTGTGCCGCGACAATCGCATCCCAATCGTCGTGTTCAACCTTTTCGAGGAGGACAGCATCCGCAGAGTGGTCTGCGGCGAGGAAATCGGAACCCACGTGGAAGGAGACTAGCCGGAGATGATCTCGGAACTGAAGACTCGCTATCGCTCGAAAATGGAACAGGCGGTGCAGGATCTCGGCAAAGCCTACGGAACGATCCGTACGGGCCGCGCGTCCGTCTCGCTGGTGGACCACCTCCAGGTGGAGGCCTACGGCGCGAAAATGCCCCTTCTGCAGTTAGCCTCGATCGGCACGCCCGACGCCCGCACGATCGCCATCCAGCCGTTCGACCCGAGCCAAATCGGGACGATTTCGAAGGCGATCCTGGCTTCGGACCTGGGCATCACCCCGAACAACGACGGGCGGATCGTCCGCCTCACTATCCCCAGCCTGACCGAGGACCGTCGCAAAGACCTGGTCAAGACGGCCCGGAAGTACGCCGAAGACCATCGGGTCACGGTCCGTCAGATTCGCCACCATCTGATCGACGAGCTCAAGACGCTCGAGAAGGACTCGAAGATCTCGGAAGACGATCTCCACAAACAAAGCGACGAGGCGCAGAAGCTGACCGACGAGTTCATCGGCAAGATCGAGGAAGAGCTCAAACGCAAAGAAGCCGAGATCATGGAGGTCTAGACCGCGGGAAGCCCGTCGGTCAAGTACCTTCCAGAAGTTGACGGTTCCTCGACGATTGCCAATCTGCTTGTTGCCACGGAAGTGCAACGAACGAGAGGCGATCGAGGGGGTCATTGTTCGGCCCTGGGTATCTCTGTCCATTTCATGCGCCCTTGACGCCGGCCCGTCTTGGTAGTAGGATAGTAGTATGAAAAGTAAGACTTCCATCACACTATCCAAGCCCCTGTTGCACGGGATCGAGGAGCGCTCGGCGGAGTTCAAGAGCCGGTCGGACTTCATCGAGGCGGCGGTGGAGCACTTCATCGCCTACCTGGATCGTAGGCAGGTGGAACAGAAGGACGCGGAGATTCTCGACAAACGAGCAGACGCGCTCAACCGAGAGGCGCAGGATGTCCTCGGCTATCAGGTGCCATTGTGAGACGCGGCGAACTCTACCGAGTGCGAAAGCCGTCCGAAAGCGATCCGCGCAGGTATCGCGTGTTCGTCGTCGTGAGTCGGCAGGTCTTGATCGACTCTCGGTTCTCGACGGCGATTTGCGCGCCGATCTACTCCGCATACGAAGGTCTCTCGACGCAGGTGCCCGTCGGTCCCGTCGAGGGTCTCAAGCACGACTCGGGCATTCACTGCGACGAACTGGTGAGCCTTCCGAAATCGTCCCTCACTCACTATGTGGGTATGCTGCCGCCTGCGAAGCTCCGTCTGCTCGACGACGCCCTGCGACGCGCTCTTCAGTTGGACGAGGGATAAGGTCCGTCTCGACGGACGGCAAGATTCTCACCTGTGTGCAGGCCCGCGTCGATCCCGGACGATTTCTTCCGATCGAAGCAGAAACCCGTTTGACACAAACTCTCGTTTCTGAGATGCAAGAGGCGCGACACGCAAGAGGCGCGACGAGTGAACGAGACTTCGTCGCGCGCGCGCCGCCTGCGGCGCGAGGCGTTCTCGAAGACTTCTCCTGGACCGAGCAGACGATGATTCGATCGGCGAAACGAGAGAAAGCGGCGAAACAACAGGAAGCCGACGCGGCGGCGGTCGAGCGGCGCGAGAAGGAACTCGAGCGCTCGCTCAAGCCGTCGCTCCTGCCGCGCCACGTCGCCATCATCATGGACGGCAACGGCCGCTGGGCGCGCAGCCGCGGCTGGAGCGAACGCATCCGAGGGCACGAGGCCGGCACGCAGGCCGTGCGCGCCGCCGTGGAAACCTGCGCCCGCCTCAAGCTCGAAGCGCTCACCCTCTACGCCTTTTCGCTCGAGAATTGGCAACGCCCGAGACGCGAAACGTCGGCCCTGATGCATCTTCTGCGACGGTTTCTCGTCGCCGAGCGCGACGAGCTGATGGAGAACAACATTCGTCTCATCGCGACGGGACGGCTCGACGACCTCCCGGGCTACGCGCGCCAGGCGCTGGACAAAACGCGCGAGATGACCGCCGCCAACACCGGTCTCGTCCTCAACCTCGCTCTTTCCTACAGCGGACGCGAGGAAATCGCCCACGCCGTCCGCGCGCTGGCCCAACAGGTGGCCGAGGGACGACTCCAGCCCGACGATATCGTTCAGGAATCCATCACGGAGAATCTCTACGCTCCGGAGCTGGGCGATCCCGATCTCCTCATCCGAACGAGCGGAGAGCTGCGCGTGAGCAACTTCCTCTTGTGGCAGATCGCGTACGCGGAAATCTACATCACCGACGTTTTGTGGCCCGACTTCCGCAAGGTCCATCTTCTCGAGGCGTTCGTCGATTACCAGAAGCGCAGTCGGCGATTCGGGAAGGTGGACATCAACTGACAAGGATGAAGCCGCGCAGGAGCGCGGGCGAAGGATGAAGGCGGAAGACAGCCCGTAGTCGGAGGATGAAAGGCCTGCCCTGTTCGCTCGAACCACGACGACCCTCGCGTTTTTCGCGGTCTTTCTCTACGGCCTCTATTCGCCGCGCGAATGGGCCGGCTATATCGTCTTTGCCCTCGTGACCTTCGCGACCGTTCTCGGGACGCACGAATACTACAACATGGCGCGGCGCCTCAAGGTGCGTCCCTCGCCCTGGCCGGGGCACCTGATCGCTCTGGCGTTTCTGGTCGACGCGTATTGGTTCGAGTTCGGGCACTTCGTCCATCTTTTCATCGCGTGTTTCTGGCTCCTCCTCTTCACCCAGGTGTTCTTCAAGGCGCACGACCGCGCCATCGTCAACATGGCGTGCTCGCTGTTCGGAAGCATCTACGTCGGTCTTCCCATGGCGATCATCCTGTTCCTTTTCCGATTCCCCGAGCGCCTGGGATACGCCCCGCCCTCGTTCCCTTCGTACGCCGGGGGTAATCTCGTTCTGTTTCTGGTCGTCGCTTCGTGGACGATGGATATCGGAGGCTATTGCTTCGGCAAGCCGTTCGGCCGCCACAAGATGACGCCCACTCTGAGTCCCAATAAGTCGTGGGAGGGGATGGCTGGAGGGATTCTTCTTTCGGCTCTCGCCGGAGTGTTGCTCCGGCTCTTCTGGCCGGGGATGGACCGGATGTTCGGGTGGGACGAAGCCGTTCTGCTCCCGATCGTCTTTTCGGTGGTCGGGACGATCGGCGACTTGGCGGAATCGGCGTTCAAGCGCGACTCGGGGATCAAGGACTCGGGCAAGACCTACACGGGGCACGGCGGGATGCTCGATATCACCGACTCGATGCTTCTTTGCGCACCGGTGTTCTATCTGTATCTTTCTCTTGTGCGGGCAGGATGAATACACTCTTCTCGTGCTCGTGATCGTTATCGCGATCGAATATAGAAACCCAAGCCGTCCGATCGGAAGGAAGTCTCAATGGGAAGAAGTCTCGGCGTCAACGCCGTCATCGTGAGAGACGGGAAAGTCCTCCTGATCTATCGGACGGATATTCCCGTGTGGGAGCTGCCCGGAGGCGCCGTCGACGACAATGAGTCGCTACTGGACGCGGTCAAACGCGAGGTGGCGGAGGAGACGGGCCTCGCGATCGAGGTGAAGCGCCTGACCGGGGTCTACTCCAAGCCCAAGTGGATCGAGGGGGGCGTTCACATCCTGACGTTCCTTTGCGAATCGCCCGACGGCGAGTTTTTGAGCAAGACTAGCGAAACCGCCGACGCGGGCTTTTTCGATCCGCATGATTTCCCCCGCGACCTCTGGCCGGTCGATCGAGTCTGCATCGCCGATGCACTCGAAGGAAACGCCGCGGCGCGCGTGAGGACTCTCGACACGGCGTGGCCCTTCGGAGACGAGGTCGGGTGGCTGGAGGCCGTGCAGATGATGAGAGAGCGACCCGAGATGCTGGAAACGCTCTTCAATAGCGCAAAGGACTCTTGTCCAAGATAGGAATCGCGAATCGCAGTCCTGTATACTAAGAACAAAGGGTGACGATGTCGTGGCCGAACGAGGCAATCGCGTCTTGTCGGCCCTGGAAGGGCCGAATATGAATAGCCGCGGGTGAAACCCGCGGTTCCCGAAGCCGCATATTCTTCAACTCCGGAGGAGTTGAACATCGTTGGCGATACGGGTCTTGTCGTTCGACCCGCTTCTGGGTCGAGATGAAACGGGGGCGTCGATTCCCCGGGTTTCACCCGGGGCTATTCAAGTCGTTTCCCTTCGGGGAACCCAGATTGGACGACAGTGAGTGTGAAGGACTCTTGAGGCGCTTTGTTTGCGGCGGCGCGGCCTCTTTCGATTCGTGAAGATTCGTGCAATTCGTGGGCCGGTCTTGTTCGGTTTCGGCCCTGCCGCCCCAGAGAGCACGGTTTCGAAAACAAACGACGAAACACTTCCCTTCGACCCATGATGCCGACTCGTTTCGATCTCTTCTACTACGCGGCCTCTCCCGTCGCGGTTCCCTATTTCGCGTTTCGCAGCCTGACCAAGGGCAAGTATCGCCAAAGCGCGGGCGGGATGCTCGGGTTCACGCTCCCGAAAGGCGCCGAGCGCGAACGGTTCCGCAACGGCTCGATCTGGATTCACGCCGTGAGCGTGGGCGAGACGGTCGCCGCGCGGTCCGTCGCCCCGCTTCTTCGGAAGTTGGCGCCCGAACTCCCCCTCGTCGTCACGACGATCACCGAGACGGGCCAGGCGCACGCGCGCAAGATTCTGTCGAACGCCGACCGCATCCACTACTTTCCCGTCGATTTCTCGTGGAACGTCGAACGGTTTCTCCAGTGTTTCAATCCGCGCCTGTTCGTGATGATGGAAACCGAACTCTGGCCCAACTTCCTCACTCTCGCCGCGCGGAGCGGCGCGCAGGTCTTCATGGCCAACGGAAAGATCTCGGACAAGTCCTTCCGAGGGTATCGACGCGGCCGCTTCCTTCTGCGTCCCGCCTTCGACGCGGTTCGCGCCTTCTGTATGCAAACCGAGGCCGACGCCGAACGAATGAAGGCGCTCTCGGGCCGTCCGCGCGACGTCCACGTCACCGGCAACTGCAAGTTCGACGCGCCCGCTCCCGCGCTGTCGCCCGAGGCGGCCCAAGGGGCGCGCGATCAGTACCGACTCGGCCCCGAGGATCGTCCCCGACTCGTCGTCGGTTCGACCCACCCGGGCGAAGAAGCCATCGTCCTCGACGCCTTCGCCGAGGTGCGCCGCGCGATCCCCGACCTCCAGATGATCCTTTCGCCGCGCCATCCCGAGCGATTCCAGGAAGTCGTTTCTCTGTGCCGGAACCACGCCGCCGGGTGGCGGGTTTCGCGCGCGACGAACCCGAAGATCGAATCGCCCGACATTCTCGTCCTCGACACGATGGGCGAACTCGCCCGCATCTACGCCTTGGGTCGGGTCGCCGTCGTCGCCGGGAGCTTTTCCGCGACGGTGGGCGGACACAACCTCCTCGAACCCGCGGCGCACGCCGTCCCGGTCGTCGTCGGCCCTCACATGTGGGGACAAAAGGAGATCGACCGCCTGTTCGAGGGGCCGGACAGCGGTTGTGTCCGCACTGGGGCCGATGCCGCGAGCCTCGCCTCGGCGCTGCTCGACCTTCTGCAGAACGCCGACAAGTGCCGCACGATCGGCCAACAAGCCCTCGCCACCGCCCGCCGCAACCAGGGTAGCGCCGAGCGGACGGTTCGAGTGATCCGCACGTACCTGGAGAACGCTTGCCGGCCTTCCAGATAGTGCGGGCGTTTCTTGTCCGCGTTTCTTCGCTCCTTCTTGTTGCCCTCCAATCTTGCCGGGGGCTCCTCCTCTTGCCGACAGCAGCGGGACGGAATCCTCACATCCCCCGTGCGCGCGTTCGCCCGATCCGAGCGAACGTCGCCTTGCCGCTGGCTCGGGGTAATGGGAGCGCCGCGCGATGCCGAAAGGACAACTATTAGGACTGTTCACCGAACGGTTTGAAAGGGGATTTTCCAGTCATGACGCAAGAATGTCTTTCCAGGCGGGTTCGTATCCCCGCATTGGTTGTCTGTCTTGTCTTCATAGGGGCGTCGCTGTCGGCCGACCCGCTGGGCACGGCATTCACCTACCAAGGTCAACTCAACGACGGATCGAATCCGGCGAACGGGCCCTACGATTTTCAGTGCCGCCTCTACGACGCCAGTACGGCGGGGGCGCAGATCGGTCCGACCGGGACCGCGAACTCCGTGCAGGTTTCGAACGGGGTCTTCACGCTCGATCTCGATTTCGGCGTCGGGGCATTCGACGGCACGGCGCGTTACCTCGAGATCGAGGTCAAGGCCGCTGGAGACCCCACCTACACGACGCTGTCGCCCAGGCAGAATCTGAAGCCGGCGCCGAACGCGTTGTACAGCGCCGCGGCCCCCTGGTGGGGCCTCACCGGACCGGGTCCGGCCCACATGTCGGCGAACTCCTCGTCGTCTGCGATCTATCTGACCAATGCCGGTGGCGGCGAGGGGGTCTGGTCTTCTACAAGCGTCTCTTTGCCCGACAGGGGGGGGGTCTACGCGGTGAATACGGGGAACGGGAACGGAGTATACGGATGGTCGACGACCGGAGCGGGCGTGAAGGGGGTGAGCACGCAGAGCGACGGCCTGGATGGGGAGTCCATGGACCCGTCCAAGAGCGGCGTCTACGGACACGCGGTCGACGGCGTGGGAGTCTCCGCCAGCAGCAACTCCAATGACGCGGTGGTCGCCTATAGCAACGGTCAGTACAGGAGCGGTGTCTACGGCGTGAACAATAACGCCGTCTCGGGCTACGGCGTTACCGGAAGAAGCGCCAACAGTTTCGGCGTCTACGCGATCGGGAACGACACCGGCGCCGGCGATACGACCGGCGACCTCCTTCTGGGAGGAACCTACGGCGAGATCTTCACCGAGAGCGGCTCGATGGATCTTTACTCGATGGAGAGCGTTTTCATCGATCTCGACGACGACAACGACGCGACCGTCGAGTACTTCAGCGTTCACAACGGCACCAACGGCAACGTGCTCGCGGTGGACGAAGACGGCAATCTGACGATTCCGGGAAACTTCACGGCGGGTGGCAGCAAGGCGGGATACGTCGTCGATGTCGCCATGAACGACGATACGGTTCCGCTGCAAGCGGGCGATCTGGTGGCGATCTGCGGCGTGGACGATCCGGTCGTGGGGCAGATTCCGGTCGTCAAGGTCCGCCGCGCTACGGCGTCGCGGGCGGGCGCCGTGGCCGGGGTGGTGGATCAGGTGTTCGATCCGCCGGAGAAGGCCGGCCCGACACAGAACTCGATTGAGAGGAAGAGGAATCCGGCCGTAGGCACGTATAGCGTGGGTCCGGTTCCGCCGGGCGGGTATTGCGCGATGGTGACGCTCGGATCGTTCAAGGCGATCAAGGTGGATGCTTCTTCGGGCCCGATTCGCGCCGGCGACCGTCTTGTTGCGTCGCACCGGGCTGGATTCGCAATGAAGGGTGTCGCGCCGGAGCCCGGCACGATAGTCGGAAAAGCGCTAGGCGCCCTCGACAGCGGTCAGGGGACGATTCCGGTTTTGGTGACGCTGCATTGAAAGGGAAAAGGGGCATCCGGCGATGAAGAAGAATGAGTCACGCAAGAAACGTCTTGTCCTCTCGATCGTCCTGGTCCTTGTCGGCATGTTCGCCGCGGCACTGGCCGCCCAAGCGCTGTCCGTCGCTTGGTGGAACACGGACGGCAGCGGCGCCCAGGGACTCAGCGGGGGAACCTTCACGCTCAGCGGCACGGCGGGCCAACCCGATGCGGGCATACTGAGCGCCGGGAATTTCACGCTGAACGGCGGGTTCTGGTTCCACGCATCGTCGTTACCCTCCGGACCCATGGCCGCGCAGGATTGGATGTTGTATCGCTAGAACCGGTTTCATGACCTCTCGGGCGGCGCTGTCACACTTCTTGCGGTGCAAGAAGATGCGCCAGCGCGATGTCGAAGAGGACCGTTTACCCAGGGCGCCACTCGCGTCGCTCCCTCCGGTCGCGCGCTCGCTATGCCCTGGGCTGGTATAGACCGCACTTTCAGTGCTCAGGAGGTTCTCGAGATGCGTTGTACCTCTCGCGATTCGTTTCGCGCAACGCACGACTCCCTACCGCAAGCGTTCGAAGGTCTTTGCTCCGTGGACAGTCTCTGGGGCGCGTGATAGCATCGTTCAATCATGCTCGAACGTTCCCCGAACGTCGTCTCCATCCAGCGTTGTCCCGACTACGATCCCGCGCGTGTCCGTTCCGCGGTACGGCGGCTCCTCGAACCCTGGGGCGGGATGAAGGCGTTCGTGCGGCCCGGGATGCGCGTCCTGCTCAAACCCAATCTGATCGTTCCGCGTCCGAAAGAAGCGGCGGTGACAACCCATCCCGAAGTGGTTCGCGCCGTCGCGCTCGAAGCGATCGACGCGGGCGCGCGGCCCGTCGTGGGCGATTCGCCCGCGTTCAGCTCGGCGCTCGGGGTCGCCTCGACGTGCGGCATTCTGGGCGTCGCGCGCGAACTCGGGATCGAGATGGTCGATCTGGGTCACAAGAGAAGACGACGCGCAATGCCGCCCGACAGCCCGTTCCGCCGCATCGCGTTCGGCGCCGACGCTCTCGAAGCCGACGCCATCATCAATCTCCCGAAGGTGAAGACACACGTTCAGATGGAGATGTCGCTTTCGGTCAAGAACATGTTCGGCTGCGTCGCGGGCAAACAGAAGGCCTTCTTCCATTTCCGCAACGGCGAGGACAAGGTGCGGTTCGGCCGAATGCTCGTGGCGGTCGCGCGTTTCCTCCAGCCCGCTTTGTCGATCGCCGACGCCATCGTCGCGCTCGAACGCGACGGACCGACGGGCGGCGATCCGCGCGAGGTCGGTCTCTTGTTGGCGTCGCCCGATCCGGTGGCCCTGGACCGCGTGGCGCTCGAGGTCTTCGGGGTGGACCCGTCGACGGTTCCCGTCATGCGGGCGGCGCGCGAAATGGGGTATGGCGTTCAGGACCTCGACGCGATTAGAATAGCAGGCGAGGCCCTGGACTCCGTGCGGCTAAGCGACTACGTCCAGATCCCCGAGCCGAACGCAATCAACTTCACGTTGCCTAGGGTGATTCGGAGCGTCTGGAAGCAGATTGTCCTTCTTTTGCGCGCCCGGCGAGCGGCGCGCGATTGACAGGGTGGCACGGGCGTCTCGCCCGTGTTCTTCGAGTACGAGGACGAATACGTGTACGAGTAGGAGTGGGAAAACGACGACCTATCTCAAGAGCCCCAGTTGGACGCCGTCACGGTCCTTGCGTCGGCGCGATCTGCAGAAGGCCGTTTACCCAGGGCGTCGCTTACGCGCTCTTCGAGCGCGCGCTTGCCCTGGACTGTAATATGGCCGCGCCTTCAGCGCTCAAGAGGTTTTTGAGATAGGTTCGAGTGCGAGAGTGGGGAGGAATCTCATGGACCCCGTTCTGTTGGCTCGAATCCAGTTCGCCTTCACGATCGGATTCCACTTCATCTTTCCTCCGATCTCGATCGGGATGGCGTGGCTCATCGCCTGGATCATGACGCGGTGGGTCCGGACGGGCGAGGACCGCTATCGCGACACGGCGCGATTCTGGATTCGGATCTTCGGCGCGACGTTTGCCATGGGGGTGGCGACGGGCATCACGATGGAGTTCCAGTTCGGGACGAACTGGGCGACCTACTCGCGCTACGTGGGAGACATCTTCGGCGCTCCTTTGGCGGCCGAAGCGATCTTCTCGTTCTTCCTCGAATCGAGCTTTCTGGCGCTCCTTCTTCTCGGATGGAGTCGTCTGTCGCGCCGCGCGCTCTGGTTCGCGTCGCTCATGGTCGCGGTCGGCGCGACCCTGTCGGCGTTCTGGATTCTGGCCGCGAACTCGTGGCAGCAGACCCCGGCGGGGTATCGCATCGTCGGGAGCCGCGCCGAGCTCACGAGTTTCTTCGAGGCGATCTTCAATCCCTCGACCCTGCCGCGCTTCTTCCACACCCTGACGGCCTCCTTCGTCACGGGCGCGTTCTTCATGATGGCCCTGAGCGCGTGCGTGTTGCTTCGTCGTCCCCGGTCCGGCGCGGCGCTCTACTCGCTGAAGGTCTCGCTGGTCGTGGCGCTGGTTTCGAGCCTCGCGCAGGTCGGAATCGGACACTGGCACACCCTCCAGGTGGTCGAATACCAACCGGCGAAACTCGCCGCGTTCGAGGCGCACTTCCGCACCGAGTCCCCGGCGGGACAAACCCTCATCGGGATTCCCGACGAGGAGGCGATGACGGTTCGCTATGGTCTCACGGTGCCGATGCTCTTGAGTCTCATGGCCTACGCGGACCCGGACGCAACGGTTCGCGGACTCGAGGAATTCCCGCGCGAGGACTGGCCTCCCGTGGCGCTCACCTTCCTCAGTTTCCGCCTGATGGTCGCGATGGCGGGCGTCTTTGTCCTGCTTCCGGCCTGGGGCGTGCATCTGTGGCGCAAGGGGCGACTCGCAAACGGCCGTCTGTTTCTTTGGGCGACGATTCTCTGCCTCCCTCTTCCGACGCTCTGCAATGAGCTCGGGTGGATCACGGCGGAAGTGGGTCGCCAGCCCTGGGTCGTGTGGCATCTCCTGAGGACGAGCGATGCGGTGTCGCCCGTGGTCTCGGCTCGCGAGATCGTCCTTTCCCTCGCCGTCTTCGGGATTCTCTACCTGGTTCTCTTCATCCTCTGGATCGCCGTTCTCACCCACCTTGTGCGCCGTCGGATCGCCGACGAGGCCGATCGCCCCGAGCCGACGCGAGGGGAGGCCGCACCGTGACTCTGCTTCAGACCGTCTGGTACTTCCTGATCGTCGTCTTGTTCATCGGCTACGCGATTCTCGACGGATTCGACCTGGGCGTAGGAATCCTGCACCCCTTCTGCCGGAGCGAGAAGGCGCGACGCGCGCACCTCGCGTCGATCGAGCCGTTCTGGGACGGCAACGAGGTCTGGCTCCTGACGGCGGGCGGCGCCCTGTTCGCCGCGTTCCCGCCCGTGTACGCGTGCGTCTTCAGCGGCTTCTATGTGGCCATGATGGCCCTAGTCTGGAGCCTCATTCTGCGGGCGGTCTCGATCGAGTTCCGCGGCAAGATGGATTCGCCGCGCTGGCGAGCCGCGTGCGACGTCGGATTCTTCGTCGGAAGCGCAATCGCCGTTCTTCTTCTCGGGGTGGCCTTGGGGAACATCCTGCGCGGCCTCCCGCTCGACGCCAACGGCGACTACGCGGGCTCGTTTCTCGACCTGCTCAATCCGTCTTCCCTGCTCGTCGGCGCGCTGGCCGTTGTCGGGGCGGCGCTCCACGGCGCTTTGTACCTCGCGGCGCGGACCGAAGGCGACCTGCGCGACGCGGCGCGGACAAAGGCCCGCATCCTTTGGCCGGTCTTCGGGATTCTCGCCATCGCGGGCGCGGCGTGGAACGTTGTTGCGTATCCGCATCTCGCGTCCAACTACCTCGACAACTCGACGGCATGGATTTCGCCGGGTGCCTGCGTCGTTGCGCTGGTTCTGATTCCGGTCTGCATCGCCAAGGGCGAAGATCTTGCGGCCTTTCTCGCCTCGTCCGCGGCCGTCGCCGGATACCTGGCGAGCGCCGCTGTCGCGCTTTCCCCCCACTTTGTCGTCGCATCGAACGATCCTGGTCTTAGCCTGAGCGCGGCGAACGCCTCGTCGTCGGAAAAGACCCTCCAGATCATGCTGATCATCACGCTGATCGGCCTCCCGATTGTCCTGGCATATACGGCCTACATCCACTATGTCTTCAGAGGCAAGGTGACCGTGGACAAGGAAGGCTACTAGGTCGATGTGTGGCATCTGCGGCCTCATCGGACGCTCCCAGACCGCTCCCGTCAACGAAACGCAGCTGCGCGCGATGTGCCGACTCCTGTCGCACCGCGGTCCCGACGGCGAAGGCGTTCATCTCGAAGGGAACGTCGGGCTGGGACATCGGCGTCTGCGCGTCATCGATCTCGCCACCGGCGACCAACCCATCTACAACGAAGACCGTTCGGTCGCTATCGTCTTCAACGGCGAGATATACAACTTTCACGAACTGCGCAAAGACCTCGAATCGCGCGGACACCGATTCCGGACCCGCTCCGACACCGAGACCATCGTCCACCTCTATGAGGAAAAGGGACTCGACTGCCTCGCCGATCTGCGCGGGATGTTCTCGTTCGCCATCTGGGACGCGCCGCGCCGACGCCTGTTCGCCGCGATCGACCGCATCGGCAAGAAGCCGTTCTACTACGCCGAGCACAAGAACGTGCTGCGTTTCGGTTCCGAACTCAAGACGCTCCTCGTCGATCCCGAGTTTCCGCGCGAGCTCGACCCCGCCTCGCTCGACTACTACATCAGCTATCAGTACGTCCCCGCGCCCCGGACCATCTTCAAGCACGCCCACAAGCTCCCCGCCGCCCACGCCCTGACCTGGAGCGACGGCGACCTCAAGGTCTGGCGCTACTGGGACATCGACTACGAACCCAAGACCCCCATGACGACCGACGAAGCGGTCGAAGCGGCCCGCGCCCAAATCGACGAAGTCGTCCGCTTGAGGCTCGAGAGCGACGTGCCGCTCGGCGTCTTCCTCAGCGGCGGCGTCGACTCCTCGCTCGTCGTCTCCACCATGCGCCGACACGTCGCCGGTCCGCTCCGCACCTTCTCGATCGGTTTCGAGGAAGAAGCGTTCAACGAACTCCCCTACGCGCGGCGCGTGGCCGAACGATTCGAGACCGAACACGTCGAGTTCGTCCTCAAGCCCAATGCGCTCGAAGTCCTGCCTCGACTCGTATGGCACTTCGACGAGCCGATGGCCGACCCCGCCGCGCTCCCGACGTGGTATCTCTCCGAAATGACCCGCCGCCATGTCACCGTCGCCCTCAACGGCGACGGAGGCGACGAATCCTTCGCGGGCTACACCCGCTATCGAGGGATGGAGCTCTTCCCCTGGTATCGCGCCTACAACCGCATTCCTCGATTCCTGCGCCGCGCCGTGTGCGGGCCCGCGTTCGGCGCGCTTCGTCTGGCGATGCCCGATTCGCCGCGCATCGCCGCCCTCGACCATCTCAACTGGATTTCGCTCCAGGATGCCGCGCGGCGCTACGTCCTTCTCCTCAGCATCTTCCGCGACGACGTCAAGGCGTGGCTCTACGGCGACGACTTCGCCCGGCGCATCGCGGGCCACGACACCGCCGCCCTCATGACCGACCCATACCGCAGCGCCCCGGCGCGCGAGGAAGTGGATCGACGGATGTTCGCCGACATCCGCACCTATCTTCCCGGCGCGTTGCTCCCCAAGGTGGACCGAACCACCATGGCGTTCGGACTCGAGGGCCGTTCGCCCCTTCTGGATCACAAACTCATGGAATTCGCCGCGCGCCTCCCCGCCGAGGTGAAGTTCCCCGACGGCGAGCTCAAGGCGCTTCTCAAGAAGGTCGCCGCCCTGGACATGCCCGCCGAATGGCTCGAACGTCCCAAGCAGGGCTTCGGAGTCCCAATCGGCCATTGGTTCCGGGGCGACTTCCGGAAATGGGCGCGCGAAATCCTCACGTCGCCCGAGGCGCTTGCGCGCGGGTTCTTCGACCCGCGCCGGCTCGACCTCCTCCTGAAGCAGCACGAGTCCGAGCGCGTCAACCACTCGACCCGCCTTTGGGCCCTGGCCTCGCTCGAGGTCTGGTGCCGCACGTTCCTCGACCGCGCGGAGGCAAACGCGCCCATTGAATTATGACAAGAAACGGTGTATGAAGGTAAAGAGTAGTCGAGTATCTCTCTTCTCCTCTTCGGACGGCAACGGCCGGCTGCACGGCCGTTTCCGAGGAGCGGAGGTGGGCGAACCGGCGATCCGGTTCGCCCGGACGGAACGGAATCTCGCACGATGAGGCAGCACGCGCGCTTCTTCAAGCAGTTTCTCCGATATCCCAAGCAGACCGGAGCGATTCTGCCCAGCTCGCGCCATCTCGCGCGCGAGATCACCTCCTGGGTGGCGCTCGAACGCGCCCGGTGCGTCGTCGAAATCGGACCCGGCCACGGAGCGTTCACCCCGTTCATCCTCGAAAAGGTTCGGCCCGACGCCACCTTCTTCGCTATCGAGACGAACCCATCCAGCTGCCGTTCGTTCCGCGCCCGATTCCCCGACGTGCCGATCTACTGCGACTGCGCGAGCCGCATCGCCGATCATCTCGATCGCGCGGGACTGCCCCACGCCGACTGCATCGTGAGCGGACTCCCCTGGGCCTCGTTCGATCCCGACATGCAGGACGAATTGATGACCGGGATCGCCGACGCCTTGAAGCCCGGCGGACAGTTCGTCACGTTCGCCTACCTCCAGGGTCTTCTCCTGCCCGGCGGCAAACGATTCCGCGAGATCCTCGACCGCCATTTCGCCCGCGTCTCGCGCTCGACGATCGTCTGGCGCAACCTCCCTCCCGCCTTCGTCTACGAATGCGCCAAGGCGGAAGTGGCAGATTCGTCGCGATGTGGAAGCCGCTAGGACAAGGCGGTGCCCGAGGGACAGCCTGAATCGATTTTGGGCGCGACGGGTTCTACCACGCCACGTGTTCGGCGAGCTCCTCGTATTCGCCTTTGTAGAGGACCAGGACGCGATCGATGGCCGTGGCGCGGCCCTTCTTCTCCTCGCCCCAAATCTTCGAGACCTTCGAGTTGCGCGGGAGCTCGTCTTCGAGAATCTCGGCCAGTTGCCACCCGATGCGTTTGCGTTTGAGATGCTTCCAGACTTCCTCGGCCAAGACAATCGGTTCCTTGTCGCCCTTCTTCACGTCGCCGATCACGAGCGCGCACACGCCCCCCGGCGCGCAGACGCGGTACAACAAACGGCAGGTCTGGAGCATGAAGTCGAGATAGTCGTCGAGCTTGCGATGCTGGTCCAGAGCGTCGTCCAAGCGGTCGGGACATTCGTCGAGGAACCAGAGCCGAATCCAGTTGTAGAGTCCGTACCGCAAGACCTTGAGATACGGGGGCGAGGAAACGATCAGGCGCACGTCGCGCCGCTTGATCGCCGGGTCGGGAACGGAGAGGAGATCCTGGACGCGCACGGCCCAGGCGCGCCCCCGAGTCTGGGGAGGCCCGAGGCGTAGGAGCCGCGAGACGCGTTGGCGCAGGCTCGCGAACACGTCCACGCGCGGGCGTTCGAGCTTCTTCTCTCGAACGTACTTCTCGATGTAGGGGGCCGACATGCTGAACGTGTTGGGCATCGGGATCGAGAGAAACGTCGGCGGCGCGGTGCTGCGGCGCGCGGTCTTTCGGCCTTCTTCGCCCTTTGCGCCCATCGCTCCGCCGTGGAGCATCCCGAGGATCGTCGCGACGATGAACGCGTCGGTTCGGTCGCGCGGATCGAGTTCGTGCTTGAGGTAGACGAGTTGGCTGAGCGTCTCGTCGCTGAAGAGCATCCGGATTTCAGGCGGCTCTTGGCCGATCGATGCGAAGAACATATCGTTCGACAGGTCGTCGATCCGGTTGCGCAGCTCGACGGGATCGGGCGGATCGAGTTTGGCCGCGGTCAGGGAATAGGCCAGGGGGTTCGGGTCGATGCCGATCCCCACGCGCCCCTCGACGCATGCCTGGAGCGGAGTGGTGCCGCGTCCGCAGAAGGGATCGAGAACGACGTCGCCTCGGCGGGTGAACTTCTGAATGAAGTAGTGGGGAAGGCGCGGGGGAAACATCCCCATATACGAACACATCGAGTGGAGCGGATGTCCCCAGCGTTTCGACTTGGCCTGCCATTCGTTGGTCAACATCGCGGTCGGTCGGGAAACGAGAACTTTGTCGTACCGGCGGCCCGGTCTCCGGCGCGTCCGGTTCGATCTCGCCTTCTTTCGCAAAGGGACTTGAGAAACGGGGCCGGATGCCTGTATAAGGGAAGACGCATGAGGGCCGTTCCCCGTCCGCATCCGGGACTTTTCCGCCGATTCCATGAAGCCTGCCTCGCATGGATACCGTGTCGCGGAGCCGCGGTCAAGGCTTTCTTTGGGCGACATCGGGCGCGAGAGCGCCAAGTTGCGCCCCAAACGCGCCGATCGACCGACGGCGCTTAATGCGGAGGGGATTTCGGTACGATAAGGGCTTAGAGGGCCCGAATCGCACGCAGCGCGGGAGTGTCCGCCCCGAGGAGGGCGAATGCCGCTGATTCCAGACCAATTGCCCGGTACCGGAGTACTTCGGCTGCACGGCCACGTCGAGGGACTGGAGGACTATTTTGTCCTGGCCCGCCCGGTGAGCATGATCGGCCGCCACCCCAACAACCACCTGTGTCTTCCGCGCAAAACCGTCTCGCGCTTCCACGCCCGCATCGAGCGCGACGGATCGACCTACTTCCTCGAAGATCTCGGGTCGAGCAACGGAACCCTGGTCAACGCCGTCCCGGTCCGACGTCTTCCGATCAAGAACGAGGACGTCGTCTCGTTCGGCGACGTCGAGTTCACGTTCTTCCTGGACGAAGAGACCACGTCGAAACACTTCAAGGAAGGCGAAACCCAGATCCGGTTCGACCGCGGAGACGCCACGCCCGTCACGCAGGGAATGCGCAAACAGGACGTGACCGACGCGGGTCGCACCCTGGCCGACATCGAAGAAATCGGCTCTCTGACCCAGGCCGCGCGCCATCTGCGAGTTCACTATCGTTTCCTCGACATCATCCGTCAGCGGCCGAGCGAAGAGCGCCTGCTCAACAGCTTCCTCGAACTGATGTTCGAGGCGAGCGTCGCCTCGCGCGGCGTGATCATGCTCCACGGCGAGGGCGAATCGCGCCTGGCGCCCGCTGCCGTCCGCTTCCGCGAAGAACGCTACCGGACGGACGAGCTCCTTATCAACGAAACGATGACGAAAACGTGCCTCGAAGAACGGGTGGCGGTCCTGGCCGGCGACCCGGATACCGCGTCCCAGGCATCGCCCCAGGAACTCACGGGAGGCATCACCCCGGTCCGGTCGGCCGTCTGCGTGCCGCTCCTGACCCGTCAGCGGGTCCTGGGCGTGTGCTATCTCGACATCGTGGAGGGCAACGCGGTATTCGACGATTCCGAGCTGAGATTCGTCGCGAGCCTCGCGGCCCAGCTCGCCCTGGCGCTCGACAACCTGCGCATGACGCGCGAACGCCTGCAAGCCGAGCAGATGGTCATCATCGGCCAGACCATGGCCGAGATCTCGCACAGCATCAAGAACATCCTCCTAGTCACTCACGGCGGGGCGCAGCTGCTCGACAAGGCGCTGGCCGACGGCAACGTCGAAACCGCCGCGACCACGTGGAAGGTCGTTCGCCACAGCATCTCGCGCGTCAACAGCCTGGTCAAAGACATGCTCAACTACTCGCGCGCCGAGGATCGCAAGCGCCAGGAAGTCCTTGTCAACAATGTCGTCTCCGAAGTCTTCGACGCCGTCCGGCCCGAGACCGATCAACTCGGGGTTCGACTGTCGATGGAGCTGCACGACGATATTCCGCCCTGCTGGATCGACCCCAACGGCCTCTACGAAGCCGTGACCAACCTGGTCGTCAACTCGCGCGAGGCGATCCCGGAGAAGTCCAAGGGCTGGATACTGATCCGGACCGAAGAGATCCCGGGCGACCGCGTCTGCGTCTCGGTCGCCGACAACGGCAAGGGGATCTCGAGGGACCTGATCGAACGCGTGTTCCTCCCCTTCTTCACCACGAAGGGCGCGCAAGGCAACGGCATGGGACTCGCCATGGTGAAGAAGTTCGCCCGCGAGATGGGCGGGGACATCGAGATCGAATCCGACGAGGGCCACGGCACCACCGTTCGCCTTCTTTTCCCCGTCTCCACCTTGGGTGAAGAAGACGCCTGATCTCCCACCCCAAGGCGAGGGAGGCGCGACCGAGGTCCGACTCCCGCCAAGAGCGCGTCCCTGAAACTCCCGCATAGCTGATGGACGGCAGATCCGGAGAACCCCGCCCTTGCCGTCCGACGAGGCGCGGCGACAGAACATGAAACGCCTCAAGGCCCTGGATTCCTGGGAGGAACCCGGCCGTCGGCCGTTTTCCGGCGGGATATTTCGCTTGCTTCCCTCGTCGCACTGGCCTAAGGTCGTTGGTTTGGGGGGATCGAAACAGGTCCTCCCGTATGGCTCCCCCGGGGCCTTTCCCGCGTCGCCACGCTCCGTGCGCTCGGTTCATACCGGAGATCTCAGGCATGTTCCTACTCCCCTTCATTCGATACCTGAAGCCGCATCGGTGGCGCGTTGCGGTGGCCGTCGTTTGCATGTTCGCGGGCGGCTTTTTCGGCGTATTCAACATCTTCGCCGCCAAACCGGCGCTCGACGTCCTCTTCGGCCAAATCAAGGTGGCCGAGCGCACCGACCAGAACGACGACGAAATCCTGAAACACAAACGCAAGCTCGTCGAATACTCGGAGTCCGACGAGCGGGTCAAGCGGCTCGAAGCGCGATGGAAATCGCTCTACTACCCGATCGAACACCGTCTGATGACCGAGGTCGTCGGCGCCTCGCTGTTTATCGCGAGCGACTTCCGCCGTCCCCGGGAACTCGTTGGGACTCTCCGCGACGACAAGAGGCCGCTCACGCGCTTGATCCGCGATTCGTTCACGACCACCACCCGCGACGTGTTGCGAGCCTATGACCCGTCCTCGGAGCCCTCGCCCGGCCTCATGCGGCTGGTGACCGACGACCTCAACGATTTCATTCTTCAGGAAAGCATCTACCGCAGCGATCTCTTCGCCGGCGTCCGCCTCTCGACGAGTACGCTGGCGCTGGTTCGTTTGAACCAAGAGAAGGAGACCTCGCCGGTGCGGCTCAACCGCACCTTGCTTGAAGAGGCGTACGGCCGCGTCATGCAGGGCGACGAGAAAATGACGCTCTACCGGTACGCCGACAAGGAGAAGACAAAGACGCTTCGTTGGATTGCCGCATTCATCGCCTTCATGGCGCTCATCAAAGGCGTGCTCGAATACGGCTGCAAGTTCAACCTGTCCTACGCCCTGTGCGGCGCGGTGATCCGGCTCAAGAGCGATATCTTCCGCCACATCATGAAGCAGGACATGCGATTCTTCTCCATGGCTCCCGTCGGGTATTTGATGAGCCGAATCACGAGCGACGTCAACTCGCTGAAAACCATCTTCGACACTCTGATCAAGAACGCGGTGACCGAAGTGGTCAAGGTGCTCTTCGTCATCGTTGCGCTCTTCGTCATCAGCGCCAAGATGACCACGCTCGCGTTTGTCGGCATCCTCCCGGCTCTCGCTTTGCTCACCTACTTCGCGAAAGTGCTCAAGAAGAACGCCCGCAAGCAGAAGCGCCGGAGAGACCTGCTCTCCTCGGCCATGAACGAGTCGCTCTACAACGTCCGCCTCGTCAAGGCGCTATCGACCGAGGACCTGGAGTGCGACCGGTTCGACGAGCACAACAACCAGCTGTTCTTCTACCTGATGCAGCGCCGGATGGCCAAGTTCGCCGCGTCGCCCGCGATGGAACTGATCGGCTCGGTCGGATTGGGACTCGTCCTGATCGTCGGCGGGTGGGCGGTGTTCCACCAAGGCTACGACGCCAGCACTTTCCTGATCTACTTGTTCCTCCTCACCCAGTTCTACACGCCGCTCAAGAAAGTCTCGCGTGTGAACGTGACCTGGGCGGTCGGACGCGTCAGCGCCGACCGAATCCAGGAGATCCTGGCGCTCGAACCGGCGATCGTCGATCCGCCCGAGGGCGAGGCGCATCCTCGGCTCGAACAGGTCCAGCGCGGGGTCTCGGTTCGCGACGTGACCTTCGCCTATAAGGACAAGATCGTTCTCGAAGGCGTGAGCGTCGACTTCGAGCGGGGCAAAACCTCCGCCATCGTCGGCCGCAGCGGATCGGGCAAAACCACTCTGGCTAACCTCCTCCTGCGCCTCTACGACCCGGACTCGGGAACGATCGAGATCGACGGGATCGACATCCGCCGCTTTCGCGTCAAGGACCTGCGGTCGCATTTCGGCATCGTGACCCAGGAAACCGTCTTGTTCAACGACACGGTGGCCCGCAACATCGCCTATGGCGACGACGAGATCGACCGCGACCGGATGGTCGAGGCGGCCCGCGCGGCGTACGCCCACGACTTCGTCATGGCGCTCGACGGGGGCAAAGGCTACGACACGGTCGTCGGACCCAACGGCGCCCAACTCAGCGGCGGACAACGCCAACGTCTCGCCATCGCCCGCGCGTTCTACCGCAACCCCGAGATACTGGTTCTCGACGAGGCCACTTCGGCGCTCGACAACGAGTCCGAGGCCGCCGTGCAAAAAGCGATCGACACCCTCATCCACAACCGCACCGTGGTGGTGATCGCCCATCGCCTGACGACCATCATGAACGCCGACAAGATCGTCGTGCTCGACGACGGTCGCGTCGTCGAGCAAGGGCGGCACGCCGACCTCCTCACCCAAGGCGGACACTACTCCCTCCTCTACCGCCGAGGCGAACTCGCCGACAAGATCGACGCTTCCTGAGGCCGGAAAACAATGCCGTCCCATGCGCGTGTCCCGACTGGGGACCATCGGGACAAACGAGCAGAAGGACCCGTGACTTCGCCGTTCCTCGCCTCAGGCGCGTGACGCCACTGCCGTTCGGGGGTTTGCCTCTTGTCGCGCCATGATCCGAAGGGGCTGGGGCCCGGAGGGCGGGGTGAGACCCCGGGAACGCCGTTCCTACCATTCCAGAACGAATCTCTAGACACGGAGGAGAAAGGGGCAGACTTGCGGATTATGCTTCAGGGGGGCTGTTCTATCTGGAACTCCGATTCAGGCTCCTCGAATCGTAATTCGTAACTCTGACCCTTCTCTTCGCGTTTCTGGCCTTCGTACCTCCTGCCAAGATCGGTTGCGGCCTTATGTGAAGGCGGACGGATTTCTCTTTCTTCGTTTGAACGGTCCGCCGAGCGATGGAATCGCCGACGTTCCTATTCCCAGTACCGATAAACCGCCCGCGCACCCGACCAAGTCAAGGGTTTTTTCGGATTCTTGGGTCTTGAGATTCCAACGAAGAGGCGCTACGATGAGGGCGAGTGCGAATTCCGCCCTGTCTCGACGGACGGGCACTGACGATCGTTTCTAGAAGAGGTGGAAGGTCATGTCTCGTATGCGCCGTTTCGGCAATGCTTCTCGCGCCCGTTTGGGCTTCTCGTTCCTGGAAATCATGCTGGTGGTCATGATCATCGGCATCATGGTGGCCGTGGTCGGCCCGCGACTGGTGGGAAGGAGCGAGTCGGCGCGCAGGGTCTCGACAAAGAGCCAGATGGAAAACATCAAGACGGCGCTCGGCATCTTCGAGGTCAAGACAGGCGATTTTCCCGCCACCGACCAGGGGCTCGAAGCGCTCGTGAGACGTCCGACCGAGATCTCGGAAGACATGTGGGTCAAATGCATGGACGAAGTGCCCAAGGACGCGTGGGGCAACGAATTCATCTACCGATGCCCCGGAGAACACGAAACCGACTACGATCTCGTGTCCATGGGCAAGGACAAGAAGGAAGGCACGAAGGACGACATCACGAATTTCGCGTCCGAGGAAGAGGGGCCGAGCTAGTCGCCTCGACGCGCTCGATTCTCGGCTCGATGTTCGTTTCCGCCGCCCGGTCGGGCGGCGGTTCTTGTTTTGTAGAGTGCGAGACACTCTTGTCCAAAACAGAAAGGCGCGATCTTCGTCTCGATATTGAAAACAAAGGACAAAAATGTCGTGAGCAAATGGGGTCAC
>JAFGFN010000191.1 GCA_016931035.1 Candidatus Sumerlaeota bacterium
AGGGCGACGCTCGCTTTACTCGCTCTGCCCTGGGCTTTACTAGAGCCGCGCCTTCGGCGCTCAGGAACTTCTCACACACGCTCTGAGGAAAGAACCCCGAGACGTTTCCGAGAATGGGAAAAGCTCCTTGTCCGGGCAGTCCTTTGGGGCTGTCGTTGACGTTGGCCAACTGAAGTTGGAACAACAAACGAAGAGACCGAATGGGCCAAGGTGGCCCGCTTGTTGTTCCAACTTCAGTTGGCCGGTGGTTCCGTCATACCCGAGAATCCCCAGGGGAACCGGTTTTATTCTCCAGCACCCCTCTGGGGTGCTTTGGCCAAGGGTGCGGAGTGTTCCGGGGGTGCTACCCCCGGCTACTTTCCAGGCAAGCCTTCGGCTTGCCAACGGCTGATCACGTTATCCAGAGTCGCCCGGAACGGACCCGATTCGATCTTCGATGTTCCCGGGAGGAGGGAGAATAGTGGATCGCGATGTCTTGGGAAGATGGAGGAAAGACGGGTCGGGAGGCGGTTCAGTCTTCTTCGACCTTGAGAAGGACGAGGGTGACGTTGTCGGCGCCGCCGGCGTCGTTGGCCATGTCGACGAGTTTCTGACAAAGGGCGGGGAGATCGTCGGTCTCCTGCTTGACCGCTTCGGCGATTTCCTCGTCTCGGACCATGCCGGTCAGGCCGTCGGTGCAGAGAAGGAACAAATCGCCGGGTTCGAGACCGCGCGCGATGCAGTCGACTTCGAGTTCCTCGCGGTTGCCGAGCGCCCGCGTGATCACGTTCCGGAAGCGATGGTTGCGCGCCTCCTCCTCGGTGATCATGTTGCGCTGGAGTTGTTCCTCGACCCAGGAATGATCGCGAGTGAGAGGTTCGAATTGCCCGTTGCGAAGGAGGTAGGCGCGCGAGTCGCCGACGTGGACGACGTGGGCGGTGTCGTCGCGCACGAGGACGCCGACGAGCGTGGTGCCCATCCCGCTCAGGCGCGAGCTGCCCAAACTGAGGTCGCGGATCGTGCGGTTGGCGATGTGGACGGCCGTGACGAGCATGTCGAGAACCGGCCCCACGCCCGATTCGATCTTGAAAGGCCAGTTCTCCTCGTTCTCGTGCGCCGATCGAGAGACGAAGTCGAAGACGATCGACATCGCCGTTTTCGAGGCCACTTCGCCCGCGGCATGTCCCCCCATCCCGTCGGCGACGAGGTAGAGCCCCAGGTCGTCCGAACACGCGAACGAATCCTCGTTGTGACTGCGCTTGATGCCTATGTCGGTCAGGCCGCTCGAAACAATTCGCATACTCTGCCTGTCGCGCCGCAAATTATGTTGACCCCTGTGGGAGGGCACGTATAGTGAATTCCCTTGTTCCTGCGGGCAGAAGGCGCGGGGGGAAACGCGGAGAGCCGACGACTCCTCAACCTCATCGTCCCGAGGATGGGAGATCGAATATAGGGGATGCAGGCCGAACGCTCAACAGAATTGTGCCCGTGACGCCGTCCCCTCTTCTCTCGCGCTGAGATTCCCGCCTTTTCGCCGCGGAAAAGCATCGTTTCGCCAGGAGTCGCAGACTATGCCGCGCGTTTCCCGAACGACCTCCCAGGAACCAGTCCTTTCGGTTCGAGGCTTCAGCGTCGGCACCGCCGCCGCGGGTATGAAAACCCGTGGAGGGCTCGACGTGTGCCTGATCGTCTCGGACCGCCCGTGCGCGGCGGCGGGGGTTTTCACCCGCAACCGCGTCGTGGGAGAGCCGGTCAAACTCGACCGGCTGCATCTGAGGAACGCCACCCACCGGGCCATCGTGGCCAACGCCAAGTTCTCGAACGTATGCACCGGTCGCCAGGGCGCGGCGGATGCCCGAGCGATGGCGCGCCAAGTGGCCGAACTGGTCGGCTGCTCGGCCCGCGAGGTGTTCGTCGCCTCTACAGGATGCATCGGCGCGCCGCTGCCGATGGTTAAGATCGTCCCCGCGATTATCTCCGCCTACGGGGCGCGGGGGGCGAAAAAGTGGTCCGACGGGGCCCGGTCCATCATGACGACCGACACGCGTCCCAAGCGGGCTCGCCGCACGGCGGTCGTTGGAGGCAAAAGAGTTACGCTGGCGGCCATCGCCAAGGGGTCGGGCATGATCCACCCGAACATGGCCACCATGCTATGTTTCGTCGCGACCGACGCCGCCATCGAAAAACCTCTCCTTCAGGCCGTTCTCTCCCGCGTCGTCGAGCGCACGTTCAACTGTGTCACGGTCGACGGCGACACGTCGACGAGCGACTCGGTCCTGGTTCTCGCCAACTGCGCGGCGGGCAACCGCCCGATTTCGCGCCCTGGGAAGGATGCCGCGGCGTTCGAGGCGGCCCTCGAATCGCTGTGCGTCGAGCTAGCTCGCGAAATCGCCCGCGACGGCGAGGGAGCGCGCCATTTGGTCACCATTCGCGTCTCGGGGACCCGGACGGACCGCGCCGCGCGCCGCATCGCCCACACGATCGGCACTTCGCCGTTGGTCAAGACCGCCGTCTATGGGCGCGACGCCAACTGGGGCCGCATCGCCGCCGCCGCTGGGCGGGCCGGGGTGGCATTCCGCGCCAGCGAGTTGTCGCTGGCGATGAACGGCATTCGGATCTTTCACCAGGGCGAACCCGTGGACGACTACGACGAGGCGGCGCTGACCCGCACGCTCGACCGCGAGGAGATCGTCATCGACGTGTCGGTTGGAAACGGGAAGGGGCGAGCTACGGTCTGGACGTGCGATTTCACCGACGACTACATCCGTATCAACGCCGATTATCGGTCCTGAAAACACGAGCGAACCACCATTCTGAAAAGACGTTCGGCAAGGCGATTCCTCGCCCCCACCGGTTTCACACCGGTGGTGGCGTTTTCAACGTCGTGCTTTCGAATTGGCGGGTTGCACCCCCTGAAGAGAATCCCCCGCAGTCACGATTCATGCGGTCTCGAGAAGAGAGGGCGTTCGAGGATCGGCTCGCCATCGACCCACACCTGGCGAACCGGGGGCGGCTCGGGGCGGAGAATCCACTTCTCAAGGAGATCCTTGGGAGCAAGCGCGCGCGTTTCGTCGTCGAGGGCGATCGAGACGAAATCGGCCCGATAGCCGGGTTGGAGGACGCCGATCTCGCCCTCCAGGTCCAAGGCGCGGGCTCCTCCGACCGTCGCCGCGCGGAAGACGTCCGCCGCCGACCAATCGGGCGCCGTCTGTAGAAACCGCCGCATCTCGGCCCAGAGATCCAAGCGATCGTTGGAGGCCAGGCTGTCGGCGCCCAAGGCAACGGGCATCGAGGCGCGGCGCGCTCGTTGCACCACCGGCTCCTTGACGCCGTGGTATTCCCTTGTCCCGGGACAGACGACCAATCGGGGGTTCCCCTCCCGCACCAAGGCGGCCATGTCGGCGGCCGACAGATAGTTGCCGTGGACGAGAAGATCGGGTGGATAGTCGGCGCGCCGTCCGGCGCGGAGAAAGCCCAGAACGGACCGCGCCAGAGGCGGGTCGTCTGGAGGCCGGGGGTAGAATCCGCCTTTCCGAAACCAGTCGGCCAGAGGGCCCGATCGATCGGTCAGACAGCGGAGTTCGGATCGCGATTCGGCCACGTGGATTGCCAGGGGGAGTCCGCGTGCGGCGTGGAATCGCTCGCGCAGAATCCGCATGAGAGGCAGAGCCACCGTGTAGGGGGCGTGGGGCGAGAGGCCGAGTCGCCCGCGGGGACCGGGTGCGGTGGCGGCGAGACGCCTCTCCGTCGCGGCGAGAACGTCGTCGTAGGGCGGATTCCCCATGTGGATGATTTCGTAATAGCAGACGTAGCGCAATCCCGACGCTTCGAGTCCGAGAGGGGAGAGATCGAACGAGGCGATGTCGCCCACAGCGGTTGTGCCCGATCGGGCCAGTTCGTTCACCCCCAGACGAATTCCTTTCAGAACGTCCTCGTGCGATAGAGACCGGCGCAGAGCGGGCATCCGGACGATCCATCGGTCGAACGGTCCCGGCGCCGTTCGGCCGCGCAAGGCGGAGTAGTCCAGGTGCGCGTGGGCGTTGACCAGGCCCGGGATCAGAACGACGTCTCCCAGGTCGGTCTCGGGGCAACCGGGATCGGCTCCGAACTCGGAGCGCGGCCCCACGGCGGTCAAGCCCCCCCTGTGCATCCTCATTGCGCCCTTTTCTATCAGGCGGTTGCTGTCGATAAGGATACGGCGAGCGCGGAGAATCCGGTCGGCGGGGTCGACGGGCGTGGGATACTGAGTGATCCGCTGGGTCATGACGTGCTTGACAGTCCCGCCGAGAAAACATAGGATCGGCTCAGTCTATACCTGCTTTGTCGGGTGACGCGCGTGTTTGGAACACGCGTCGCAGAGATATAATGTTTGTCGCCAGGGCGAACGAACCGGTCCAAGGTGAGTCTCTAATGGGCATAGTGAGGAAAATCGTCCATCTCTTCCACTCTTTTTTCCTGGAATCGGGCGCGATGGTCTGTCTGTTGGGGCGGACGCTGCTCGATCTCCCCGCCGCCCTGCGCGGGATGCCTCGCACGCTCAGCTGCATGATGCAGTTCGGTTTCTACACTCTCCCGCTCGCCGCGTTCATCGGTTTGTTCATCGGAATGGTCACGTCGCTGCAGACGGGTCTGGAGCTCAAGGAGCTCGGGTTGGTCGAGCAGGTGGGATCGATCGTCGGTCTTTCCGTCGTTCAGGAGATGGGGCCGGTCATCACGGCCTTCATCATCTGCGGCCGCGTGGGCGCCGCCATGACGGCGGAGCTCGGCACCATGGCGGTGACCGAGGAAATCGACGTTCTGCGCTCGCTGGGAATCAGTCCCGTGCGTTTTCTCGTGGTGCCGCGCTTCGTCGCCGCGGTCGCGATGGTCCCGATCCTCACGGTCTACTCGATCGTGATCGGAGTCTGGGGCGGCGCGTTGGTGGCGACGTCGGTGTTGGGCGTGGCGCCCGACGTTTACTATAAGCGGATGTTCGACTCGCTCGAGCTTTACCACGTTGCGATCGGGATGAGCAAAACCTTCGTCTTCGGGGCCATCATCGCCATTGTCTGTTGCCATACCGGGCTTCGCGCCACGAACGGCGTCGAAGGCGTGGGCAAGGCCACGATGCGGGCCGTGGTCGTGTCTCTTACGGCCGTTCTGATTTCCGATTTCTATCTGATTTCGTATCTGTCCGACTTCTGGAAGAGCCTGCTGGGGTAAGCGTCTCATGGAATTCGTCGTCCGAGACATGCACAAGTCGTTCAACGGCAACCACGTTCTCCGCGGTCTGAGCCTCGATATCGCCGAAGGCAAGATTACCGTCGTCTTGGGAGGATCGGGTTGCGGCAAGACCGTCCTGCTCAAACATCTCATGGGGATCCTCAAACCCGACTCGGGGTCCGTCCAGATCGACGGCAAGGACATCACGCACTACAGCGAACGCGAGTTGCTCCCGATTCGGATCCGGATCGGCCTGATCTTTCAGGGCGGCGCGCTTCTCAACAGCCTCTCGGTGTTCGAGAACTGCGCCTTGGGGCTTCGCGAGCATCGCCTGGAGCCCGAGAAGGAGATCCGCCGCATCGTCAAGGAGAAGCTCGAAATTCTGGGGTTGGGCGACCGGCTCAACGAACGTCCGGCCAACCTGAGCGGCGGCATGCGCAAGCGCGTGGCGATCGCCCGCGCGCTGACGATGAATCCCGAGGCGATTCTTTGGGACGAGCCGACCACGGGCATCGATCCGCCGCGCGCGAGCCGCATCGACAACATGATTCGCGAGATGAGCGACCGGATCGGGGTGACCACGGTGGTCGTGACTCACGACTTGATCAGCGCCTTCAATCTGGCGGATATGGTTTACTTCATCCACGAGGGGAGAATCGTCGAGTCGGGACCGCCGGACGAGTTCCGGCGTTCGACGAACGAACACGTGAGGGAATTTCTGCGGCGGCGCTACGACGTTGGCGATGAGCGGTGAACAGTGGGCGGTGGGCCGCGCCGGTCCGGTCCAAGATTCGTACGCTTCGATTGAATTACCCATTCGGGAAGACGGAGGCCATCGAGAATCATGCAACGGACTTCTACACTCGTCGTCGTAGTCGGTATCTTCTTTGTGGTGGGGGTGATTCTGCTCTCCCACTTCTCGCTCCAGGCCACCGGGCCGAGCACGCGGGGAGGCTACACCCTTCTCACCGAGGTCGACGACTCGCGCGGACTCGAATCCGGCGCCGAGGTCACCCGGGCCGGCGTCACGGTCGGGACGGTCCGGTCCGTCGATCTGGCCGACTCGAACCGCAACAAGGTGGTGGTGACGATGCGGCTCCTCAAGGGGGCCGAGATACGAAAAGACGCCGTCGCCTCGATCCAGCTCAAGAGCCTACTCGGGACGCATTACGTCCACATCACCCACGGCACGTCCGGGTCGCCGTTGGTTCAGGACGGCGACACGATCGTTTCCGAGGAAGTGGTCGATATCGCCGAGGCGCTCGGGAAGATCGGCCAGATGGGAGGCGAGGCGCACGACCTGATTGCCTCGGTCAACGAAAACCAGAAGGAATTCTTCGAGAAGATCAACGCCGTCATCGACGAAAACCGCCCGAACGTCAAGAAGACCACCGACGCGCTGGCCGACGCCGCGCCCAAGCTCGGAGGGTTCTTCGACTCGGTGAGCTCGGTCACCGCCGCGCTAAGCGAGGGCAAGGGGACCCTGGGACGCCTGCTCTACGACGAGTCGGTCTATAACAGTGTCGAGAAGACCGCGTCGAACCTCGAAGAGATTTCCGACACGCTCCGCGCGGGCGAGGGCACCCTAGGCAAACTCATCTACGACCCCGAGCTCTCCGACCAGCTCAGCGACAGCTTCAAAAACGTGAGCGACGCCTCGCGTTCGCTCAAGGAATGGCTCGATTCGAACAGCGGCGACCTGAACGAGTTGATCGGCGCGCTCAAGCAGGCCGCGCCCAACATCGAGTCGGCGTTCGCGAACCTGAACGAAGTCTCGAAGAAGATCAACTCCTCGGAGGGCACGCTCGGCAAGCTGGTGAACGACCCCGAGCTTTACGACGAGGCCCGCCGGGCCGTTTCTCAGATCCGCAAGACCTTCGAAGAGGGCGAGGAGCAGAGCGTTCTGCGCACCTTCCTGGGCGTCTTCTTCGGGTCGATGATATAGGTCCCCTCGTAACGAACCACCCACGCCGCCGACCTGATCGCCGTCAGTGCGAGCTCCAGGCTGGATGCTCTACGATTGATCCAATTCTCCGATGCGGCTTGTCTCTCTACTTCCCGAGCAGCGTTGTCTTCCCGCTTCGGACGAACGGCATGTTGAGTTTGCCGTAAGGGGTGGCGACGTCCATGGCGCCGTCGAGCGAATACGCGGCGTCCTTCTTGCCGAGGATGTCGAGAAATGCCGCGCCCAGGTCGATGGTCGAGAATCGGATCGGCATCGAGAGGGCCGCTCCCCGACCCTTGTCGATCTTCGCGCCCGACTTGAGCCCGACCCGGCCCACCTTCGACCCGGCGATCGAGAGCGCGTAGTCCAGTCCCTTGATATCGACCGGGAAATCGTTCGTGTTCTGGACGTAGAAGTCGATGGTTCCCGCCGCCTCGCGCCACGAGAGGTTGTCCCACCGGATGCCTCGGAGCTCGACCTTCGGGACCGTCGGGATGGGAAACTCTCCCTTCTTCCGGATCGGAAGCGTCATCTTGCCGACGCCGGGGGCGCGAACTCCTAGCCCGAGCATCGCATCGTAGGGTACGACCGCGCCCGGACGGATGCCCCGGCCGGTTTTCAGGATGTCGGCGAAGCGAATCGTGGCCGGGATGCCGACGACGCGCCGCCCCGAGGCGGGAATCGTCCCCTGCAGCGGGGCCGTGCCTTGAAGCAGGGAACTGCCGGCCGAATCGAGCCGGTAGCCCACGTCCAGTAGGGGCAGAGCGACGCGATACGGGTTCTGGATCTCGACATCGAAGAGCAAGGTCAGATCCTTCAGACTCAAGTCCTGAATCTTCACCCCTTTGAGGCCGACCGAGGGTTTCGGCGCGCCTTCGAGCCAGGAGCGCATCTGGGCGCACCCGCTCGCGAAGAGGATTGTGGCTGTGAGAAGAAGACCCATGGCGGGTCGGGAGACGGTCCTTCGGCGTCGAGGGTATCGCAACATGATTTCGTTCCTTTCTCTCGATGGGGCGGCTCTCGGGATATTCCGAAGAGATTCGCTGTCTGCCGCGCAACGCGATCTCCAGTATCGCACACCCCGGGTCGTTTCCCGCAAGTAAAGTCGGCTCACCCGCCGACGGCACCCACCTTTCCGGTGTCCTTGTCTTTTCAGAGGCGCGAGTTTGACAGGGGTCCGGCAACGCCAGAAGGCGACGCGGAGACCCGCGCAGAATCCTACCGTTCGGTGTGGTTTCTTCCATAACTCCTTCTGGCGGGTAGGAATATGCATCAAGCGGATCCCGCTTCTCCCGAGATTAACCCTCGTTATTTCAGTTCTCTACGTGGATCGTAGTGGCTTGGCATCGCGTTTGCCTTGTCGGTACTCAAAGATCCTGCAAGGAGGGACTTCGACATGGTGAAAACGGCAAAGGAATTCTTCGAGTTCGCGAAAAAACACGGGGCCGAGATGATCGACCTGAAGTTCGTCGACATGCTTGGCACTTGGCAGCACTGTTCTTACCCCATTCAGACCGCCGACGAAAGCATCTTCGAGGAAGGTCTGGGGTTCGACGGCTCATCGATTCGCGGCTGGCAGGAGATTCACCAGTCCGACATGATGGCCGTATGCGACCCCACGACGGCCGTCATCGATCCCTTCTTCGAGAAGCCCACGGTCAGCGTCCTCGCCAACATCGTGGATCCCGAGTCGCGCCAGGACTACGTCAAGTGTCCGCGCCACGTGGCGCGCCGCGCGGCGGGTTATCTCAAGGAGAGCGGGGCGGGCGACACCTGCTACGTGGGTCCCGAGGCCGAGTTTTTCATTTTCGACGAGGTGCAGTTCGAGCAGAATCAGCACACGGGGATGTACCGGATCGACTCGGTCGAGGGCGCGTGGAACTCGGCGCGTTTCGAGGAGCCGAACCTGGGCTACAAGCCGAGTTTCAAGGGCGGGTATTTCCCGGTCAGCCCGACGGACACGTATCACGACCTTCGGGGCGAGATGGTGTACGAGATGATGAAGGTGGGCATTGAGATCGAGGCGCACCACCACGAGGTGGCCACGGCGGGTCAGGCCGAGATCGACATGAAGTACGCCGAGCTGACCAAGATGTGCGACCAGTTCATGTGGTACAAGTACATTTGCAAAAACGTGGCCAAGCGCCAGGGCAAGACGGTCACCTTCATGCCCAAGCCGCTGTTCGAGGACAACGGGTCGGGCATGCACACTCACATGAGCATCTGGAAGAAGGGCAAGAACCTGTTTGCGGGCGACAAGTACGCCGGCCTGTCCGAGATGGCCCTGTACGCGGTGGGCGGTCTGCTCAAGCACGCCGACGCGCTGCTTGCCTTCGCCGCTCCGACGACGAACAGTTACCGTCGCCTGGTTCCGGGGTTCGAAGCGCCGGTCAACCTGGTCATGTCGGCGCGCAACCGCTCGGCCGCGATCCGCATCCCGATGTACTCGAAGAGCGACAAGGCGAAGCGACTCGAATTCCGCTGCCCCGATCCGACGGCCAACGGCTATCTGACCTGGTCGGCGATGCTGATGGCGATGCTCGACGGCATCAAGAAGAAGCTGAGCCCGGGCAAGCCGCTGGATCGCAACATCTACGAGATGAAGGGCGAAGATCTGGCCAAGATCCAGAAGGTCCCGGGGTCGCTGAGGCAGTCGATCGACGCCCTGGAGAAGGACCACAAGTTCCTGCTCGAAGGCGGCGTCTTCACCCAGGACCTGATCGACAGCTGGATCGACTGGAAGCGCACGAAGGAAATCGAGCCGCTGTCCCTGCGTCCGCACCCCTACGAGTTCGCCCTGTACTACGACTGCTGAGAACCATCCCCGTCCGTTTTCGGCACGACCCGATTCCTGCAACCCGCCGAAGGCGCGATTTCTCGCGCCCTCGGCGGGCCGAAGACCGCGAACCTCGCGACAAAGTCCGGAGATGCAGGAAACCGACCTTTACTGGGGGGGCCGTCAAGTTGACGGTTTACACCGAGCGGGAAACCTTGTATTCTCTCTATCCACGCATTGTTTCTTGAATAGGGCGCGGTTCCTCCGCGCTGTGCGAGTTCACCGGAAGGAGCACCTGAGTTCAGATGCCTGAGGACACAACGACCAGAAGCGTCATCGACTCGATCGCCGACTGCCGACCCATGGCGGTGGGAATCGACTACGTGAAGGAGCCGATTTCGGAGATCTTCGGCTGCAACGTCTTTAGCGGACGGGTGATGAAGGAGCGGCTGCCCAAGAACGTGTTCGAGCGGTTGCTTCCCACGTTGCGCGAGGGCGAACCGCTCGACCCGTCCGTCGCCGACGTGGTGGCCAACGCGATGAAGGACTGGGCGATAGAGAGAGGCGCGACCCACTACACCCATTGGTTCCATCCGATGACGGGCTCGACGGCGGAGAAGCACGACGCCTTCATCGACGCCAGCCCCGACGGCGGGATCCTGACCGAGTTCTCGGGCAAGATGCTCATCAAGGGCGAACCCGACGCATCGAGCTTTCCCTCGGGCGGCATTCGCTCGACCTTCGAGGCGCGCGGCTATACGGCCTGGGACCCGACGTCGCCCGCCTTCCTCATGGAGAACGTCAACGGCCGGACGCTCTGTATTCCGACCGCTTTCTGCTCGTACACGGGCGAGGCGCTCGACCGCAAGACCCCCCTTCTGCGGTCGATCGAAGCGCTGTCGAACCAGTGCCTCCGCGTCCTGAGGCTTTTCGGCAACGACGCGGCGCGATACGTCTCCACCACGGTGGGCCCGGAGCAGGAATACTTCCTGATCGACAAGAAGTTCTATTTGCGGCGTCCCGACCTGGTCAACGCGGGCCGCACCCTCTACGGTTCGCGTCCACCCAAGGGTCAGGAGATGGAGGACCACTATTTCGGGGCGATCCGCCCGCGCATCCTGGCGTTCATGATGGACTGCGAGCGCAAGCTCTACAAGCTGGGCATCCCGGTCAAGACCCGGCACAACGAGGTCTCGCCGGCGCAGTTCGAGATCGCGCCGATTTTCGAGAGCGCCAATATCGCCACCGACCACAACATGCTCGTGATGGAAACGTTGCGTTCGACGGCCGAAGAGCACGGGCTGGTCTGTCTCCTGCACGAGAAACCGTTTGTCGGGGTCAACGGCAGCGGCAAGCACAACAACTGGTCGATGTGCGATTCGCAGGGGAACAACCTGCTCGAGCCGGGCGACACGCCGCACGAAAACGCCCAGTTCCTCGTTTTCCTCACGGCCGTGCTTCGCGCCGTTCATAAGAGCGCCGAGATCCTGAGAATCGGCGTGGCGGGGGCGGGCAACGACCATCGGTTAGGCGCCAACGAGGCGCCTCCGGCGATCTTGTCGGTCTATCTGGGAGAGCAACTCACCGAAGTGATGGAAAACATCATCGAGGGCAAGAAACAGAAGGGCACGCACGGCGGGACAATGCAGGTGGGCGTCACCGCGCTCCCCCCGCTTCCGCGCGACGCGACCGACCGCAACCGGACCTCTCCGTTCGCCTTCACGGGGAACAAGTTCGAGTTTCGCGCCGTGGGTTCGTCGCAGTCGATTTCCCCGGCCAACATCGCGATCAACGTGGCGGTGGCCTCGGCCCTCGACGAGATCGCGACCGATCTCGAGGGTCGCGTGAAGAAGGGGGAGTCGTTGAACAGCGCGGTTCAGACGCTATTGCAGAACCTCTTCACGGAGCACCGCCCGATCGTTTTCAACGGGGACAATTACAGCAAGGACTGGCCCGTCGAGGCCGAACGGCGCGGGCTTCCCAACCTCAAGAACTCGGTCGACGCGCTGGCGCGGTTCTCCGACCCGGAAATCGTCAAGGTCTTCTCGAAGTACGCCGTGTTGAGCAAGCGCGAGATCCTGTCGCGCCAGGAGATTCTTCTCGAGAACTACGCCACGACGCTCTCGATCGAGGCGCAGATCGCGGCGGGCATGGGGCGGACGATGATTCTGCCCGCGGCGATCGCCTACCAGAAGAAGATCGCCGATTCGATGGTCTCTCTACGCGCGGCCCTGGGCGACAACGCCGACGTTTCGGCGCAGAAGAACCTGCTCGAGGTCGTGACGAATCATATCAGCCGTCTCAAACGCGCTCTGAGCGCATTGGACGAGGCGCGTTCCAAGGCGGACGAAGCGCACGGCTCGGCGTTCAAGCGCGCGAAACTGTATCGCGACACGGTCCTTCCCATCATGCAAGAGTGCCGCGAGTCGGGCGACATGCTCGAGCACTACGTCGAGGACTCGATGTGGCCCATCCCGAAGTATCGCGAGATGCTCTGGATCTACTGAGGCCGGGGCGTCGCGAAGCGTTCGAACTTGCGAGAGCGCCGACTTGCCTTGGTGAGTCGGCGCTCTCGTGCTTGGGCGCATCTTGACTGAGCACCGAGAATCGAGGGAGACTGAGTCCGGAAGTTTTCCCTCCACCTTCGCGGTTGAGGATTTGCGGACCGTACTGTATATGGGAGAGAGGGTCGCTTGTCGTGTCGTCGGCGAGAGAGCGTCTTCGACCCGCTTCAGGCGCCGAGGAGAGCGAGTCGGGCGGAACCAGCGCAGGAGAACAAGACCGCACGATGCAGATCCACGGTTACAGCCAATGCAACGCCGCAGGTTTTCCGCGCGCTCGTGGGCTCCGCGATTTCGCCTACGAACACGATAGCTGCGGCACGGGGTTCATCGCCCGAATCGACGGCGATCCTCAACACGACCTCGTCGAAAACGCCATCCGAATTCTCGTGAACCTGGAACATCGCGGCGCGGTCGGCGGCGATAAGTCGACGGGCGACGGCGCCGGACTCCTCCTCCAGATTCCCGACATCTTCTTTCGTCGTCAGGCCGACGCGCTCGGCGCGCCCCTCCCCGAGCGCGGCGACTACGCCGTCGGGATGTTCTTTCTCCCGACGGACGAGTCGTTGCGCGCGCGGTGCCAGGAGGCCGCCGGGCGGATCGCGGAGTCCGAGGGGTGCGAGGTGTTGGGATGGCGCGAGGTGCCGGTGGACTCGAAGGAGCTCGGCCATCTCTCCCTGAGCACGATGCCCGCGTTCCGGCAACTCTTTCTTGGCCGCGGCCGCGTGGAGCGAAGTCGTTTCGAAACGAAACTCTACGTCATTCGGCGTCTGATCGAAAACGAAGTGGCCGGTTGGGACGATGTCGACGCGAGCCAGTTCTACGTTGTCAGCTTGTCCTCGCGCACGGTGAATTACAAAGGGTTGTTGACGGGGACGCAGTTGACGCGGTTTTTCCCCGATCTTTTCGAAGCGGATTTCGCTTCGTCCTTCGCCCTGGTGCACCAGCGCTATAGCACGAACACGTTGCCGACGTGGTGTCTGGCCCAACCGTTCCGGTACTTGGCGCACAACGGCGAGATCAACACCCTGCGCGGCAACATCAACCGAATGCGGGCGCGCGAGGCGGTTTTCTCGTCGCGGCTCTTGGGGCCGGACGTCGAGAAGATCCGGCCCGTGATCGTCGAGGGCGGCAGCGATTCGGCCGCGTTCGACAACACGCTCGAACTGCTGGTCGCCGCGGGGCGCTCGATTCCCCACGCGATGATGATGATGATTCCCGAGGCTTGGGGACCGAAGTTCCTCATGAGCGAGGACAAACGGGCCTTCTACGAGTACCACGCCAACATCATGGAACCGTGGGACGGTCCCGCGTCCATCGCTTTCACCGACGGTCATCGCTACATCGGGGCGGTGTTGGACCGCAACGGCCTGCGTCCGTCGCGTTGGAGCGTCACGCGGGACGGTCTGGTCATCATGGCGTCGGAGACGGGCGTGATCGACATTGCGCCCGAACAGATTCTTCGCCGGGGGCGTCTTCAGGCGGGCAAGATGTTCCTGCTCGATATGATCGAGAAACGCATCGTTTCCGACAGCGAGATCAAGGGGCGTATCGCGCGGCGGAGCCCGTACCGGCATTGGGTGCGCGAGAATCATGTCGAATTGCGCGGTCTGTTGGCGCCGTCGGAGATACCGGCCCAGGATCCCGATCGGGTGTTGCGCCAACAGCACGTCTTCGGGTTCACGGAAGAAGAGCTGCGAACGATCGTCGCCCCGATGGCGTCGCGCGGTCAGGAGCCCGTCGGCTCGATGGGAAACGACGCGGCCCTGGCGGTTCTGTCCGACCGGCCGCAACTTCTCTACGCGTACTTCAAACAGCTTTTCGCTCAAGTCACGAATCCTCCGATCGACCCGTTGCGCGAAGAGCTCGTCATGTCGCTCACGAACTTCCTCGGGCGCGAGCGCAACCTTCTCGAAGAGACGCCCGAGCATTGTCGCCGGCTCAAGCTCTATCATCCCGTCCTGACTCCCGAAGACGTAGCGCGGCTCAGAGGCTCGACGAACCCCGACCTCAAAGCGGGCGAACTGGAGATGTTGTTTCCCGTGGGAGGCGGGGGCGACGCCTTGGAGCAGTCCCTGGATTCGATCTTCCAACGGGCCGAGGAGGCGATCGCCTCCGGCGCGACGATTCTGATTCTCTCGGACCGCGAAACCGACGCGCGTCGCGCGCCGATTCCGGCGCTCTTGGCCGCTTCGGGTCTTCACCACCACCTGATTCGTCGGGGGCTGCGGGCCGAGGCCGGCATCGTGGTCGATTCGGGCGAGCCGCGCGAGGTGATGCACCTCGCTTTGCTGATCGGCTACGGGGCGAGCGCGATTTGCCCGCGCGCGGCGTTCCACACGATTCGAGCGTTGGCCGAGGCGGGACTTCTCGACGATCCGAAAGCGACGCCGGAAGAAGCCGTGGATCGCTACGTCACCGCGCTCAAGAAGGGCCTTCTCAAGACATTCAGCCGGATGGGCATCTCGACGTCGCGCAGCTATCTGGGCGCGCAGATTTTCGAAGCCGTCGGACTGAGCCGCGCGCTGGTGGATCGTTACTTCTGCCACACGGCCTCGCGCATCCAGGGAATCGGGCTCGAGGAGATCGCGCGCGAAGCGAACGAACGGCATCGTCGCGCGTACCCGGAAACCGGAGTCCCCGCGGGGTTGCTGGACGTGGGAGGCAACTATCACGTTCGTGTCGGCGGCGAGGCGCACATGTGGACGCCTCAGGCGATCTACAAACTGCAACACGCCACGCGAACCAACGATTACTCGGTCTTCAAGGAATTCGCGGCGACCGTCAACGACACTTCGCGCGAGCGCGCCACCCTGCGCTCGCTCATGCGGTTCAAGAAGGGCGATCCGGTTCCGATCGACGAGGTCGAACCGGTGGAGTCGATCACGCCGCGTTTCGTGACGGCGGCGATGTCGTTCGGCTCGATCGGCCAGGAGGCGCACGAGTCGATCGCCATCGCGATGAATCGTCTGAAAGGGCGAAGCAACTCGGGCGAGGGAGGCGAGGACCCGGCGCGCTACGTTCTCCTGCCCAACGGCGACAGCCGCCGGTCGGCCACCAAACAGGTGGCGTCGGGACGGTTCGGCGTGACGACCGACTATCTGATCCACGCCGACGAATTGCAGATCAAGATGGCGCAAGGCGCCAAACCGGGCGAAGGGGGCCAGCTGCCCGGTCATAAAGTGAGCGAGGATATCGCGCGCGTTCGTCATACGACCCCGGGCGTGACCCTCATTTCGCCGCCGCCTCATCACGACATTTACTCGATCGAGGACTTGGCGCAGCTGATCTACGATCTCAAGATGACGAATCCCGAGGCCGCCGTTTCGGTGAAACTGGTTTCGGAAGTGGGGGTGGGAACGATCGCTTCGGGCGTGGCCAAGGCGAAGGCCGACCTGGTCCTGATCGCCGGTCACGACGGAGGGACGGGCGCCTCGCCGCTGACCTCGATTAAGCACGCGGGTCTGCCGTGGGAACTGGGCCTCGCCGAGACGCAGCAGAGTCTGGTCGGCAATCACCTGCGCGACAAGATCCGGGTCCAGACCGACGGCCAGCTCAAAACGGGTCGCGACATCGCTATTGCGGCGCTCCTAGGCGCCGAGGAATTCGGTTTCGGCACCTCGGTCCTCATCACGCTTGGATGCGTGATGATGCGCAAGTGCCATCTCAACACCTGTCCCGTCGGCGTGGCCACGCAGGACCCGCGCCTGCGCTGCCGGTTCACGGGCAATCCCGACTACGTCGAGCGATTCTTCCGGTTCCTGGCTCAGGACCTGCGCGAGGTGATGGCCGAGCTCGGATTCCGCACGATCGACGAGATGGTGGGGCGGGTCGACCGGCTCGAGATGCAACCCGCCATCGACCATTGGAAGGCGCGCGGCCTCGATCTCGGCGCGATTCTGACCGTTCCAGAGGACCCGGGACGGATTGGCCTTCGCTGCACCAAGAAGCAGGACCACGAAATCCTCGAGGCGATGGATCAGGAGCTGATCCGCCTGGCCCGTCCCGCCATCGAGAAAGGCGAACGGGTTCGGATCGAGCGGCCGATCCGCAACGTGAATCGCGCGGTCGGATCGACCTTGAGCGGCGAGATTGTCCGTCGTCACGGTCCCAAGGGACTCGCCGACGATACGATTCAGATCGATTTCTCCGGTTCCGCCGGACAGAGCCTGGGCGCTTTCCTGGCGCGCGGCGTCACGATCCGCGTCGAGGGCGACGCCAACGACTACGTGGGCAAGGGGCTCTCGGGCGGCCGGATCATCGTGGTGCCGCCGCGGGGCGCGACGTTCATCCCGCACGAGAACATCATCGCGGGCAACGTGATCCTCTACGGCGCCACGTCGGGGGAAGTCTATCTGCACGGCATGGCCGGCGAGCGGTTCGCCATCCGCAACAGCGGGGCGAAGGCGGTTGTCGAGGGGGTGGGCGACCATGGATGCGAGTACATGACGGGCGGGGTAGTGGTCGTTCTGGGTTCGACGGGTTACAACTTCGCCGCGGGGATGAGCGGCGGCGTCGCCTACGTCTACGATCCGACCGAGATGTTCGAGACCCGCTGCAATCTCGACATGGTGGACCTCGAGGGTGTGCGAAGCGAAGACGATCGAACCGAGCTGCGCGCCCTGATCGAGAATCACTACACCTACACGCACAGTCCGAATGCGCAACGCATCTTGGAAGACTGGCAAACGCACCTGCCGCGGTTCGTCAAGGTCATGCCGATCGAGTACCGGCGCGTGCTGGAACGAATGAGGCTCCGCGAGCACGTCGATAGCGAGACGGTGTCGGCGACCGAGGAGGTGTACAGCGGTTAGTCCCGCTTGTCCGATTGGCGGACGGGCTTGACGTTTCTCTCCCGCTGGTCATAGTGTGTCGATAGAGATTCAACGGTGCTCGAGCCGCCGTGGTCGAGGAAGTGGAGCAAGAAGAAGCAGGGTGAGAGCAATGTTCGAGAAACCGGTGTTCTTCAACGAGGACTGTGTCGAAGGCTGCCGTCGGCACATACCGGACGGCGTCGTCGATCTCATTGTCACGGACCCTCCGTATGGGATCGAAGGCGATCGGCTCCACAAGCACTACAATCGCAAAGAGGAGTTCGTTCTCGACGGTTACGTCGAAGTGCCCGCGGACGAGTATGGGGAGTTTAGCCGGAAATGGATCGCCGAAGCCGAGCGAATTCTGCGTCCGGGCGGATCGATCTACATCGTATCGGGTTACACAAACCTGATCCATGTTTTGAACGCGTTGCGGGCGACGCGGCTTCAAGAGGTGAATCACATCGTCTGGAAGTACAATTTCGGCGTCCACACAACGCGGAAGTATGTTTCGTCGCATTACCACATTCTCTTCTACAGGAAACCGGGCGGATCGGCGACGTTCAACACCCACTGCCGCTTCGGAGCCTCCGAGCGTGGAGAGGGAAACGGCTCCCTCAACTACCAGGATCGCGAAGACGTGTGGGTCATCAACCGCGAATACAAGCCCGGCAAGACAAAGAACAAGAACGAATTGCCCTCGCGCCTCCTCATGAAGATGATCCAATACAGCAGCAACGAAGGCGATCTCGTATGCGATCTGTTCCTCGGAGGTTTCTCCACCGCGCGCATCGCTCTCGGCATGAATCGCAGGGCGGTCGGGTTCGAACTGAGCAAAACCGCCTTCGCACATCAAGCGCGGGAGATGGCGACGGTGGAGCGGGGCGCTCTTCTACGCGATCTGCGCGTCCCCGAGGCGGGTCTCCCACCACGCCAAGGACTTCCTTGGGGTTCGGGCGAGAAAGAGCGCATCGCGTCGCGCTTTGCGGCTTTGGGCGCGTCCGGTTTGACGAAGAAGAAGGTCATGGACGTTCTCTCTCGCGAATTCGGAAGGGGCTATTGGTCTCTTGAGAAAGTAATCAAGACGCAAGTCCTAACGCGCCGTTCGGGGGTCACCCGGCAGAACGATCTCTTCGCCGACAGGCAAGCGCAGGGAGGGCGTCATGGTTGATCCTGCGCAGCTCGTCTTGGCGATTGGCGAAATCGGTCGTAGAAACGGTTCTGCGCCTCAGATTCACCGTTTGAGGCCACTTGAGCATTTCTTTGTCTCGAGTGGAAGCGTTCGCGCTGAAGAACTCGACAAAAGAGATGGCGCATGCACACGTCGTGAACTCCTGACGCGATTTCTCTTGTTGAGCGCCGTTCTTGACCAGGGTCCCGATATCGAGGGAATTCGGACTCTGCTTCTCGACGTTTCCAACGATCTCTACGAACGGGAAGTTAGGTTCCTCCACACTCCGTTGCTCTTCTTCAAGGAATTGGGTATAGCCATCGACCGGATAGTGGCGAAGCACGAATCCGTCAAGGCCATTCGCGCGGAACTGTGGGCGGCCGAGAACCGGTCGACGCCCGCGAAGTATAATCTGTTCATGGACAATACCAAGCAAGCGCTCGACTTTGCCGTGTTCCGCTGGGGCGTTCCTCTAGCCTTGCCGCTCTTGCTAGAGCGCGACGAGCCGGACGACGAGAAGCGCGTCGCCGTTCTCTGCAAGCACCTTCGGTCGTGTCGGTCGGCTGAGGATATGAGTCAGCAGGTGAAAGATCACGAGCGTTACGGTCTAGGCAAAGCTATTGGCGACAAAGCCTGCCACCTGTTTGCCAAGTGGGTCGTCTCCTCTTTCCCACTGTTGGAGGGAGCGGAGAAAAGCTGGGGGCGGCTCTCGTATGAAGTGCCGTTCGACAGTAATGCGGGACGTGTGCTTTGGCGGACGGGGTTCTTTAGTTTGTGGGCAACCGATACGGAGTACGTCGCCAAGGAAGTCGTGCAGAAGGGACAGGGAAAAGGAGGACTCCACTATATACGAGTGACCAACATTCGCGGCATGAAGGCGAGTTCGCCAGTCCCGCAAGCGGTCCGCGAAGCCTACTCCGAAATCTGTGTCGATCATCTTCGCACTCACTCGCGGGGACCGAAGACTGTCGAGATACAGCGTCTGCCTCACGCCTTTCTGCTTGCATCCGGATCGCAGCTCGGCGTTGCAGAGTTTGACGACGGCTTGATTCACGTTGGGACGAAGTTCTGTTTCAACCACGCCGAGCCGAAGTGCTCGTCGTGTCCTCTCGGACCGATGTGCGAGGGCAACCTCCGGCATCCCGAACTCATCCGCGACTATAGAACATGAGATAATGACGAGAGTGCCTGCTTCTCTCTCGGGAAGAATGAGAACGCAGGCGACGATAGACGTGAAGGAACAATGCAATGGCTAAGCCCACCGGATTCCTGGAATACGAACGCATCGACCCTCCCCGGCGTCCGGTCGAGGAACGGATTCGCGACTATCGCAAGGTGGAGGAGATGATGCCGGTCGAGGCGCTGACTCTCCAGGCCGCGCGGTGCATGGATTGCGGGATTCCGTACTGCCACTCGTTCGGATGCCCTCTCGGCAACCTGATCCCCGATTGGAACGAGATGGTCTATCGCGGGCAGTGGCGCAAGGCGCTCGATCTGCTCCAGGCGACGTGCAACTTCCCCGAGTTCACGGGCCGGGTCTGCCCGGCGCCGTGCGAGGCGGCATGCACGTTGATGATCGACGAGAAGCCCGTCGAGATACGCCACATCGAACTCCAGATTGTGGAGCGCGCGTGGGAGGAAGGCTGGATCGTTCCCCAACCGCCCGAGCGCCGGACCGGTTTCAAGGCGGCCGTCATCGGTTCGGGTCCGGCGGGACTGGTCGTCGCCCAGGAGCTGGCTCGCGCGGGACACGAGGTGGTCGTGTTCGAGAGAGACGACCGCGTCGGAGGGATTCTTCGCTACGGCATTCCGGACTTCAAGTTGGAGAAGTGGGTGCTCGAGAGGCGTCTCGAACAGATGAGGGCCGAAGGCGTCGTCTTCGAGACGGGCGTCGACGCGGGAGAAGATCTTTCGACCGCGTATCTGACCCGAAGCTTCGACGCCATTGTCCTGACCGTCGGTGCGCGCAAGCCGCGCGACCTGGAGGCGCCGGGTCGCGACTTGGCGGGCGTTCACTTCGCCATGGACTTCCTGATGCAGCAGAACAAGCGCGTGGCGGGCGACGAGATTCCGCCCGAGGAGTCGATCACGGCCAAGGACAAAAACGTCCTCGTCGTCGGCGGCGGCGATACGGGTTCCGATTGCATCGGCACGAGCATTCGTCAGGGAGCGAAGTCGGTGACGCAGATCGAGCTGCTGCCCGAGCCTCCCGAGAAACGCTCGCACGAAACGAATCCCTGGCCCCTTTGGCCGCAGATTCTTCGCACCTCCTCCTCGCAGGAGGAAGGGTGCGAGCGCCTCTGGAGCATCCACACCAAAGAGTTGGTCGGAAAAGACGGGCGCGTCGAGAAAGCGCGGTGCGTCCGGCTCAACTGGACCGACCCAGCGCGATTCCAGTTCGAGGAAATCCCGGGTTCCGAGTTCGAGATCGACGCGGAGCTGATTCTCCTGGCGATGGGTTTCGTCCACGCCGAACATGGCGCGCTAGTCCGGGATTTCGAGCTGAAGACCGACGGGCGAGGCAACGTCCTCGTGGATTCCAGCTACATGACGTCGGCCAACGGCGTTTTTGCGGCGGGCGATACGATCCGAGGCGCGTCGCTCGTCGTTCATGCCATGGCGCAGGGCAAGCAGGTCGCCCGAGCCGTGGACGAGTATCTTTGCACGGCCAAGTAATTCCTACCCGAGAGTCACACGAACACCTTTTCGGCTACGGCCCGCCACGGTTCGTCAGCCGTTGCGGGCGCGATGTCGGGCGATGCCCCAGGCGAGTTCGACGAGAAACGGCAGGTCGTGGAGAACGTAGCGCCGGAACAGGCGGCGCGGATGCCACGCCAACCGCCAGAACCATTCGAGTCCCACCTGCTGCATGAGACGCGGCGCGCGCTTCTGGGTCCCCGCCATGAAGTCGATCGACGCGCCGATTCCCATTCGCACGGGAACGTCGATTCGGTCCAGACTGTCGACCAGGAACCGCCTCTGTCCCTCGGCGCCGAAGGCGACGAACAAGATGTCGGGCTGCGCGCGGCGGATGCGTTCCAGGGTCGATTCCCAGACCGCCGGGTCCTTCTCGAACCCGTGCGGCGGCGCGTCGGTGCCGCAGACTTGGATCTGGGGAAACAGATGTTCCATTCTCTCCTTCGCGGCCTCGGCGACGCCCGGTTCGCCTCCGAGCAGATAGATCCGATACCCCTTCTCCGGCGCGACGGCGCTCAGTTCGAGGAAAAGATCCGATCCCGAGACCTTTTCGGGCAACGAGGGATGGAGGAATTGAGAGAGCCAGAAGATCGGCACTCCGTCGGCCAGGACGAGATCGGCCGCGAGGAAATCGCTTCGTTTCTCGGGATGGCGGCTGAAGGCGTAGAGCCAGTCCATGTTGGGCGTGACGATGTAGGTGCGCTTTCGCTCGCGTATCCGCTCGCCGAGCCAGTCGACCGCCTCCGTCATCGTACAGCAGTGAAACGGCAGCCCGCCGATGGGGACCGTCGGGAAAGGGGCTTCGGTCGTGCGCCGCGCCGGGACGTGCTCGTCGACGGCGTGTCGGCGCAGAAGGATTCGGCGCATCGCGAGCCATCGCGCCGCGAGAAGCAGGTTCATGAGGACCGCCATGAGGGCGATCTGCCAGCGGCTGATGAGCGTTTCGTGAGAGAACAGATAGACCAAGCTCATCATCGCCACGGTCGCCTCGAGCGTCGAAAACGAGAGGACCCACACGGCGCGGCGCAGGCGGCGGACGATCTGAAGATCGTAGAAGGAGTTCGCGCTCAATGCGATGAGCATACACAAAGGGTAGAGAACCATCAGCGCCTGGTGGCGCTCGAACCAGGACTCGCGCATGAGACCGCGCGGGAGGAGGGCGATCTCGAGGAGCTCGCGCGTCCAGTGCGCCAGCCAGAACGCGGCGATCATGATCACGAGGTCCAAGGGCATGAGAAGCGGAAAGGGAGCGACGATCGTGTGAATCGGGACGCTCTCTTCGTCGTCGAGGCGGCGTCGCTCGCGGATGCGTCGGCTCAAGCGCCATCGCAGCGAGACCAGCACGATGGAGAAGAAAGCGGTCAACGCGATCTGGAGTCGCGACACCAGGTTCTGGTGCGAGAACACGTAGACGACGGCCATGAGACAAAGGACCGCGACCACCGTCGAAAAAACAAGGGCGGCCAGCGCGTGACGGAACCGCCTGAGGCGGTGCGGATCGTAGAAGGAGTTTGCGACGAGGGCCGCGGCGAGCAGGACGGGGAAGAGCGGCAGGATGACGATGTCGCGCGAGAGATAGACGTTCTTGATCCAGCCTCTGGGTCCGAAGAGCGGTTCGAGGACGGCGCTGCGCAGCGCGAAGGCGATCCAGAAGGCCGCGACGGCGGCCAACAAGTCGGCGACGAGGTTCGAGCGGTTGATGGAGAAGGATTTCTTGGGCGGCATGGCGCTAGGACTCTGCGTCATCTTAGGGGACTCCGAAACCCCCTTTCAAGCACAGAATCCTGGAAGGCGCCGAGTCTACGGCGCGGGTGCAACCCACCATTTTGAAAACGCCAACGCCGACTTCTCGTCGGTGGGGCGCCGATTATGCTCCAGAACGGTGCGAATTACCTCCTTTTCCCCCCTGCCGGCGGCTAGAGCCGCCGGCAGGGGGGAAAAGGAGGGGGAGAAGGGAAAAGAACGCTCCACAACTTGAGCAGAACCATCGCTCCACCGGTGTAAAACCGGTGGGGGCGAGGGATCGCGGCGCAGAACGCCTTCTTCAGAATAGCGGGTCGCACCCCCATGCCGCGACCCCTTCACTATTCCGTTGATCCCGGGCGCGGCGACGCGTTTAATGGCGGATCACTCTTGTCCAAAACAGAAAGGCGCGATCTTCGTCTCGATATTGAAAACAAAGGACAAAAATGTCGTGAGCAAATGGGGTCAC